>CAZVVC010000083.1:0-12342 GCA_964630425.1 uncultured Bifidobacterium sp. | reverse complement strand
TCCTCGCCGTGCTGCCGCTGTGGATCACCGCCGGCACGGCCGACCGCCAGCGCGAGCCGAGCGTGCTCCCGCTCGCCGTGCCGGAATATCTGGTGTGGCTGAGCGGCGCCGCCGTCGCCGTGCTGGCCTACGCGCTGGTCCGCTGCGACGATTACGGGCCGCTGTCGATCGCCGCGCTCGCCGCCGTCGCCGCCGTGTTCCTGGCGGGCGCGTGGCGCGTGCCGGCGTGGAACGCCCTGCCCGTCGCCGCCGCGCTCGCCGTGCTCGCCGCGCTCGCCACCTGGCACGTGCCGGCGCTGTTCGATCCCTATGCGGGCGAGGACGCCTGGCGCACCGCGCTCAACCCGGTGCGGCAGCCCGCCTTCGAGACCTTCAACGGCGTCGCCGGCGGCTTCGCGCTGCTGTTCGGCGTGACCGGCTTCCTGGCGCTGCGGCTGCGGCGGCAGGCGGGCTTCTGGTCGGGCCTGTCCGCCGCGGTGCCGGTGCTGATCCTGTTCGTGTCCTACTGGCGCTGGACCGGGTTCCGCTCCGATCCGGGCTGGGCGGCCATCGGCCTCGCCCTTGCCGGCATCGCCACCTTCGCGGCGGAACGGCGCCACCTGACCCGCGCGGCGCTGGGCGCCTATGCGACGGGCGCGGTGGCGGCGCTCAGCCTGGCGCTCGCCATGGTGCTGCGCGAGGCATGGCTGACGGCGGCGCTGTCGCTCCAGCTTCCGGCGCTGGCCTGGATCTCGGTCCGGCTGGAGCTGCCGTTCCTGCGCAAGGTGGCCCTGGCCGTCGCCGCCGTGGTGCTGGCGCGGCTGACGCTCAACCCGTCGCTGCTCGGCTATCCGCTGGGCGGCTGGCCCATCCTCAACTGGGTGCTGTACGGCTACGGCGTGCCCGCTGCGGCGTTCTGGTGGGCGTCGCGCCGCTTCCTGCGGCAGCGGGACGGCGTCACCGTGAAGCTGCTCGAGGCGGGCGCCATCGCCTTCCTCACCCTGCTGGTGACCTTACAGATCCGCCAGCTCTTCGCCGGCGGCCTGGGCGCGCCCTACAGCAGCCTGGCCGAGACCAGCATCCAGACCGCCGCGTGGCTGGGCCTTGGCTATGGCCTCTATGTCCGCCGCTCGCTGGGCGAGCGCAAGGTGCTGGACGGCGCCGGCATGGTGCTGCGCGCCGGCGGCCTCGTCCATCTGGTGTTCGTGCAGGTGCTGCTGCTCAATCCGCTGGGCTGGCACACGGACGTGGGCGCCCTGCCCGTCTTCAACACCCTGGCGCTCGCCTATCTGCTGCCCGCCCTGTTCGGCGCGCTCTATGCCTGGTCGGCGGCCCGGCGCGGCGACCGGATCACCTTCAACGTGGCGGGCGTCGCGGCGCTGCTGCTGACCCTGCTGTGGCTCAGCCTGGAGGTCCGCCACGCCTTCCAGGGCCGTTTCCTCGACAGCGGCACGGTGACCAATGCCGAGCAATACGCCTATACGGCGGCCTGGATCCTCTACGGCGCGGTGCTGTTCCTCGCCGGCATCCGGTTCCGCAGCCGGGGCCTGCGCATCGCCTCGCTGGCCATCTTCGCCCTCACCGTGGCCAAGGCGTTCCTGTTCGACGTCTGGCAGATGACCGGCCTGTTCCAGGCGCTGTCCATGCTGATGCTGGGCGCCGCGCTGATCGGCGTCGGCTACCTGGCCCAACGCTTCGTGCTGCAGGGCGAGACGGAGGATGCGGGGGACGCGTGAGGGGTGTGCATGCGCGCCTCGATACGACTTCGCTATGCAAATCACTCGACGTGAGCAGGGATGGTATGTTGACCCCTTTCGATGCCGTACCCTGCCCCGCTCACGTCGAGTGCCGGCCGAAGGCCGGTGTATCGAGACGCCCACTGACGGATATGCAGCGATGCAATATTTCTACATGTACATCCTGCGCTGCCGAGACGGCTCCTACTATGTGGGGCATACCGATAATATCGAACTACGCCTCGGCCAGCACCAAAGTGGCCTCTTTCCGGGCTATACCAGTCGCCGGCGACCGGTGGAGTTGGTCTACAATGAAATGTTCACCACTCGCGACGACGCGTTCGCCGCCGAGATGCAGGTGAAATCCTGGAGTCGGGCCAAGAAGGAAGGGCTCATCCGAGGCGACTGGAAAAGCATTTCCGAGGCGGCCCGGAAAACGTTCAAGCGATCATGACACTGCCGTTCATGGGCGTCTCGATACACCGGCCTTCGGCCGGCACTCGACGTGAGCGGGAACAGAGGGTGGTATCGATGATTTCACGGTGCCTGCCCAATTCCTGTTCGGGTAGGGCAAGCGCGCCGCGCGAAATCGTAGAGACGAAACTGCCCCCTACCGCCCCGTGAACACCGGCTTGCGCTTCTCGACGAAGGCGCGCATGGCTTCCCTGGAGTCCTCGGTGCGGCCGAGCTGGCCGGTCATGCCCTGCTCGAAGCGGTAGCCGTCGCGCAGGCTCATCTCCTCGATCTGGTTGAGGGCGTGCTTGGCGAGGCGGCTGGCGATGGGGCTTTTGGACGCGATCTCGCGGGCGAGGCTCATGGCCGTGTCCATCAGCGCCTCGGGCGCGGTGCAGGCCTCGACGATGCCCAGACGGTAGAGTTCCGGCCCATAGACCCTCATGCCCGTCAGCATCATCCGGCGCAGGCGCGAATGGCCGAACAGGCGCTGGGCGTGGCGGCCGCCGCCCAGCAGGCCCACGTCGATCTCCGGCAGGCCCAGGCAGCCCTTCTCGGACGCAACGAGGATGTCGCAGGAGGCGGCGATGGCGAGGCCGCCGCCCAGCGCCGGGCCGTTGATGGCCGCGATCACCGGCTTCTGGCATTCCATGATGCAGTGATAGGCCTCGCGGGCGCGGCGGCTGCCCTGCCAGTGGTCGCCCGGCTTGCGCTCGACGCCGGCGCGCGCCTTGATGTCGGCGCCGGCGCAGAACACCCTGCCCGCGCCGGTCAGCACGGCGACGCGCACCTCGTCGCGGTCGCTGAGCGTGTCGAACGTCCACATCAGCTCGTCCAGCACCTGGACGCCGTGGGCGTTGACGGGCGGGTTGTCGATGGTGACCAGCGCGATGTGGTCCTCGACGATCTCGAGCTTAACGAGCTGCGGTTCCATGATGTCTCCCCCGAGGTTGCGGCGCGTCGATTCCGGCATCGGACCTTGCGCCTTCATGCGTGCTTGGTACGTTAGCGGCCCGACCCGCCGACGAGAAGAGGCCATGAGCGTCAAGACCCGCAGCTTCCTCAGCGACAACGCGGCCGGCGTCTCGCCCGAGATCCTGGCCGCCATCGGCCGCGCCAACGAGGGCGCGGCGCCCGGCTACGGCGCCGATGCGCTGACCGCCTCGCTGACCGGGCGGTTCTCGGCGCTGTTCGAGACGCCGGTCGAGGTGTTCCTGGTGGCGACGGGCACCGCGGCCAACGCCCTGTCGCTGGCCGCCTGCTGCCCGCCCTGGGGCGCGGTGCTGTGCCACGAGCACGCCCATGTGATCCGCGACGAGTGCGGCGCGCCCGAGTTCTACACGGCGGGCGCCAAGCTGTGCGGCGTGGCGGCCGAGCACGGCCTGCTGACCGTCGACCTGCTGGAGCGGGCCTACCGCAATTTCCGGCTGAACGACCCGCACCAGACCCAGCCCGGCGCGATCAGCCTGTCGCAGGCGACCGAGGCGGGTACCGTCTATTCGGCGCGGGCGGTGACCGGGATCGCCGCCTGGGCGCACGAGCGGAAGATGAAGGTGCACATGGACGGCGCCCGCTTCGCCAACGCCGTCGCCAGCCTGGATTGCGCGCCGGCCGAGATCACCTGGAAGGCCGGCGTCGACATCCTGTCCTTCGGCGCCACCAAGAACGGCGCGCTGGCCGCCGAGGCGGTGGTCGTGTTCGATCCGGCGCTGGCCCGCGACATGGCCTGGCGCCGCAAGCGCGCCGGCCAGCTCCTGTCCAAGTCGCGCTTCTTCTCGGCCCAGCTCCACGCCTATCTGGACGGCGGCCTGTGGCTGAGGAACGCGGCCCACGCCAACCGGATGGCCTCCGACCTCGCCGACGGGTTCGACGCGCTGGGCTTCGACCTGGTGCATCCGGTCCACGCCAACGAGATCTTCGTGCGGATGCCCGACGAGGTGGCCATGCGGCTGCGCGACGCGGGCTTCCTGTTCCACGACTGGCCCACCGCGGGCCAGGGCGGCCGCCGGCTGGTCACCAGCCCCATGACGTCCGGCGACGACATCGCCGCGCTGATCAAGCTGGCGGCCTGAAGTCGAGGACGATCCCGGTCACGTCTCCGCCGGCGCGCGCTCAGGCGGCCGCAGCTTGCCGGCCCGGGCGAGGCGGGCCTCGCGGTAGGTCAGATAGACGGTGCTGGAGAAGATCACCGCACCGCCGATCCACACCCACGCATCCGGCACCTGCCCGAAGGCCAGATAGCCGAGCAGCGCCGCCCACAGCAGCTTGGTGAAATCGAAGGGCATGATCGCGCTGGCGTCGGCCAGCTTGAGCGCGGCGGCGACCGCCATGGTGCCGGCGGTGCCCAGCAGGCCGGTCAGCGCCATCCAGGCGAGCTGGCCGGCGTCCGGCGTCTTCCAGACCAGCACGGCCGGCACCGCCGAGAGCAGCGCCAGCATGATCGAGGACCACACGGTGATGTTCAGCGGCGTATCGGTCCGCGCCTGCACCTTGATGACCATCAGCGCGAGGCCCCACACGGCGGTGCCCACCAGCACGATCAGATTGCCCAGGTTCATGTCGTCCGAGCCGGGGCGGATGATCATCACCGCGCCCAGCACGCCGATGGCCAGCGCGGTCAGCCGGCGCGAATTCAGCCGCTCGCCCAGCATGAAGGTGGCGTAGATGGTCACGAACAGCGGCAGGGTGAAGCCGAGCGAGGCCACGCTGGCCAGCGGCGCGACGGTCACCGAATAGAAGAAGCACAGCATGGACACCACGTTGATCACGCCGCGCAGCATGTGCAGGTCGAAGCGGCTGGTGTACATGGCCTCGATGCCGGCGCGCATGATCACCGGCACCAGCACCAGGATGCCGAAGACGTTGCGGAAGAACGCGATCTCGAACGGATGCAGCCCCAGATCCGAAACGTGCCGGATCACCGCGTTCATGGATTGGAACATCAGCGCCGAGAAGATCATCAGGCCGACCGCCTTGGCGGTCGGCGGCAGCGCGACGACGGCCGCCGCCAGCCGCTGGAGGGCGTTGGCGGGCGCCGGATCGGGAGTGCCGGTCATCTGGCTAGCGGATGACGCCGTAGACCTTCTCGGGATGGATGCGCATGATCACCCGGTCCTGCGTGTCGAGCCAGCCCTGCAAGTCCTCCGGCTCGGTCCAGCCGGTGCCCTCGATGTTCTTGAACACCAGCCTGGTCATGGCGACGAGGTTCTCCTTCTCCACCGTCGCCCGGCCTTCCACGGTCACGAAGTTGAACGGCTCGCGGTTGGTGCAGCAGCACACGGCGACGCGCGGGTCGCGCTCCAGCGACTTGCGCTTGAAGGTACGGCCCGGCGTGCTGATGACCAGCGTATCGCCATCGCGCGCATAGGCCACGAAAGTGCTGGACGGCGTGCCGCTCTTGCGCAGCGTGGTGACCACGGCCCAGCGATGCTCGGTGATGAATTGATCGAACTTGGGATCGGTGCCGATCATCCTGCTTCCCCTTGTGTCTGTCCGGCGAGACTAGCCATTCACGCGTGCTGGAAAAAGTGAAAGTTCGGCGCGCGGGCGCCCGCTGAAAAATATCCAAGAAATTTATTGTCTCGCGGTCCCGGCAAGTCATACTGGCAAGGCAGCGCGCCGGGGAAACCGCGCGGCAGACAAACGGAGATCCGGATCATGAGCACCGTCGCCAAGAAGCCGTCGAACGTGGACGAGATCAACCTGTTCGATCCGGCCGTCCTGATCGATCCGTGGGACACCTACCAGCGGCTGCGCGACGACTCTCCCGTGCACTACATGCCCTCGGCCGACCTCTACGTCGTCACGCGCTACGACCTGCTGATGCAGGTGCTGCGCGACACCGAGACCTTCTCCAGCAATTACGGCCCGTTCCTCAACGGCACCCGCCAGCTCTGGCTGCGCAACGCGCCCGAGGCGGTGCAGAAGAAGTTCATGGAGATCGCGAGCCAGATGCTGCCGACGGTCGACACCCTGCTGACCGCCGATCCGCCCACGCACAGGAAGTACCGCTCGCAGGTGGACCGCGTGTTCACCGCCGGGAACGTGCGGAAGATGGAGCCCTACATCCAGCAGATCATCGACGAGACCATCGACGGCTTCGTCGACCAGGGTGAGGTGGAGTTCATGCACGCCTTCGCCCTGCCGGTGCCGTTGCGGATCATCGCCGACCGGCTGGGCGTGGCGCCCGCCGACCGGCCGTTCTTCTACGACGCGGCGACCGTCGCCGCCTCGGGCCTGCGCCTCACCACGCCGTCCGACGACGAGATCCTGCGCCGGGCGCAGGTGATGGTCAACCTGCAGAACTACATGGTCGATCTGGTCGAGCAGCGCCGCAAGGACCCGCGCGACGACATGTGCACCATCCTGGGCGAGGTGCGGCTGGAGGACGAGGACCGGCCGCTCAACGCCTCCGAGCTGTGGAGCATCCTCAACCAGTTCCTGGTGGCCGGGCACGAGACCACCACCAGCACCTTCGGCTGGGGCATGCTGCTGCTCTGCCGCCACCCGGAGTTGCAGGAGCGCATCCGCGGCGATTCCAAGGCGATCCGCACCTTCTGCGAGGAGGCGCTGCGGCTGGAGGCGCCGGTGCAGGGCCTGCCGCGCGTGGTGGCGAAGGACACGGAACTGGGCGGCGTGCCGCTGAAGGCGGGGCAGATACTGATGCTGCGCTACGGCGCCGCGAACCGCGACGAACGGCACTTCGCATGCCCGGTGAACGTGGACGTGGAGCGCCGGAACGCCGGCTCCCAGCTCGCCTTCGGCTCGGGCATCCACCACTGCGTCGGCGCCCCGCTCGCCCGGCAGGAGCTGAACCTGGGCTTCCCGGCCCTGCTGGAGCGGATGAAGAACTTCCGCCTCGCCCCCGGCCACGCCGAACCGCAGGCCGAGGCCAGCATCATCCTGCGCAGCCTGCCCGAGCTCCATATCCAGTTCGACAAGCGGTAAGGACGGGGCCAGCCAGGCTGGAAGGCCACCGATCCTAGAGCAAGAGCTGTCTAGGTTGGCTCGACTTGTCTAATCTGCCAATCCATTGGACTCTTTTTTCACCGTGCCTCTGCGAGCGTAGCGACGCAGTCCGGCCCGTCCGGTGACGGCTGTGTGGCGGAAAGGCTGGACTGCGTCGCTACGCTCGCAGAAGCACCGGGAGGGAAACCCGAGGAATATCCACCTGAACGGCTTTTGCTCTACGCCGCGGTATCCGCCCGCGCGAACCGCACCTCCACGCACAGGCCGGGAGACCGGTTGACGAGCGTCATGCCGGCGCGGTGAAGCTCCACGATCGCCGCGGCGAGCGTGAGTCCAAGGCCGGTTCCCGGACGGCTGCGGCTGTGATCGGCCCGGTAGAAGCGTTTGGTCAGGTTCGGCAGCTCGCTCTCGGGCACGCCCGTTCCGTCATCGCGCACGGCCAGCAGCACACCGTCGCCTTCGGATCGAACCTCGACCTCGACCCTGGTTCCCTGCGGGGTGTGGTACAAGGCGTTGTCGATGAGGTTGGCCAGCAACTGGCTGAGAAGGCCGGCATCGCCGATGACCCACCGTTCCCCTTCCAGCCTGCCCACGAGCTGGCGCCCTCCCTCTTCGGCCGCCGGCCGATAGGCCTCGATGGCCTGTTCCGCCAGTCGCGAGAGGTCTATGGCGACCATCTCGTAACGGACGCTTCCCGCTTCCAGGCGGGCCAGCCTGAGTATTGCGTTGAACAGCGCCAGCAGTTCGTCGACCTCGCCTATCGCCTCGTCGATCTGCGCCGCCTGGCCGGCCGAGGTGACGTCCAGCGCCTCCAGACGGCTTCGGAGCCGCGTCAGCGGCATGCGCAGATCGTGCGCTACATCGGTGGAGATCTGGCGCATCGCCGTTATCGCGGCTTCCAGGCGATCGAGCATGATGTTCAGGTTGCGCGTCAGGTCGTGAAACTCCTGGCCGAAGCCGATGGAGGGCAACCGCTCGGAGATATTGCCGTCGATGATCCGGCCGGTCGTCTCGTTCACGAGTTCCAGCCGGCGCAGGAAGAGGAATCCCGCGACCAGCCCGGCGCCCACCGCCAGCGCCGCCAGCAGCACGCTGCCCCAGACCGCGACCCGGTTGAGCCCTTTCCTCAGCTCCTCGAGGGGATAGTTCTCGCGTCCCACGGCGAGGAAGGTGCCGTCCGGCATATGCCTGGTCAGCACCAGCATCTCGACGCGCGCCGACTTGCCGATGGACGACACGTCGGACACGGGCGCATCGACGCTTCCGAAGCCGTCGAAATCCAGCCCCGCCTCGGGAATGCCGCTGTTGAAGCCGGTGCCGGACGACGGAACGACCAGATAGCGGTACCGGCTCACCCTGTCGGTGCGCACATGTTCGGCGAGTATTCTCGCCAGCGCCTCACCGCCTTCCAGCTGGGCATCGGCGCGCATGATCGCCATCTGGTGGCGAAGCGCGTCACGAAGCTCACCCTCGGCGACCTCCGCGACGCCGAGGTCGAGCAGCACCAGCATCAGTGCCGCGCCCATCCCGAAGATCGAGGCAAAGACGATCGCGAGGCGGAACGCCGCCGCTCGCCAGAGATTTTTCGCCCACCTACCCGCGCGCATCGAGCACGTAACCCACGCCGCGCAAGGTATGCAGCAAGGGCGTCTCGAAGCCCCGGTCTATCTTCGCGCGCAACCGGCTGACATGCGCGTCGATGATGTTGGTGCGCGTGTCGAAATCATAGCTCCACAGCCCCTCGAGGAGCATGGTGCGGGTAACGGTCTGCCCGGCGCGGCGCGCCAGAAACTCCAGAAGCCTGTATTCCTGCGGCGTGAGGTCGAGCCGCTTGCCCGCGCGCAGGACCCTGCGGTTGCGCAGGTCGACCTGAAGATCGCCGACAGTGATCTGGTCGCGTTCGGCCAGACCGTCGTCGGCACCGCGGCGATGAAGCGCCCTGACCCGCGCCAGCAATTCGCTGAACGCGAACGGCTTGCCCAGATAGTCGTCGGCCCCCGTTTCGAGACCTTCGACCCGGTCTTCCACGCCCGACAGCGCCGTCAGCACGAGGACAGGCACCCTGAGGCCGGCCGAACGGATCGCCTCGACGATGGACAGCCCGGACTGGCCCGGAAGCATGCGATCGATGATCATGACGTCGTATCGCGAGGCCAGCGCCATTCCCAGGCCCTCGCGCCCATCCAGCGACCATTCCACGGCATGGCCCAGTTCGGTGAAGCCGCGGGCGATGAAAGAGCCCGTCTGCCGGTCGTCTTCAAGGAGCAGAATGTTCACGATCTCGTCGCCCTCCGCCCGGCGCCTGGCGCATCGGCCGCCACGGGCCTGATGATCTCCGCACGGCCCGTTCTCATCTCGGCGCCAGGGGATCCACACGGGAGAACAGGGCCAGGGTTCGCGGCGGCAGCATCAAACCGATCTGCTCCAGGATGACGGCACAATGCCTCAATGCGGTCAGGAGACCAATATCCTTGAAGCGGAACGTGCGCAAACCCGAGCGGCGCTGCGCCTCGGCCAGCCAGCGCAGGATCAGCAGTTCCGCGGCCGAGACATAATGCGAATCGATCTCCAGCGTATCGAGCCCGTTGCGGCCCGCGCATTCGCGCAGGGAGGCGAAATGCGCCATCTCGGGGGCGCCGAACGGCCGTATCGCCGCACCGCCCGAAAACAGGGCGAAATGGCCCTCCTCGAAGCTCTTGCCCCGGATGATCTCGAGGGCCTTGCGTTCGACCGCGCTGCGTTTCCGAATGGACAACAGTTCTCCGACCATCACGCTCGAGTCCCGGGAAAGGAAGTGTCCGCACGCCCCCTCGACGTGCGGACACCAGGCTCAGAAGGCCAGGCGCAGGCCCCCGCCGACATACCGGCCGGGATTGCCGCGCGCGCCGTCCGTGCCGCGATGGGTGATCTTGCGTTCGTTGAACAGGTTCTCCACCCGGGCATAGACGTCGACCGACTGCGTCAGCGCATAGGAGGCGGACAGGTCGGCGGTGAACAGCTTCTCGGTCTTGAGGAAGGTGGTATCCACGCCCGACCGGCCGCAGGTGGTGTTGATGCACGCGCCGCTCGAATAGTTCAGCGCGATGGCGATATCGAAGCCCGCGTCGTGCTCCAGGCCCAGTTGAACCCGTCCCGTATGCTTGGGCGTGTAGTCCAGCACGTCGCCCTTCCGGACCCCGGAAGCGACGTCCGCCGCCCGCGTGTACTCGCCGTCGGTATAGGTGTAGGCCAACTGGAAGGGCACGCGGAAATGGTTGCCTTCGATCAGGTTCGCCCTGACGGCCGCCTCGAGGCCGTAGACCGTCTTCGCGCCGTCCTGCTGGACGCCGTCGGTCGAGCCGTCGGCGCAGGGATTCGCGAACAGGCAGTTGCGCAGCGCATTGTCGTAGTCGGTATAGAAGCCGATCAGGTCCGCGCTGATACTGCCGCGCCGGAACCTCACGCCGCCCTCGATGTTCGTGCTCTCCTCGCCCTTGCTTCCCTCGACCGCACCCGAACCGGGAGGGGCAAAGCCCCGGTGGACGCCGGCGAGAATGGTCCATTCCTCGCCGATCTGGTAGTTCACGCCCAGACCCCAGGTGAGCTTGTGCAGGGTGTTCCGGTTGCTGTTCGGGTTCGCGACGTTCTGCCAGGACTTGACGTCCTCATAGCGCAGCAACGGCAGCAGGGTCAGGCCACCCCAGCGGATCCGATCCGCGATCCAGAAGGACATCGCCTTGGCGTAACCTTGATTCGGAGTCGTGGGGGTGCCCCTGTTGAAAACGAGGCTGCCGTTGACCTGATCGTAGATCACGCTGGAAATGTCGGCGGTGTTCCTGGTCGTGTCCTTGTGCCAGCGCACCCCGCCCATCAGTTCATGCTCGATCCCGCCGGTCGAGAAGGCGGCCCGGCCCTCGAACTGGAGGCCCTTGGCGATGAAGGTCTGGAAATTGTTGCCGTAGCGCACCCCGTTGGCGTGCGTCGTGTCCTGGATGCCATCCAGGATGCCCTGGAGAAATGCCGCGTTGGGTGCACCGTTGTTGATCCGCGACGTGATGCCCGAGCCGCTGACGTCGATGCCATTGATCTGGTTGAGGCGCGTGTAGTTGCGGAAGGTCTTGGTGTAGTAGCCGGTCGAGATCAGCGAGATGTCCGGCGTGATGTGCAACTGATGCTGGAGGCTGGCCGACCGGCGCCCCTGGTCCATCCGCTCCAGCTCGCCGAGGCCGTAGCGTCGGTTTGGATTCGCCCGAAAGTCGGCGTCCGTGAGGCCGAGATAGGACACGTCGGCTTCGTTGTCCCCCTTGAACAGCTTGACATCGATCTGCTGTTGGATGGCCGCCTGTTCCGGCGCCTTCCAGCGCAGCTTGAGCATGTATTCGCGCACGTCGTTGCCGGCGGTGCGGTCGGACCGATCGATCTTCTGGAAGCCGTCGGTCCTGTGCTGGTAGGTCTCGGCCAGGACGCCGAACTGGCCGAAGGTGCCGCCCGCCCAGCTATGGAGGCGGCGCGTGTTCCAGCTGCCGATCTCGCCATTGACGAAGCCCGACGGCTCGTCGGGAATGCGCGTCGAGAGGAGGTTGATCGCTCCCGAGGTCGTCTGCGGGCCGTAGCGCAGGATCTCCGGTCCCTTCAGCACCTCGACGCCGCTCATGCGGCCGGCGGTCGGGAAATAATAGGCCGAGGTGTTGGCGTAAGGCGCCATCGCCGCGGGTATGCCGTCTTCCATGATCGAGATGCGATCGCTCCGGCCCGACGACGACGCCCTGATGCCGATGCGGGGAACGTGCCCAGGCCGTCTTCCTCGCGGACATAGACACCGGGCGCGCTGCGCAGGATCGAATGGATGTTGGTGAACTCGAACTTCTCCAGTTCCGGCGTGTCGATCACGAACGCGGAACCGGTGGAAAGGCGCGCGTCCTCACGCGTGCCGATGACCACGACCGTATCCGCCTGCGCCACCACGATCGGCTTCGCCTCGTCCGATGCCGTTTCGGCATGGGCCGCGCCGGGCAAGACCAGCGCGGACAAGGCTACGCCGGAGAGCACCTTGAATCCGCGCGCGGATTTCGTCGTTCCAGAACCACTTCTCAAGCCATCCTCCAATGTGAATTCGCCACCCGCGCAATTGCGAGTGACTTGCATTGGGGATGCGATTACCGTCAGATGATAATGCGTCACAATAAGAGATTGAGAACCTTCGCAACTCTTAATGAGCACGTCAGGT
>CAZVVC010000082.1:0-12379 GCA_964630425.1 uncultured Bifidobacterium sp. | reverse complement strand
GGCAGCGCACCGACCCTTATCTCAGCGAGCGGGTCGAGATCCTGCGCGGACCCGCCTCGGTGATGTATGGCGACGCGATCCCCGGCGGCATGATCAACATGATCAGCAAGCGGCCCCAGCGCGAACATGCCGCCGAGGTGGCGATCGAATACGGCTCCTTCGACTGGAAGCGCATCGAGGCCGACATCACCGGCGCGCTCGACGCGGACGGCGAATGGCTCTACAGGCTGATCGGCGTCGGACAGGACAGCAACGGCCTGAACGGCATCGATTTCGACAAGAACAACCGACTGGTGATCGCGCCGTCGGTGAGCTGGCGGCCGGACGAGGATACGTCGGTCACCCTGCTGGCGGTCTATTCCCGCGACAATTCGCGCGGCTGGGCGCCGGCGGTCCGGTATACGACGGCGCTGGGGGCGACCAAGCGGAGTAGCTATTTCGGCGAGCCGGATTTCGACTACTACAGGATGAACCAGCTTCATCTGACCGGCATCGTCGAGCACCGCTTCAACGCCAATCTCAAGCTTGACGCCACGGTGCGCTACTCCGACCTCGATCTGGACACGGACACCATCTGGCTGGGCGAGCCCAATTCGGACAGGACCCTGGATCGGTTCCACTGGGGCTATGAGGGCCATTCCAGGAAAAGCCTGGTCCTCGATGTCCATCTCCAGGGCGATTTCTCGCTGCTGTCCATGGAGCACACGGTGATCGCGGGCGTCGACCATGCGGCGTTCAAGGCCGACGTGCAGGACGCCTGGGCCGACAACACCTCGATCGACCTGTTCGCGCCGGTCTACGGCGATTACGTCGACTCCCCGTTCTTCGCGCGCGAAATCGACATCAAGCGCCTGGGCGTCTACCTGCAGGACCAGATCAGGATCGGCGACCGGTGGTTCGTCATGATCGGCGGCCGCCAGGACATCAAGGGCGACAACCGCCAGGGCGCGTTCACGGGCCGGGCGGGCATCGCCTACAAGACCGGTTTCGGCCTGGTGCCCTACGCCAGCTACGCGGAATCCTTCGAGCCGCAATCGGGCACCGGCTGGGACGGCGTTCCATTCGTTCCCACCACCGGCCGGCAGTATGAAATCGGGCTGAAATACGAGTTTCCCGGCATGGACGCCATCGCGACCCTGGCCCTGTTCGATCTGCGCAAGCAGAACGTCCTGACCCTCGATCCGGACATCACCCATGTCTGCGACGGCGGACGCTGCAGCATACAGACCGGCGAGATCGCCTCGCGCGGCGTGGAGTTCGGGCTGACCATGACATTGGCGAACGGGCTGAACGCCGTCGCTTCCTATACCTACAACCCCATCAAGGTCACCGAGAGCGGCATACCCGAGGAAATCGGCGTCCAGCTCGCCAACCAGCCGGTCCATACCGCATCGCTGTGGCTCGACTACAAGATCGGCAGCGGACCTTTGGCGGGATTGGGATTCGGCGGCGGCCTGCGCTTCGTGGGAAAGGCGACCGATACGTCCACGGGCCTCGTCACGAAGGGGTATGTCATGGACGAACTGATGATCAGCTATGACTACGAGAAGTGGCGCCTGTCCGTGAACATCCGGAACCTGCTGGATCGCGAGATCGAGTATGGGTGCGCCGCCCTCGAATACGCCACCTACTGCAACCTGCAAGAGCCATTGACCGTGAGGGCGCGTCTGGCGCGTTCTTTCTGACCGGTACTGGCGGTGGCCAGGCAAATGGCTATCATCTCCGCAAGTTCCTTCGACCGGAGATCGCCATGACCGAGATTGCCAGCCTGTCCGCCACCGAACTCGTCGACCGCTATCGCCGGGGGGCGCTGTCGCCCGTCGAGGCGACGAAGGCCGTGCTAGACCGGATCGAGGAGAAGAACGAGGGCCTCAACGCCTTCGTCCTGATCGACAGGGACGGGGCGCTGAAGGAAGCCGGGAAGTCGGAGGCGCGCTGGACCAGATGCAGGCCCAGGGGGCTGCTCGACGGCGTGCCGCTGTCGATCAAGGAGCATATCGACGTCAAGGGCTGGCCCAGCCGCAACAGTTCGCCTGTCGTCCCGGCCTCGCACCGGGCGAAGCAGGACGCGCCGATCACGGCGCGGCTGCGCGAAGCGGGCGGCATTATCCTGGGCAAGACGGCGACGCCCGAATTCTGCTGGAAGGGCGTCACCGACAGCGCGCTCCACGGCGTCACCCGCAACCCGTGGGACCTGGACAAGACGCCGGGCGGCTCGTCGGGCGGTGCGGCGGCGGCCTGCGCGTCGGGCATGGGCGCGCTGCATGTGGGCACCGACGCGGGCGGCTCGATCCGCATCCCGGCGGCGTTCTGCGGCGTGTTCGGGCTGCGGCCGACGCAGGGGCGGGTGCCGCACAATCCGGGCGGCGTCTCGGCGCTGATCTCGCAGGCGGGACCGCTGACCCGCACCGTCGAGGACGCGGCGTTGATGATGACGGTCATCAGCAAGCCCGACGAGCGCGATCCCACCGCCCTCGACCACGAGGGCGATTATCGCATCGGCCTCAACGGCGGCGTCGAAGGGCTGCGCATCGGCTTCTGGAACGGCGAGCGGCTGATCCCGTTCGACCCGGAGGTCTCGGACGCCGCCGACGTGTTCCGCGGCCCGGGCGCGGTGGTGACCGACGCGGATCCCGGTTTCGACAACCAGCTTTCCACCTTCCTCGCCTTCTGGCAGCCCATGACGGCGCGCTATCTGGAGAACGCGAGCGGGAAGGCGCTGGCCGAGAGCGAGCCCTTCCTGGTCCGCTCGGCCCAGAAGGGCGCCCAGCAGCCCATCGTCCGGCATTACCAGGCGATGGCCGACCGGGGCGCGCTGATCCAGCGCATGGCGGCGTTCCACAAGAAGTTCGACCTGCTGCTCGCGCCGGTGACGCCGGTGCCGCCCTTCAAGGCCGGCAGGGGCATCTACGGGCCGGAGGGCGAGGCGTACAAGCGGACATGGACGCCCTTCACCTTCCCGTTCAACATCAGCGGTCAGCCCGCCGCCAGCGTTCCTTGCGGCTTCACCAGGGCGGGCCTGCCGATCGGCTTGCAGATCGTCGGCCCCTGGAAGTCCGAGGCGCTCATCCTGCGCGCCGCGCGGGCGTTCGAGAGCGTCCGGCCTTTTCGCATGCCCTGAATGGCCGCATGCCCTGAATACCGCTTTCGCGGGATGGCGCGGCCAGCCCGCTTGGCGTACTATCCAGGGCGGGCTTGGCTGGCGGCGTTCCGCGCGCTAGGGTCTGGCCACGATTGCCCCGAGGACCATGAATGGCCGAACGCAGGAACACCCGATTGGCGGTCAGCGCCCCTTTGCCTCCTTCCAGCTACGAGGACCTGTTCCAGTTGCGCGGCGCGCCCTATGACGGCGCCATGTCGCGCTTTCCGGACGCGCGCCGCGAGGAATTCCTGAACACCATCGCCAGGGCGGCGCTGCCGCCGGGCGCCATCGTCGCCGACGTGCCCGCGGGTGGCGGCTATCTGGCGAGATACCTGCCGGAAGGATGCCGCTGGCTGGGACACGAGCCGTGCTCGTCCTTCGGCCACGGCGCGACCGAGCAGGACAGCGACCTGCTGCCGCTGCCCTGGGCCGACGCCAGCGTCGACGCCGCGCTCAGCATCGCCGGCGTGCATCACCTGGACGACAAGGTGCCGCTGTTCGCCGAGCTGGCGCGGGTGGTCCGGCCGGGCGGCCGCTTCGTGCTGGCCGACGTCCACCGGGAATCGGCGGTCTCGCGGTTTCTCGACGGCTGGGTGGACCGGCACAACAGCACGGGCCATGTGGGCAGCTATCTGGGCGATCACACCCTCGCCGAACTGGAGCGGGCCGGATGGCACGTGCTGTCGGCCGAGCGGGTCGGCTTCCACTGGCGCTTCGCCGATTCCGGCGAGATGGGCGAGTTCTGCCACCGGCTGTTCGACCTGCGCACCTCCGCACCGGCCGAGACGGCCAGGACCATCGCGGCGGAGCTGGGCATCGATGCGGTCGAGGGCGGCATCGGCATGCGCTGGGAGCTGTTCATGGTGGCGGCCACGCCCGCCCCGGCGCGCTAGGCCCGCCTCGATGGAAGGCGAGCTCCTGGTCGACGAAACCGTTCGGCGCAGGTCGATCGTCATCGCCAGCAGACATTTCGCCTATCGCGGTTTCGCCTACGGCCTGCGGCAGGAATTCCTGCGCGCGCTGCTGACCGTGGACAACCCCGGACAGGTGGACTGGGCCGGGATCGACGCGGCGCTTGCGCGCATATTGCCCGGCGATGCGGACGCGGCACCCGCCTTCGCCTCCGCCGCGCAGCGCGTCGTCTACTGGACCGACGCGCTGCAACGGGCGGGCGGTCAGCCGGTCTTCGATCGCGGCCGCGTCCTTGGTTCGCAGAACGGCGGTGCGCGCGTCACCGTCGCGGTTCCCGCGGTCGATCCTGCCCTGGCCGATTCCGCGCTCGTCATCGTCGTCGACCTGCTGTCCGACCTGCTGGAGGGACGGCTGGACGGCGAGGGCGAACGGGACGCGCGCGCCGGGGCCGAGGCCTATGTGAAAACCGCCTCGGCGAAATCCCTGGGCGGCTCCAACACGCCGCGATTCCTGAAGGCGGCCTATGACGGCAACATCCCCGGGTTCAGGATCGCGAACGGCGTCTACCAGTTCGGCCACGGATCGAAGGCGCGGTGGCTCGACAGCTCGTTCACCGACGAGACGCCGCTGATCTCGACCAATCTCGCCCGCAACAAGGCGGTCACCGCCGAGCTCCTGCGCCGCGCGGGCCTGCCGGTGCCCGACCATGCGCGGGCCGCGACCGTGGACGAGGCCGTCCGCATCGCCGGGGCGCTGGGCTATCCGGTGGTGGTCAAGCCGCTCGACCGGGACGGCGGCGTGGGCGTGGCGGCGGGATTGAAGGACGAAGCCGCCGTCCGCAAGGCGTTCGAGGCGGCCCGCGCCATCTCCAGCGCGGTGCTGGTGGAAAAGCATGTCGAGGGCCTCGACTACCGGCTGGTCGTGCTGCACGGAAAGCTGGTCTGGGCGCTGGAGCGCGTCCCCGCCGGGGTGACGGGCGACGGGGTCAGCACGGTCGGCCAGCTCGTCGCGCGCTGCAACGCCGATCCCGCTCGCGCCGACCGGCGGGATGCGCCGCTGAAGCCCATCGTCATGGACGACGAGGCCGCCGACATCCTCGCCGAAGGCGGCATGACCGCCGACACGGTGCCCGAGGCCGGCCGGTGGATCCGGCTCCGGCGCGCCGCCAACGTCGCCTCGGGCGGGATGCCCGTGGGCGTGTTCGACAAGGTGCACCCGGACAACCGGGCGCTGGCCGAACGGGCGGCGCGGACCCTGCGCCTCGATCTGGCGGGAGTGGACCTGCTGATCCCCGACATCGCCGTGTCGTGGCGGGAATCGGGCGCGGCGATCTGCGAGGTCAACGCCCAGCCGACCCTGGGCTACACCACCTCGATGCATCTTTACGGCGACATCCTCAAGGCGCTTCTCGGCGGAAACGGCCGGATTCCCATCGCCCTGATCCTGGGCGCGCCGCGAGAGTCGAAGGCGCCGGCGCTGGTGGCCCGGATGCTCTCCGCGACCGGGCGCCGGACGGGCATCGCCTCGGCCCGCGAGGCCCTGATCGGCGACGAGGCGCTGGGCGGCGCTCCGCAGCACGCTGCCGCCGCGGCCGAACGGCTGCTGCTGGACAGGGCCGTGGATGCGGCGGTCGTGTCGGTGTCCGACATGTCGGCGCTATCCACCGGCATGCCGTTCGACCGCTGCACGACGGTCGTGCTGGCGGGCACCAGCTTCGAGGGCGCCCGCGACGGCGGCCAGGCGCTCGCCGCGGCGACGCGCGCGCTCGTGCCCCTCAGCGAAGGCAGCGTCGTCGTCAACGGGGACGATCCCGCCTGTTTGCGGCTGGGGTCGTCCGTGAAGGGCGCGCGGCTGTCGCTGGCCACGGTGAACGCGCCCGGCGATCATGGGAACGGCGTGGCCGTTCATCTGGACGGCGGCGGCGATGACATCCGGCTCGTCATCGGCGGCGCGGCCATTCTTCTCCGCGACCTCGCCGAAGGACCGCACTTCCCCTGTTTCCCGGCGGAGCTGGTCCTTGCCGCCGCGACGGCCGCCGGCATGGGCTGTCCCGTCGATGCGATCCGGCGGGGGTTGGCCGGCGTGGTCTGCGGTCCGGCCGGCGGGGCCTGATCCTATCCCGGCCAGCGGAGCAGGACGCCCGCCGCCGCGCACGCGGCCAGCGTCGGCACCACGCCCCATTTCAGGCGCAGCACGGCGAACATGGCGGCCGCCGTCAGCGCCAGCGCCGCCGGATCCAGCGACGCCGGATCGGGCAGCTCCAGCCGCAGCGGCCCGGCCTCGACGGTCCGGTGCGCGGCGAACAGCACGTGCAGGGCGAACCACAGGGCAAGGTTCAGCATCACGCCGACCACGGCGGCCGTGACGGCGCCCAGCGCGAAGGACAGCGCCCGGTTGCCGAGGAGCCTTTCGACATGAGGCGCGCCCAGCAGGATCCACAGGAAGCAGGGCGCGAAGGTGACCCAGGCCGCCAGCACCCCGCCGATCAGGCCGCCGGCCAGCGGCCCCACGCCCGCCGCCTCGCGGAACCCGGCGACGAAGCCCACATGGGTCAGTACCAGGATCAGCGGGCCCGGCGTGGTTTCCGCCAGCGCCAGGCCGTCCAGCATCTCGCCGGGCCGCAGCCAGCCATAGGTCTCGACCGCTTCCTGCGCCACATAGCTCAGCACTGCATAAGCGCCGCCGAACGTGACCACCGCCATCTGCGAGAAGAAGGTGGCGATGGGCCGGTACACGCTGTCCCAGCCGAACAGGGCGACGAGCAGCAGCGGCAGGCTCGCCCATACCGCGCTCCATGCGGCGATCACGCCGAGCGCCCGGCGCCAGGTGGGCCGGACGGCGGGCAGCGCGTCGACCGATTGCGGCGCGGCCGAAGGCGTGGGCACGGACGCCGGCAGGCGCGGACAGGCCCTGGCCGCAAGATAGCCGCCCAGCCCCGCCGCCGCGACGACGAGCGGAAACGGCACCTGCAGCAGGAAGAGGGCGAGGAAGGCGGCGAGCGCGACCGCCGCCATCGGCCCGGTCCTCAGGGCGCGGCCGGCGATCCGCAGCAACGCCTCGACCACGATCGCCAGCACCGCGGCCTTCAGGCCGAAGAACACGGTGGTCAGCCAGGCGGTCTCGTGGAACAGCATATAGGCCGTGCTGAGGCCCAGCATGACGAGCAGGCCGGGCAGGATGAACAGCAGGCCGGCGGCCACGGCGCCCGGCGTCCGGTGCAGCATCCAGCCCATATAGGTGGCGAGCTGCTGGGCTTCCGGACCGGGGAGCAGCATGCAGTAGTTGAGCGCATGCAGGAACCGGCCCTCGCCGATCCACCGCTTCTCGTCCACGAGCACGCGGTGCATCAGCGCGATCTGCCCGGCCGGCCCGCCGAAGCTCAGCAGGCCGATGCGGGCGAAGGTGCGGACCATCTCGCCGAAGGAAACGCGGGACGGCATCGTCTGGCCATCCATCGCTCGAACTCCTCTGGCGCGGCCGGGGCGCTGCAGGATGACCGCTTTTCATGACAGGCAGGTGACGATCTTCCCTCGCGGCGCGAACGTTCCTATGCTGGCCGCGAGCTGCAAGGGAGAGGGTGAGCATGGCGGAGAAGGTGGCGTTCCTGGGCCTGGGCGTGATGGGCTATCCCATGGCCGGGCATCTCGAGGCGGCGGGCTACGACGTCACCGTCTACAACCGCAACCCCGCGCGCGCCGATGCCTGGGTCGCCCGGCATGGCGGCCGTTCGGCGCCCACGCCGGGGCAGGCGGCCGAGGGCTGCGCCATCGTGTTCACCTGCGTCGGCAACGACGACGACGTGCGCCAGGTGGTCCTGGGGCCGGACGGGGCCATGCCGGTCATGGCCCCGGGCAGCATCCTGGTCGACCACACCACCGCCTCGGCGCGGCTGGCGCGCGAGCTGGACGCGGCCGGGCGTTCGCGGGGCGTCGGCGTGCTCGATGCGCCGGTCTCGGGCGGGCAGGCCGGCGCCGAGAACGGCAAGCTCACCGTGATGGTGGGCGGCGATCCCGAGAGTTTCGAACGCGCCGCCAAGGCCATGACAGTCTATGCCAAGGCGGTGCGGCTGATGGGGCCGGCGGGCCACGGCCAGCTCACCAAGATGGTCAACCAGATCTGCATCGCCGGCGTGGTGCAGGGCCTGTCGGAAGGCATCCATTTCGCCAGGCAGGCGGGACTCGATCCCCGCGCGGTGGTCGATGTCATCCGCCACGGCGCGGCCCAGAGCTGGCAGATGGAGAACCGCTACGAGACCATGACCGACGGCCGGTTCGATCACGGCTTCGCCGTCGACTGGATGCGCAAGGATCTGGGCATGGCGCTGGACGAGGCGCGCGGCAACGGCGCGCACCTGCCGCTCACCGCGCTGGTCGACCAGTTCTATGGCGAGGTCCAGGGGCTGGGCGGCGGCCGCTGGGACACCTCCAGCCTGATCGCCCGGCTGGAGGCGCTGACCCGGCGCGACTGATGGACCTGCTGCGGCGCATGTTCGACGCGGCGGTGGCGGCCGCCCAGCCCGCGAACTGCCTGCCGCCCTGTCTGCCCCGGCCGCCGGAGGGGCGCACCGTGGTCGTCGGCGCGGGCAAGGCCGGCGCCGAGATGGCGCGGGTGCTCGAGGCGCACTACGACGGCCCCGTCGAAGGGCTCGTCGTGACCCGGTACGGCCACGGCGTTCCGACCCGGTTCATCGAGATCGTCGAGGCCGGCCATCCGGTGCCGGACGCCGCCGGCGAACGCGCCGCCCGGCGCATGCTCGGCATGGTCTCGGGCCTGACGCCGCGGGACCTGGTGATCTGCCTGCTGTCCGGCGGCGGCTCGGCGCTGCTGCCGGCACCGGTGCCGGGGCTGACCCTCGCCGATAAGCAGGCGGTGACGGAATCATTGCTCCGCGCGGGCGCGGCCATCGGCGAGATCAACTGCGTGCGGCGGCACCTGTCGGCCATCAAGGGCGGGCGTCTGGCGCTGGCCGCCCGGCCCGCCAGGCTGCTCACCCTCGCCATCTCGGACGTGCCCGGCGACGATCCGCTGGTGATCGCCTCGGGGCCGACCGTCGCCGATCCCACGACCTTCGCCGACGCCCGCGCGATCCTGGCGCGTCACGGGCTGGCCGTGCCTCGGCCGGTGCGCGATCATCTCGAGAGGTCGGCGGATGCGCCGGTGGCGCAATGGGGCGACTACCGGCTCGTCGCCCGGCCGGCCGATGCGCTCGCCGCGGCGGCGGCCGTCGCCGAGGCGGCCGGCTACGCGCCGGTCCTGCTGGGCGACGCGCTGGAAGGCGAGGCGAGGGAGGTCGGGGCGGCCCATGCGGCGCTGGCGAAATCGCATCTCGGCGGCGGCCGGAAGCTGGCGCTCGTCTCCGGCGGCGAGCTGACGGTGACCATGCGGGGCGGCGGTATCGGCGGCCCCAGCCACGAATATACCCTGGCCTTGATGCTCGGCTGCGGCGGCGATCGCCGGCTGTCGGGCCTCGCCTGCGATACGGACGGCATCGACGGCGCGAGCGAGGCGGCGGGCGCGTGGTTCGACGGCGACACGCTGGCGCTCGCGGCCCGCCGCGGCCTCGATCCGGCGGCGGCGCTGGCGCGCAACGACGCCGGCACGCTGTTCGCCGCGCTGGGGCGCCGGATCGTCAGCGGGCCGACGCGCACCAACGTCAACGACCTCAGGGTGGTCCTCGTCGATCCGTAGAGGGATTCCCCTGCCGCCCTGACGCTGGACTCCAGACCATGTTCCCTGTATGTTCCTTTCTCCGGGTCGGGGGAGAAAGGAAGCGCGACATGATGAAGCTCTACTGGGCGCCGCAAAGCCGTGCGCTGCGCGCCTTGTGGTTGATGGAGGAAGCCGGCCGGCCCTATGAGCGGGTGCTGATCGACATCCGCTCGGGGGCGCAGTCCGATCCGGCATATGCCCGCGTCAATCCGATGATGAAGGTGCCGGCGCTGGCCGATGGCGACGCCAGCGTCGCCGAATCCGCGGCCATCTGCGCCTATGTGGCCGAGCAGGTGCCCGAGGCGAACCTCGCCCCGCCGCCGGACAGCCCGCTGCGCGCCCGTTACTGGCATCTGCTGTTCTTCGCCGCGGGCTGCATCGAGGGCGCGCTCGCGGAGAAGTTCGGCAATCTGCAACTGCCCTCCATGAGCACCGGCTGGGGCAGCTTCGACCGCGTGGTCGACGTGCTGGAAGGCTGGGTGAAGGACGGTCCGTGGGTGCTGGGCGAGCAGTTCACCGCGGCCGACGTGATGATCGGCGCGGACCTGCATTTCGCGGTGAACATGTTCGGGGTGATGGAGAAGCGCCCCGCCTTCATGGCCTATCTGGAGCGCTGCATGCAAAGGCCCGCCTTGCAGCGGGCCCTGGCGATCGATCAGGCGGGTGTCTGAGGCCTATTCGGCGGCGCGGTCGGTGACCCGCGGGCGCAACTCGCGCAGCCGCGCTTCCAGATAGTCCAGCATCCGCTCGCTGTGCACGTTGGGGCGGCCGTCGGCGAGGTTGAGCGCCATGCCGTCCAGCACGTATTGCAGCAGGTCGAGCGCGGTCTCCAGGCCTTCGGGATCGTCGCGCCATTCGGGGAACAGCTCGCGGGCCGTATCCATCCACTCTTCCTCGAAGGCCGCCTGGGCCGGATCGAGCAGCTCGCCCAGTTCCGGATCGGTGCGGCCGTTCACCTTCAGCTCGAGGAAGGCGAAGAACAGCGGATGGGTCACATGCGCCCAGTAGGCGCGTAGCGCCGAGCGCAGCTTGTCGCTGCCCGGCTGAATGGAGGCGATGGCCTTGCGGAAGGCGCGCAGGCGCTTGGTGTGCAGGTAGTCGATGGCGGCTTTCACCACTTCGGCCTTGGAGGGGAAGTGATGCAGCATGGCGCCGCGCGACAGGCCCGCCCGGTCGGCGATCAGCGTGGTCGTGGTGCGGGCATAGCCCACTTCCACGAAGCAGGCGATGGCGGCTTCCAGCACGCGGCGCTGGGTCGCGGCGCTCTTCTGCGCCTGCCAGCCCATCGAGGCCGACTGGCCGTTGTCCAGGTTCAGTTCGCGGCGGCGCGGACGTCTCATCACTGGCACCGGGGAAACTCCTATTCCAAACAAATCCGTCAGGAATGTCTAAAAAAGACAATCTGACGAGAATGTAGCTTTTTCGTGTCCGCACGGCCAGCAAAACCTTGCCGTCCATGCGCATGACTGCATTGAACTTTCGCCACCCCGAAGCGTGCACGCGGCATGTGCGGGGCGGGCGGGACAGGACATAAAACAAAAGCCTTGGCCATCAATGGGCGAGGCCGTAGGTTTCGGCCATCAGGCGTCCGGCGGCTGCGGCATGGAGGGCATCCCGAGATGGACATGAACGGCGAATACCGCATCCCGGCACCGCGCGAGCGCGTCTGGGAAGCGCTGAACGACCCGGACGTCCTCGGCCGCTGCATTCCCGGCTGCGAATCCATCGAGAAGACGGCGGACAACGCCATGTCGGCCGTGGTGCACGCCAAGGTGGGTCCGGTCAGCGCGAAGTTCAGCGGCAACGTGACGCTCGAGGATCTCGATCCGCCGAACGGCTACACCATCCGGGGCGAGGGCAAGGGCGGCGTGGCCGGCTTCGCCAAGGGGACGGCCAAGGTGGCGCTCGCCGACGACGGCGACGGCACGCTGTTGCGCTACGCGATCGACGCCTCGGTCGGCGGCAAGCTCGCCCAGGTCGGCGCGCGGCTGGTCAGCGGCAGCGTCAAGAAGATGGCCGACGAGTTCTTCGGCACCTTCTCGGGGATCGTCGGCGGGGCCTCCGGCCAGCCGGTGGCGGCGCAGAGCCAGTCGCAATCGTCGGCCGGGATCGCGGCGGCGCCGGCCGAAGGCGAGGCGGCGCGCCGGGACGTGCCCGCGGTGGCGGCGTCGCCGCGCAGGCACTGGGGATCGCCCATGACCGTCGCCATCCTCGTGATCGCGGCGGCACTGGTGGTATACTTCCTGGTAACGTGACGGATTCGGGGACTTTCAGGCGACGGGGGTCGGGATGACGGTCAAGGTGACGACGACGGTAAACGGCAGCCAGGTGGCGGGCGACGTGGAGCCCAACACGCTGCTGGTGCATTTCCTGCGTGAGCATCTGGGGCTCACCGGCACCCATGTGGGCTGCGACACCAGCCAGTGCGGCGCCTGCACGGTCCATTTCGACGGCAGGCCCGTCAAGTCCTGCACCATCCTGGCGCTGCAGGCCGAGGGCCATGAGGTGACCACCATCGAGGGCATCGGCCGGCCCGGCGGCCTGCATCCCATGCAGGCGGCCTTCCAGGAGAACCACGGCCTCCAGTGCGGCTTCTGCACGCCCGGCATGATCATG
>CAZVVC010000081.1:0-12626 GCA_964630425.1 uncultured Bifidobacterium sp. | reverse complement strand
CACGCGGCAATCCTCGAAGATCACGTCGTACACGTTGGCGCCGGACTGGCCCATCTTCTTGTTGGGCTTGCCGACGGTAAGGCCGGGGCTGTCCTTCTCGACGATGAAGGCCGAGACGCCGCCCGCGCCCTTGTTGGACGGATCGGTGCGCGCCATCAGGGTGAAGATCGAGGCGTCGGCCGCGTTGGTGATGAACCGCTTGGTGCCGTTCACCACGTAATGGTCGCCGTCGAGGATGGCGGTGGTGCGGATGCTGGCGGCGTCCGAGCCCGCGTCCGGCTCGGTCAGCGCGAAGGAGGCGACGTATTCGCCGGCCGCGACCTTGGGCAGGTATTTGGCCTTCTGCTCGGGCGTGCCGTCGATGACGATGCCCTGCGAGCCGATGCCGTTGTTGGTGCCGATCTTCGAGCGGAACGCGGGCGAGGCGCGGCCCAGCTCCATGATGATGTAGGCCTCTTCCTCGGTGGTCAGGCCCAAGCCGCCATATTCCTCGGGCACGGTCATGCCGTAGAGGCCCATCTCGCGCATTTCCTTCAGGATTTCCGCCGGCACGGCGTTGTCCTCGACCACCCGCTCCTCGTTGGGGATCAGGCGCTCGTTGACGAAGCGGCGGATGGTGTCGCGTAGCTGGTTGAAAATTTCCTGGTCGCGGATCATGGCGTCTTCCCGGTTCTGGCCGTCGGATTGGTCGCGGACGCTTATAAAGCGTTCCCACGGCGGCGCAAACCCGGCACGTTCGACGAAGTTGGTGCATTATCGTCCCACCACCGGGCCAACTCGCGGAGACCAGCGCAAATGCCGGACTACAAGCCGTTCCTCGACCTCGCCATCGCGCTGGGCATCGGCCTGATGATCGGCGTCGAACGGGGCTGGACCCAGCGCGACAAGCCGGCGGGCGGCCGCATGGCGGGCCTGCGCACCTTCACCGTCACCGGCCTGTTCGGCGGCGTCGCCGCCGCGCTGGCGGCGCTCTACGGCGTGTGGGTGATCATCGCGCTGGGCGCGGTGATCGGCCTGATCATCGCCGCGGCGCTGTCGCGCGTTCCCTGGGAACAGGGCAACCACGGCATCACCACCGAGATCGCGCTGCTGCTGACCTTCGCCCTCGGCGCGCTCGCCGGCGCCGGCGAGAAGGACCTGGCCGTGCCGGCCGCCGTCGCCGTCACCGTCCTGCTGGCGTTCAAGCCGGGGCTGCATCGCTGGGTGGAGAACCTGGAGAAGCCGGAGATCTACGGCGCGGTGCGGCTGCTGGTGATGTCGCTGATCGTGCTGCCGATCCTGCCCAACCAGGGCTACGGCCCATGGCAGGCGCTCAACCCCTATGTGATCTGGCTGATGGTGGTGCTGATCTCGGCGCTGTCCTTCGCCGGCTACATGGCGGTGAAACATGCGGGGCCGCGCTGGGGGCTGATCGTCACCGGGCTGATGGGCGGCCTCGCCTCCTCGACCGCCGTCGCCGTGACCATGGCCCGCCTGGGCAGGAGCGGCGACGAGGTCCAGCCCGCGGCGGCGACGGCCGCCGTCGCCAGCTCCACGGTGGTCTATCTGCGGCTGCTGGTGGTCTCGGCCGCGTTCGCCCCGGCGCTCGCCTGGAAGATGGCGCCCGTGCTGGGCGCCATGACGCTGGCCGGCCTACTCTGCGTCGCCGTCATGTGGCCGCGCCATGCCGGCGCGGGCCCGGACCGGTCGCCGCTCGAGGACATGAAGCCGTTCAGCCTGGCGACGCCGCTGCGGTTCGCCGCGGTCCTCGCCATCGTCATGGTCGCCTCGGCCGGCCTGCAATCCTGGCTGGGCGACGCGGGCCTGCTGCTGGTGTCGGCCGTCGCCGGCGTGACCGACGTCGACGCGCCGGCGCTGACGGCGGCCGAGCGGGTCGCCGAAGGCCTCGATCCCGCCGTCGGCGCGCTGGCGATCCTGCTGGCCGTCGCGGTCAACATCGTCGCCAAATGCGCCATCATCACCTGGATCGGCGGCCTGTCCATGGGCCGCCGCGTCGCGACCGGCCTGCTGCTCGCCCTGCCCGTGGGCGCCGCTGTCTGGTGGTTCGCGGCGCGCTGAGAGGCGGCCGCCCGGTTATCCCTTCTCCCCGCCGGGGAGAAGATGGCGCGAAGCGCCGGATGAGGGACCCTAATCGCGCCAGAAGGGGTCGGCGTGGCGGAACTCGGTCCATGCCTTCGACAGGGCCTTGTCCGACACGTGGCCGCGCCGCTCGTGCCAGTCCAGCAGCGCGGCCACGCCCGTCTCCATGACGCCGGCATCTGCGTCTTCGGCCTCCATCAGCCTGCCGCACAGGGCGCGGGCGACGGTCAGGTCGTTGAGCTTGCCGAGCAGGTCGAGCAGATCGGTGAGGGCATCGCGGAACCGCTTCACGTCCTTGCGCGGATAGAGGCTGCGGAAGAACTCGCCCGCATAGCGCAGCTTCTTGAGCGCGATGCGCAGCTCGTGCTTGGCCTCGGCGTCGAGGTCGTCGAAATCCTCGCCCGCCGCCTCGACCGTCTCGTAGAGCCCGTCGAGCAGCCTTCCCGCATGGCGGGTCATGGGCTTGCCCAGTGCGTCGGTCTCGTCCGCGGCGAGGCCGACGCGCCAGCCGCGATGCTCGATCCAGCCGGCGAGCCGCAGCGCGAACACCGTATAGGCCGGCGAGCTGATGGCGACACGCGCCTCGGCATAGCCCTCGATGCGCGCCCGCTGCGCGGCCTCGTGCAGCGCGCGCAGCCCCGGATGCTCGGGCCATTCGCACAGCAGCGGCAGGAGCGTCTCGAGCAGGAACACGTCCCAGTCACGCGCCGGCCCCAGGCTGTTCGCCGCCCATCTGGATTTCTTCCTGAACTCGCCATAGGCGGGCTCGGGGATGTAATCGGCGAAGAAGACCAGCGCCGAGCGCAGGCGGCGCAGCGCCACGCGCATCTGGTGCGCGCCTTCCGGGTCGCGGCCGTCGAAGGCCGCCGCCTGGTTGGCCAGCCATTGCCGCAGGCACGCGCGCAGGCTTTCGCGCATGCCGTCCTCCAGCGTGACGTCGGCGGGGAACTCCAGCCTGTCCGCCTTGAGCGTGGCCGGCGGCGCGCCGTTCGCCAGCCGGTAGCCGCGCGCGGATTTGGACTCGACGGACAGGCGCAGCGGCACCCGTTCGGCCAGCCGCGCGCCCAGGTCGAACAGGTCGGCGGGCGCGCCTTCCAGCAGCTCCAGCTCCACCTCGGACACCGGCTCGCCGCGGTCCGCGTGGCGGATGGCGCCGGTGTCGATGGCCAGCTCGATGCGGCTCGGATCGGGCCGCCACGGCGGGAACGCCGCGATCAGCTTGTCGCGCTCGATGTCGGTGACGAACAGCTCCTCCAGCCCGCCCGCCTCGCCGTCCAGCTCGGGCGTGAAGGAACAGACCGGCTTTTCCCATTCGCCGCGCTCGAACGCGCCCTGGCCCTCGGTCTTGACGGTCTGGACGAACCCGTGGCCGGCGCGCCGCACCCTCAGCGTCATGCCCCGCTGCTGGAGCCCGCGGCCGGGCGTGTCGTAGTAGCGGCTTTCCAGCCGCTTGACGCCGGCCTCCTCGACGACGACCGCGAGATCGGCCAGCGCGCGGCGGACCGCCGGCAGGTCGCCGGGATGCGCCGTCAGTTTGATCTCGATTTCCATGTCAGGGGGCGATCAGGCCGGTGTCCACATAGGCGGGGTCGTAGGTGAACACGATCGCCGGATCGGGCCGGATCAGCTTGGGCTTCTTGCCGTCATAGTCGAAGCGCGACAGCAGATCGGCGATCACGTTGACGCGCGCCGTCTTCTTGTGGTCGGCCTTGACGATGGTCCAGGGCGAGATGGGGCTGTGGGTGTGGGCCAGCATGTCGTTGCGCGCCTCGCTGTACTCCTTCCACTTCTTGGTGGCGACGGCGTCGATCGGGCTGATCTTCCACTGCTTCAGCGGATCGCGGTGGCGCTCCTTCATGCGCTTCTTCTGCTCGTCCTTCGAGATGTCCATGTAGTATTTGAACAGCATCAGGCCCGACCGTATGAGCATCTGCTCGAAGAAGCCCACCGTATCGTAGAACTCCTTCAGTTCCTCGTCGGTGCAGAACCCCATGACCCGCTCGACCCCGGCCCGGTTGTACCAGCTCCGGTTGAACAGCACGAATTCGTCGGCCGCCGGCAGATGGGTGATCCAGCGCTGGAAATACCACGCGGTCTTCTCGCGCTCGGTCGGCTTGCTGAGGGCGACGACCCGCGTCTCGCGCGGGCTCAGATGCTCGGTGATGCGCTTGATGGTGCCGTCCTTGCCCGCCGCGTCCCGGCCCTCGACGATCACCAGCACCTTGCGGTTGTGCTCGATATTGTGCCGCTGAAGCTTGACCAGCTCGATCTGGAGATCGCGCAGATGCTGGTCGTATTCCTCGTCGCCGATCCGGTGCCCGCCATGCTGTTCGGGTTGTGCCATGCGCTTCGCCCCTCCGCATCAGGATGCTATCGTGCGGTGATATTATGCCAGGGAACGGGAACCGGCATAGTCCCGCGAGTGAAAAGGGGAACAGGGGAATGACGACCGTCAACCGCCAATGGCTGCTGAAGCGCCGCCCCAAGGGCGTGCCGCTCGACGAGGATTTCGAGCTCGTCGACGGCCCGGTGCCGGAACCGGGCGACGGCGAGTTCGTCACCCGCAACCTGATCCTGTCGGTCGATCCGGCGCAGCGCGGCTGGATGGACGAGGGCGGCAACTATTTTCCGCCGATCCCGCTGGGCACGCCGGTCAGCGCCGGCGTCATCGGCCAGATCGTCGCCTCGCGCAACCCGGATTTCGCCGTGGGCGAGCGGCTCTACGCCATCGGCTCGTGGTCGGAATATTCGCTGCTCGGCTCGGGCTTCGTCTTCCGCAAGCTGCCGGCGGGCGGCGACATTCCGCTGGCCAAGTACAACAGCCTGCTGGGCGGCATGGGCTGCAGCGCGCTCATCGCCCTGCGCGAGATCGGCAGGCCCAAGCCGGGCGAGACCCTGTTCATCTCGGGCGCGGCGGGCAACATGGGCACGCTGGCGGGCCAGATGGGCAAGCTGTTCGGCTGCCGCGTGGTCGGCTCGGCCGGCAGCGAGGAAAAGTGCCGCTATCTGGAGGAGCATCTGGGCTTCGACGCCACCCTCAACTACCGGACGGCCGGCGACCTGTCCGCCGAGATCGGAAAGGTCTGTCCGGAAGGCATCGACATCTATTACGACAATGTGGGCGGCCCCATGCTGGAGGCGGTGCTCGACAACATCCGGCTGCACGCCCGCATCGTCATGAACGGCTCCATCGCCGAATACAACGACACCGAGCCGCGGCCCGGCCCCCGCAATCTGTGGAACCTGCTGGTGAAGCGCGCCTTCATCGAGGGATTCCTGCTGCCCGATTACGCCGACCGGATCGACGACGCGCTGGCGCAGCTGGAGGCGTGGTACCGCGCCGGCAAGCTCGACGCCCGCGAGGACATACGCACCGACTTCGAGAACATGCCGGCGGTGTTCCGGGCGTTGTTCGACGGCTCGAACACGGGCAAGCTGATGGTCAGCCTGGAATGATCCGATCGGAGACCCGATGCCGGAGCGCGCAGCCTTCGATCGCCGGCGGTCCAGCGCGATGAAGCGCCTGGGCCTCGCTGCCCTCGCCGCCCTCGCGCTGGCGGTGGCCCCGGCGTTCGGCGCCGCGCCGCCGCAAGGCAGGATCGACACGGACCGTCCCGATTGCGGCCAGCCCGGCGCCGCGGCATGCGGGCGGGACGCGCCCGACTCGGCGGCCGAGGACGGCACGGCGGAATGGATGGCGGTCAGCACCGCCTTCCAGGCCTATGACTACGGCGCCGCGCTGCTCGCCCTGGCCCCGCTCGCCGCCCGGCAGCCCTTCAACGCGGACATCGCCTTCATGCGCGGCTATGCCCATCTGCGCCGCCACGACTTTCCCGAGGCCATCGCGGCACTCGACCACGCCGTGTCGCTGGAGCCGTCCCACGGCATGGCGCTCGCCCATCGCGGCCTGGCGCGGGCCCTGTCGGGCGACGCGGCGCAGGGCCTTGCCGACATGGACGCCTCGCTCGCGCTCGTTGCCGAGAACCCCGCCGCCGTCGCCTACAAGGGCCTGATCCTGACCCGCACGGGCAAGGCGGACGAGGGCCTGGCACTGATGGAGGACGCGGCGGCGATGGCGTCCGAATTCGTCTGGCCGCGCCTCGTCCGCGCCACGGCGCTGGCCGACCTGAAGCGCCTCGACGACGCCCTGGCGGATGCCGAGAAGGCGGTCGCCGCCGCGCCCGACGATCCTTCGGTCTATACGGTGCGCGCCCGCGTCCGGCTCGACCGGCGCGATCCTCCCGCCGCGATCGCCGACATCGAGAAGGCCCGGTCGCTGGGCGGGCAGGACCCGTTCCTGATCGTGCTGCGCGGCCGTGCCCGCGCGGCGGCCGGCGACCCGCGCGGCGCCATCGAGGACCTGGCCGTGCTGAACCGGCAATATCCCGGCGTCGACGCCGCCATGAAGGCCGACCTGCCCTCGCTGTTCGGCGACGGCTATGGCGATCCGCTGCCCCGGCTGATGCTGGCGGTGCTGAAGATCGAGCGCGGCGACGCCAGGGGCGCGCGCGCCATCGCCGAGCAGGTGCTGCTCACCGCGCCCTGGGCGCGGCCTTCAGTGCTGATGGTGCGCGCCTATGCCTCGCAGGCGCTGGGCGATCACGAGCGGGCGCTCGCCGATCTCGACGACCTGGAGGCCGAACTGGGGCCGAGCGCCGAAAGCCGCTATATCCGCGCCAAGGTCCTGTGGGCGCGGGGCAGCCGGACCGAGGCGCTGGCGAGCATCGACGCGGCAGTGGCCACGTCCGGCGACGACCCGCTCTACCTGCAGACCCAGGCCACCTTCCGCTATGAAACCGGCGACCTGGCCGGCGCGCTGCCAGGCTTCGCGGCGCTGCGCGGCTCCGACGAATACGGCGACTGGGCATGGGAGATGCAGATCCTGACGCTGTATTTCCTCGACCGCACGAAGGAAGCGGGCGAGCAGGCCCTGCCCTATCTGAAGGCGGACAAGCCGGCCGACGACACCCTGCGGCGGGTCCTGGCCGACACCGTCTGGCGGCTCCAGGCCGGCGACGACTGGGCGCTGGCCGACCGGCTGCTCGCCGTGACGCGGCCGCCGCCGCTGGGCGAGGATTTCGACCTGTTCCTGAAGGCGCGGTCCGCCGCCCATGCGGGACGGCAGGCCGATGCGGCCGCGCTGCTCGCCCGCATCGGCGCCCACGACGTGCTGCTGCTGGCCAGGAGCGACGCGGTGTTCGCGCCGCTGTGGGACGCACCCGCGCTCCAGGCCACGTTCGACCTTTCCGCCATGTACCGGCGCTCGTTCGAGCGCGCCTGGCAGGATCACGACCGGGAGCCGCGCGACCTGCTGGCCGCGGCCTATGCCCTGGGCGTGATGCTGGACATGGGCTGCGGCGAGGCCGCCTCGGAGGCGGCGACGCGGTTCGTCGGCTCGCTGTCGCGCTATGACGAGCACGACCGGTTCGGCGCGGCGATCTTCCAGACCATCGGCGTCGAGGCGCTGCTGCGGGGCGACGGCGCGGGCGCGCTGGCGGCATGGGACGAGGGCATCGACCGCCTGGGCGCGGACAATCCCTATGCCCTCACCCTGACGCTCAACGCCGCCTTCCTGATGGCCGCCACGGGCCGTCACGAGGAAGCGATCCGGCGGCTCGACGGATTCGAGGCGATCAGCCCGGCCTATGAATACGGCATCGCCGCCGCCCAGCAGGTCCGCGCCCTCGCCTATGACGCGCTCGGCAGGACCGCCGAGCGCGACAAGGCCCTCGACGGCCAACGTGATGGCCGCCGCGATCGCCATCGGCATGCTGCGCTCCCATGACGAGGCGGCCGATCTCCTGGCGGCGCGGCTGGGCGACCCGGCGACGGCCCGGACGGTGCTGGACGGCCTGCACGTGAAGCCGCGCTCCGGCCTCGACAGCCCGCTCGACCGAAGGGAGAAGCAAGTGCTGGACCGGCTGCGCGCCGACCCCAGGGTGCTCGCGGCGCTCCGGCCCGTCGGCCGCATCCTCACCCTGCCCGAGGCCAACCGCTGCCCCCTGACCCCGGCCGAACTGGCCACACGGCCGTTCCACTATCCGTTCGAGAACGCCGCGACCGGCGAGGCATCCAGGGCGACACCTCAGCCGGTTTCGTCCGGCCAGTAGGTTTCCCTGATCCCCGCGCCCGCGTCGAATTTCGCCTGCACCTCCTCCATCCTGGCGATGGCGGCGGGCTGGCCGGAGAATTCCCGGAAGATGCGCTGGTCGTTCATGATCGCCTCGGTCAGCGGATGCTCCTCGGCCTGGGTGAGCATGCGCTTCATGCCGGCGAGGGCGTCCGGCGGATGGCCGGCGAGCCGGCGCGCCCAGGCGAGCGAGGCGTCGAGCGCCTGGCCCTGCGGCACCACCTTGTTGATGCCGCCCAGCTCGTAGATGCGCCGCGCCGGCACCGGCGCGCCGTCGAGCACCATCTCGGCCGCGAGGGTGCGGCCCACCAGCCGGACCAGCCGGCTGGTGCCGCCGATGCCGGTGCCGACGCCGATGCGCACCTCGGGCTGGCTGAACCACACCTGCTCCTCGGCCACGCGCAGGTCGCAGGCCCAGCCGATCTCGCAGCCGCCGCCCGACGTGTCGCCCGAGATGGCGGCGAGGGAGACCACATGGGTCTTCGACAGTTCCTCGAGGCAGCCGAACCAGCCGTCGGCCGGTCCCGACAGTTCCTTGCGCTGGAACATGTTGGACAGGTCGCGCAGCCAGGCGTGCTCCAGCCAGTGGCCGGGCACGCCCGAGGCCAGCACCGTCACGCGGGCGCCGCGCTCGCGCGCCTCGATCAGCGTCCGCCACAGCTCGTGGATGGCGGCCCACGAGCCGTGATTGTTGATGGCCGGGTTCGTCATGGTGACGAGGGCGACGCCCTCGAACGGCCAGTCCAGCGTGACCACGCCCATCAGCGCCTGCCCTCCACGTAATCGGCCACCACGTTGTGGAACAGGCGCACGCGCAGTTCCTGGTCGCAGAGCACCATGCCCCGGAAGCCGTCCGAGCCGAGCCCCTTCTGCACCGCGCCCAGATTGGCGCCGTCCTGCTCCAGCACCCGCGAGATGATCGGGTTGAGGTCCATGTCGAGCACGTCACGGTAGGTGCGCGGCAGCCTGTCCCTGGGGATCACGCGGTGGGTGTATTGCGGCCTGGGAGAATCGGGCGGCAGATGCGCCATGATGACGAGGTCGTAATAGCAGAGGTTCGGATCGGTGGCGTGCGGCCGGTAGCGGAAGCCGGTGATGCTTTCCGAGGTGATGTTCCACGAGACGTTCGGGAAGAACGTGTAGTGATAGACGTCGGAAAGCTGGTCGTCGCGCATGTTGCGATAGGGCAGATAGGTCAGGACGTCCTGCGCCGCGCGCTTCTGGCGCTGGATGGCAAGGCGCACGTCGCGCGGCGTCCAGCCCGGCTCGGGCTCCATGCCGCGCATCCCCAGATAGGCGCGCAGCTCGGGTCCCGGCGTCTCCTGGTCGTGATAGCGCGGATCGGCGGTGCCGTATTCGTTGACCATGCGACTGTGGATGCCCAGCAGCTCGACCACCGACATGCCGTTCGACCACTGCATCATCTGCGGGTGAAGCGCCTGGAAGTGATAGCTCTCGTTGAACGCGTCGCACGCGGCCTTCCAGTTGCAGGGCCACTCGAAGGTCTTGTAGTCGACGATGTCCCACTTCCCGATCTCGTAGGCGTCGAGATGGGCCGGAAGCGGGTCGAGGAAGTCCAGCAGGCTCTCGCCGCCCGGCTCCATGCGGAAGAACACCCAGCCGCCCCAGCTGTCCGTCTCCACCGGCTCCATGCCCAGCGCGTGCGCGGGCACGCCGTCGCGGAACTGGGGATAGGTCTCCACGTCCGGGATGTGCTGGAGCACGCCTTCGATGTTCCACCGCCAGCCGTGATAGACGCAGTGAAACGCCTCCACGTGGCCGCAGCCCTCGCCGTTCAGCATGAGCTGGTTCCCGCGGTGCTGGCAGACGTTGTAGAAGCCGCGGATGCGCCGGTCATGGCCGCGCACGAACACGAAGCTCTCCTTGCCCAGCTCATAGGTGAAGGTGTCGCCCTGCTCGGGCAGGTCGCTCTCGCGGCAGGCCATGTTCCACACCCGGCGCCACATGCGCGTCCATTCCAGCGCCATCCATTCCGGGGAATGGAAGCGTTCGCCGGAAATCCGGTCGCCTCCCAGGTCGGGCAGGGGTTTCGATGGATCGACCGGCGGCGTGAGGCGCGCCGCCTCCGCGGGCTTCATAGCCATTGAGACGTCTCCCCGATATACTCCGCCAGCATAAAAAACGGGGTGGAAGTTTCAATGATCAAACTGACGTTCTGCCTGCGCCGGCTGCCGCATCTGACCCGCGAGCAGTTCAGCGATTACTGGCTGAACCATCACGGCCCGCTGGTGCGCAGCGTGATGAAGGACATCAGGGTGAAACGCTACGTGCAGACCCATTCGCTGGGCGAGCCCGCCCTGTCGGCGGGACTGGCGGCGGCGCGCGGCGCGCCCGAGCCCTATGACGGCATCGCCGAGCTGTACTGGGACTCGCGCGAGGACCTGGCCGCCGTGGGCGCCGATCCGGCGGGCCGCCGCGCCGGCGCGCTGCTGCTGGCCGACGAGCGCACCTTCATCGACCTCGCCCGCTCGCCGCTCTGGTACAACGAGGAGCACGAGATCATCGGCCGCGAGGAGACCCGCGATGCGCGCTGACGGAGAGTACGGCAAGGACCCGTTCGGCAAGGCTGTCCAGGAGGCCGAATACGGCGACCGCATCTCCAGCCTCGCGGACCGCGAGCGGCTGGCGCCGCTGATCCGGCAGCTCGCCGAACAGGGCTATGTGGTCGTCAGGAACGCGCTGACGCCGGCGCAGCTCGAGGCGATGCGCGCGGGCCTCGACGACGTGAACCCCAGCACCGGCTTCGCCCGCAGCGCTTTCCTGGGCGAGAAGACCCAGCGCCCCTACGGCCTTTTGGGCAAGACCGAGGCGGTCTGGCCGCTGGCCGCGCATCCCGACGTGGTCGCCCTCTGCGAGGCGCATATGGAGGACCAGATCCAGCTCTCCAGCCTGACGGCGGCGACGCTCCATCCGGGCCAGCCGGCCCAGACGCTCCACCGCGACGACGGCTTCTACAACCTGCCGGACCCGCACGGGCCGCTGTCGGTCTCGACCATGTGGGCGCTGGACGATTTCACCGCCGAGAACGGCGGCACGCTGGTGATCCCCGGCTCGCACGAGCCGCCCACCGAGAACGAACCGGCCCGGCCGGCGATCAACGTGGAGATGCCGGCGGGCTCGGTGCTGCTGTGGACCTGCGCCCTGTGGCACGGCGGCGGCGCCAACGTCACCGCCGACCGGGTCCGCCGCGGCGTGATCATCCTCTATTGCCGCGCCTGGCTGCGGCAGCAGGAGAACCAGTATCTGGCCGTCCCGCGCGAGATCGTCCGCGAGATGCCCCGCGTGCTCCAGCGCCTTGCCGGCTGGTGGGTGGTCGGCGCCGCCATGGGCTTCGTCGAGGGCCGCAGCCCGCTGAGGCTGCCGGATCACTGACCTTTCCAGCCAGGCCGGCGCGGATATGCGGAGACGTTGGCTGCCTCCCTACACAGCAGAAACCCCAAGATGACGACCGAGGCCGGGACCGAACCCTAGCCCAGATAGTCCTTCACGGCCTCGATGCCGGCCTGGGCGGCGGCTTCGTCGTCCTCGGCGGGGGCGCCCGAGACGCCGATGCCGCCGAGAAGCTGGCCGGACCCGCTGCGGATCGGAAAGCCGCCCGGCGTGATGGTGAAGTGCTCGACCGCGCCGATGCCCAGCGGCCGGGCCGGATCGGTGTAGTCCAGATTGCCGATGAAGCGCGTGGGGCTGCCCAGCAGGCCGGCGGTCTGCGCCTTCAGCCGCGAATAGCGCGCACCGCCCTCGACCACGCCCGTCTGGCGGTGGAACAGCACCAGATTGCCGCCGTCGTCGACGATGGCGATGCCCAGCGGCGGCAAGCCCCTCGCGGCCGCGAACGCCTCGACCCCCTCGGCCATCAGCCGGGCGATCTCGAAGGTCAGGACCTGCCTCGACGCCAGCGCCGGCGCCTTCGATTCATGCTGTGCCATTCATTCCCCCTTTTTCCTGTCGCACCAACACTATCCGCCGCCGTGGCCATTGCAAAGCGCCGGCCCTTCCACGACGATGGCCGTCGGCATTGTTACGGTTCTCGAGGGGGGAGCCTTGATCGAATTTCGCAAGTTGCGCCTGGGCTCCATGGCGCTCGTCACGGCCGGACTGGTCGCCTGCGGCGGAGGCGGCGGCGGGCCGGTCACCACACCGCCGACCCCGACGCCCACGCCCACACCGGCCCCGACACCCACGCCCACGCCAACACCGACGCCAACACCCACGCCCACGCCGACTCCCACGCCGACGCCGACACCGACGCCGACCAGCCCGTTCGACACCAGCGAGTACCGGGCGAATTACGGCCTGAACCGGATCAACGCGCTGGCCGCCTACGAGGACGGCCAGAGCGGCGCCGGCATCGTCGTCGGCGTGGTCGACACCGGCATCGATCCCAGCCATCCCGAAT
>CAZVVC010000080.1:0-12646 GCA_964630425.1 uncultured Bifidobacterium sp. | reverse complement strand
AGTTTCGGCCCTGCCGGCTCGGGCTCCAGATAGGCCGCCAGGTCGACCTTCAGGTCGTCCGGCAGGGCGAAGGGCAGCGTCTCGGCATAGTCCTCGATGAAGAAATCGAAGGGATTGACGACGGACAGGTCCGCCAGCAGGTCCACCTCGACCGCGAATTCCGTGACCTTCTCGGGAAAGACGTAACGCGCCAGCCAGTTGGAATGGGCGTCCTGCTGCCAGTTGACGAAGTGGTTCGCCGGCGTGACCTTCAGCGAATAGCCGAGGATCGGCGTGCGCGAATGAGGCGCCGGCCGCAGGCGGATGATCTGTGGCCCCAGGGAAACCGGGCGGTCGTAGCGGTAACGGGTGAGGTGATGAATCGCCGCCTTGATGCCCATGATTGGGGAACGCTCCGGTAATAGTGCCGTCAGGTCAATAGTAGTGACCGAACGGCACTCGGAGGAACGGGAATCTTGACAGGCCGGCACGGTCCGTCATGCATGAGCCGTGGCACGGCCGTCATGCCGCGCCCGCTGTCCCGCGACCGGAAGCGCCGGACTGTCTCGGCGATCCCGTGACGAGCCGGAAAGAGGCTACTTCTTCTGTACCCAGGCGCCGCCGGCGTCCTGGAACCACCAGCCGGCGGGGGCCGCCGACATGATCTGGCCGGCATAGACCTTGCCGACTTCCTCGGCCGGCGCGCCCTTGGCGGAGGCCTGGTCCTGATAGACCTTGCGGCGCTCGGCATTGGTCTGCTCGACCAGCTTGCGGATGTCGGCGGGCGCGCTGGCGTCGCGGACCACGGCATAGCCGTCATAGCGCTCGCCCACGACGCCGCTGCTGCGCGGCGCATCGAGCGGCTTCGCCTGGGCGTAGGCCGGGGTGGCCGTCACATGGACGGCGGCGACGCCGCCCGCCGCGACCAGACACAGAGCAATCACCTTGAGCATGTTCTTCATCGCGTTCACCCTAGAAAATCGACTTGCTGGCGATGTCTTCCTTCGCCTGCTGTTCCAGCTTCACGCGCACGTCCGCGTCCAGCTTGATGTTGAGGTTGATGGTGATCGGCTCCTTGGGGGCCTGCACCTTCACCGTGGGCGAGCACGCCGCGGCCGACAGGCCGGCCATGATCGCCAGCAACCCGATGTAGCGCCTAAACGATTGATCCGTCACGATTGTTCTCATCCGCTGAAGCCATTGGAAAAAAGATAGGGTAATTCGGTACGCTTCGCCAACATCCTCCGGTCATTTCTTGGTGAGTTCGCGGGCGCCCCATCCCAGCGCCGTGTTCGCCGCGCCGGACAGCTCCAGCAGCAGGCTGGTCAGATAATCGAAATCCGTCTCCAGGCTGATGTTGAACACGAAGGGCTGGCTGTCCATCACCGCCGGATTGTGGCCGTCCAGCCGGAACAGGGCCTTGCCGGTTCCCGTATAGGGCTTCTCGGCATCGATGGTCAGGCGGTTGTAGTGGAAGTCGGTCAGGGCGCGGAACGCCATGTCGACGTTCTCGCCATAGGCCTGCAACTGGTCGGCCAGTTCCTTCACGCCCACCTGCAACGTGCCGGGCACCGAGGTTTCCAGGTGGCCCTTCTCGATCGACACGTGGCCGTCCTTGATCCGCAGCGGCAGCACGCCGCCGATACGGCCGGTGCCCTTGATCTGCTCCAGGTCCAGCACCTTGAAGGCCGTCTCCAGGTTGATGTCGCTGACCTTCAGCTCCACCCGCCCGTCGCCCGTGGCCGCGTCGATCTCGGCGTTCTCGGTGGTGAACTGGCCGTCGAACACCGTGGCGCTCGCCTTCTCGATCACCAGCTTCTCCGGCAGCAGCCGGAACGCGACCTCGAAGGGCACCTGGTTGACGGTGGGAAGCTGCAACGCGCCCGAGACGGTCTGGCCCGGCGGCGAGGTGAGCGGCGCGAGGCTGTCGAGCCGGATGTCGCCGTCGAGGCCGCTCAGGTTGATGGACGCGCCGTTCAGCGCGACGCCCTTCAGCGACAGGGCGAGCGTGCCCGGCCGGGCACGCTCGCCCCAGTGGACGCTGCCCTCGCCGGCGACCGTGCCGCTGGCGCGTTCGATCCCGGCGGCGAATCTGGGCGAGAGCGCCTGTAGCAGTCCGGGCGCCGAAAGGTCGATGGGCGTGAGCGCGACGGCCGCCGTGCCCTTGCCGCTGTCCAGGTCGTGGACGCCCTTGGCGGTCAGGTTCAGCGCCTTGCCGGCGCCGGTCACGGCGGCGGTGAAGTCGGCCTTCGCGCCGGCCAGGCGTGCGTTCAGATCGGCCTTCAGCGACGAGAACAGCGCCGGCTCTCCGGTGCCGCGCAGGTCGGCGGCGGCGGCATGGACCGTGACGGCCTCGCCGGCCGCGGTGACGGTCGCCGAGATGCCGCGCGCCGCCACGCCGCTGTCCGGCATCTCGATCCGGGCGCGCTCCAGCACGGCCTTGAGCCCGTCGGCGTTCTTGTCGACGGCCAGGCGGCCTGCGGCGACGGTGACCTTGCCGGGTTCGGCGCCCTCGCGCCTCATGCGGGCGTTCCAGGTGAAGGGCTGGAACGCGGCCGACGCGGTGATCTCGCCGGTACGCCGGTCGCGGACGACGCTCGCGCCGGGCTGGATCGCCGCGCGCGACGTGCCGGGCAGCGAGACGGTATCGCCCCAGCGGACGTCGCGCAGCGTCAGGCCGCCCTTGCCGAAGGTCAGCGCGAGCATGTCGTCGTCGGCGGCGTAGGTTCCCTCCAGCGACAGATCGGCGGACGAGCGCGCGCCTTCCCCGGACAGCGTCACCGCCACGTCCGCGCCCATTGTCACGCTGCCGGTCCTTTTCGCGCCGGCGGTGCGTTCCGCGAGGGCATCGACGGTCGCTCTGGCGTCGATGTCGCCCTTGATCTCGATCTCCGGCGAGCGATAGGCGACGGTGCCGCCCAGCCCCAGCCTGTCCAGCACGCCGCCGGGCGCGTTGACGAGCAGGAAGTCCTCGGCCGAGGCGGTCGGCGTCACCGTCAGGCTGGACTTGCCGGCGAACAGGCTGTCCTTCGGGGCCAGCGACGGGTCCAGTTCCATGCCCGTGACCCGGATGCCGCCGGGCGTGGCGACGGCGAGGCTGCCGCCGGCCAGGCGGGCCTGGAGCGACAGCACCGCGCGGTCGACGGCCACGGCCCCCGGTATCTCCAGGTCCTCCGCGGTGCCCTCGATCTTCGCGTCGGCCGCGGCGCTCGCCAGCCAGGCCTCGGGCGCGGCCATGAATGCCTCGGGCAGGGAGGCGGCGGGCGGCGCGGTGCCGGACGCCTCGATCCGCACCGAACCGCCCGCCTGCCGGACGGCGCCGGCCAGCCCGGCGAGGAAGGCGCTGTCGGCCGTGCCGGTCAGGCTGAACGGCACGCCCTTGTCCGGCGTGCCGCCGTCGGCGCGCAGCCGGACGGCGACCGGCGCGGAATCGACCGTGAGGGTCAGGTCGCCGCCGGGCTGCCGGAACGAGGCGGTCATGCGGCCCGCGCCCAGCGGCCCGGCGCCGCTCGATACCTGGGCGAAGCCGAGATCGGCCTCGACCGATTCCAGTCCCTTCGCACCCGTCGCCAGATTCACCCGTCCGCTCAGCCCGTCGGCCTTCACCGTGCCCACCGAGACTTCGCCGCTGGAGACGGTGAACGCGCCGTCCAGCGCGCCGTCGGGTGTCATGGTCCCGGCCATGCGGCCGGCGAGACGTCCCTGGGGCGCGCGCACGGTGACCGCCACGTCGCCGCCCATGCCGCCCATGCCGCCCATGCCGCCGGCGCCGCCGCCGGTCAGCGTGCCGGCCAGGTCAGCGACGATATCCTGGCCGTCCACGCCGAGCGTCAGGCTCGATCGGGCAATGTCGATGCGCTCGACCGGCAGCGAGAGGGGGCCGTCGCTGGAGGCGATCTCGGGCACCAGCCGGCCGTCCTTCCAGGCGAAGCGCAGCCGCGCGCCGTCGACGGTCATGCGGTGGATCCGGCCGCGGAGCAGCCCGCCGATCCGGTATCGGACCCCGATCCGCTCGATGGTGCCGGCGGCCGAGGACACCAGCCGCATCTCGGCCCCGCTCAGGCCCATATGGCTGATCTCCACCTCCGACGGTCCCAGACCGAAGCCGTCGACGGCGCGCTCGATCGCCCATTCGGCCAGCACCATGCGCATCAGCCACAGCAGCAGGAGCACCCCGGCCAGAACGGCGGCCGAGACGGCGAGGATGCGGAGGGCGCGCCGGTGGCGCGGGAAGAACTGCGGTGTCATGGTGCCGAGGATAGCCGGGTTGAAGCTTGCCCGATAGGAACTGCGGTTCCGCGGTGAACGCCCGCAGGTCGTCCCGGGTTCGGGCGTACTTGGCGAACGATTTTCAATAATGTTACAGTTTTGCCCGGGAGAGACGCATGAACCGTGCCCTGGACGAGCTTCTGACAGCCATGCCCGGCGTCACCGACGACGACGGCCTGCGCCGACTCGTGGGCGGCTATCTGGCCGACAACGGCTTCGAGGGGTTCCTGTTCTCGGTCTACGAGGATACCGAGATCCGGCTGATGTGCAGCTGCGGCCAGGACCTGGTGCTGCAATATCGCAGGGACGGCTACGACGTGATCGATCCCGTCCAGCGGCAGGCGCGGTCGAGCTGGCTGCCCGTCGTGTGGGACGCCTATGATTACCTCGATGCCCCGTCGCGGGACGAGGTCCGGCTGTTCGAGATGACGCTGGAGTTCGGCTACGAACGCGGCGTCTCGGTGCCGCTGCGCGGCCCGTTCGGCAGTTTCGACAGCTTCGTCGCGCTGACGCGCCAGGGCCGGGGGGAGTTCCTGGGCGCGCGGGACGAATGGGTGCGCCAGTTCATGCTGATCGGCAACTACATGTCCTCGGTCTATCACGGCGTGCTGCACCGGGACGAGACCGGCACCGCCGAGCTGACCCGGCGCGAGCTGGAGTGCCTGCACTGGACCGCGCAGGGCAAGACCGCCTGGGAGGTCGCGCGGCTGATCGACGTGTCGGAACGGACCGTCCAGTTCCACATCCGCAACGCCTGCGGCAAGATGAACGCGGTCTCCAAGCATCAGGCGGCGCTGAAGGCCGCCCATATGGGGTTGATCCGCATCTAGCGTCATCATCCCCCGCGCGTCATCGCCGCGCTGGCGGCCCTTACAGGATCTTGCCGAACGCTGCTTCCACCGTGAAATGGTCGCGGGCGAAATCCGCGCCCACCTGGGCCGACTTGGGATCGGGATAGACGGTAGTCCGGCCCTGCTCGATGCCGTCGAGGGTCGCCTCGGCGATCATGGCGGCGGGGAAGCGTCCCTCGCGTTCGTGCTCGCGCGCCATGTCGGTCAGGATCGGTCCCGCGATCACGCCCACGACCAGGGTTCCCTGCGCCGCCAGCTCGCCCCTGATGCCCTGGGTCGCCGACAGGGCGGCCGCCTTCGCGGCGCAATAGGTGCCGACGAAGGGCATGCTCGCCAGCGCGCCCATGGACAGGATGTTGACGATGGCGCCGCCGCCCCGGGCCGCCAGCACCGGCGCGAAGGCCCGGCACATGCGCAGCACGCCCCAGTAGTTGGTCTCCATCTCCTGCCGCGCCTCGTCCAGCGACGCCGCGCCGATCAGCCGCGCATGGGCCAGATGGGCGGCGTTGTTGACCAGGATGGAGACGTCGCCGCAGGCGCTGGCCGCGGCGGCGACGCTGCCGTCGTCCGTCACGTCGAGGGGCAGGACCGTCACCCGGTCGCGGCCGCCGAACACCTCGTCCAGCGCGCCGGGCCGGCGCCCCGCCGCATAGACGCGCGCCGCGCCGCGCGCCAGCGCGGCCTCCACCAGGGCCTTGCCCAGCCCCCGGTTCGCGCCCGTGACCAGAACGCCCGCGCCCTCGATCCGCATCCATCCGCCTCCTTGCCGCGCCGCCAGTGTAGCGAGGCGGCGGCCCGCGCGGGACCCTGTAAGGGTTGACAGGTATCGTCGGCGTTCGGGCGGACACGATACTTCCGGCGGCCCGGAGCCATGCCAGGGGAGAGGATTTGATCGAGGAACGCGTCATTCTCGCGCAACTGCTGAGCGCGATCCGCCGGGACATCGGACTGGTCATCGAGCCCGACCTGAGTTCGGACGAAGCGCGCCTGAAGGCGCGGATGGCGCGCGACATGCTGGGCCACATGGTGGCCTGGATGCGCGAGAACCCGGCCGACGGGGCGGGCGAGAGGCACCGCTACGAAGCCCATTTCGCCGAGGCCGAGCGCGACGCGGCGGCAGCGCGCGAGCGGCTGGCCGAGCTGGAGGTCGAGGTGACCCCGGAGCGGCTGGAGCGCCTGCTGCGCGAGCGGATCGGGCTGGCGGGCACGATGGTCGACCGGGTGGCGCCCGCCAATGGCGGCTATTCCAAGGACACGATCCTGTTCGGCGCGACGCTGGCGGACGGCGGCAGGCTCGAGGCGGTCATCCGGCGCGACCTGCCGTTCGGCCCGGGCGAGAACAGCGCCGTCGACGAATTCCCGCTGCTGAGCGCGCTGCACCGGCTGGGCTTTCCCGTCGCCGATCCGCTGTGGTGCGAGAGCGACCGGCGCTGGCTCGGCCAGCCCTTCATCGTCTCGCGGCGCATGCCCGGCGCGCCGAACACCGAGGCCTGGGACGGGGACGAGGCGGCGCGGCGCTCGGTCTGCGGCCAGCTCGCCGGGCTGCTGGCGCGGCTGCACACCACCGATCCGGCCGATTTCGGGATCGCCGCCGGCCGCGGCCCGGCCGAGGAGATCGGCGCCTATGTGGCGCTGTGGCACGACCGCTGGCAGCGCCACAAGGTGCACGACTCCCCCATTCTCGATGCCGCGTTCCGCTGGCTCGCCGCCAACGTGCCGGCCGACCTGGATCGGCTGTCGCTGGTGCATGCCGACGTGGGATTCCACAACATCCTGACCGACGACGGCAGGATCACCGCCATCCTCGACTGGGAGTTCTCCCATCTGGGCGATCCGGCCGAGGACCTGGGCTATTGCCGCGCGCGGGTCGAGCCGCTGATGCCGTGGGACGAGTTCCTCGCCGCCTATTACGCGGCGGGCGGCGCGCCCTACCGGGAAAGCGGCGCGCGCTTCTACGAGGTCTGGCGCGGCGTGCGCAACGCGGTCTGCTGCGCGGTGGCGTGGAACGGTTTTCTGGACGGCCGGTATCCGGCGCTGAAGATGGGTTACCAGGGCGTGCCGCTGTACCGGATGTTCATCCTCGATGTGGCCGAAAGGCTGGAAAGGGCGACAGCATGAGCAATCAGACATCCACGCCGGTCGTATCCGCGTCCGGCCAGTCGGCCTCCATGGCGGGCAAGCCGCTGAGCGTGATCGCGCCCGAGGACGAATTCCTGCACCCGGTCGCGCTGGACGCGCACTATTCCAGCACGGAAACCTCGTATTTCGGCTTCAACATCCCCGAGAAGCAGCTCAATGGCGAGGTCTATGTCTGGTTCCATCCCGCGCTGCGGGTGATGAGCGCCAGCGTCTATATCTGGCGGGGCATCAAGCGGTCCACGCTCGCCTGCGAATACGTCAACCACTACCATTTCCTGCCGTTCCCGGACGACATATCCGACTACACCATCGAACCGCTGGGCCTGCGCATCCGGGTCATCGAGCCGCTGAGGAAGGTCGAGCTGACCTGCAAGGACCCCGAGCGCGACGTGTCGTTCAGGCTGGTCCAGACGGCGATCATGCCGCCGGGCGGGCGGCCGGGCGGCAAGCATTTCACCCAGGCGATGAAGGTCGAGGGCGAGGTCAACCTGCATGGCGAGGCCTTTACCGTGGACGGCTATTTCAGCCGCGACCGCTCGTGGGGGAACGAGCGCCGCGAGGTGGCGCGCAGCGCGCCGCCGATCTCGTGGATGGTCGGTGTCTTCGGCGACGACCTGGCGTTCCATGTGCTCGCCTATGACGATCCGGCACTGGGGCCGGAATGGGTGGAAGCGTTCCCGTCCATGCCGCCGGGCCAGAATCTCATCTGGGGCTATGTCTGGCGCGACGGCGAGACCTTCCCGGTCACGCGGGCGGCGGTGCTCACCCGGCGCGAGCCGGACGGGCTGTCGCCGCGGCTGAAGGAGATGGAGATCGAGGACGCGGGCGGGAAGGTCCACCGCATCCGCGGCACGGTGGATGCGCGGATGCCCTGGCAGACCTGGCAGAACATGAACGTCTATTTCTGCCTCACGCGCTGGGAGCTGGACGGCCGGATCGGCTGGGGCGATACCCAGGACATCCAGTACAACGAGTATGTGCGCCGGTTCGCGCGCTTCTGAAACCGGCCGCTAGGGCACCTGTCAGGTTTGACAGGTGCTCCGGCGGAACGGGGCCAGTATAGGATACGAAGCAACGAGTGCGGGAAACGCACCGCTGGGAAGGTTCGACGATCGGTGAGGAGACGGTGCCCGAGTGCGCCGCCTGTCGTATTCCACGCACCGGTATTCGACCCTTCGCAAGACGGAAAGACATCGTCATCTACGAGGCCACGCAGAGGGCCCGGAGTCGGATACGCAACAGGGGAACACCATGAAGTCCTTATCCATGAAAACCAAGCTTCTGTGCAGCGCCGGCCTTGCGCTGGCGCTGGCCGCGCCGGCATGGGCGCAGAGCGGCGGCATCGAGAGCGTCACCACCACGGCGCGCAAGCAGGAAGAAACGCTGATCGACGTGCCGGTGGCGGTGAGCGTGCTCGACGCCGCCTCGATGGAACGCTACGGCTCGACCAACCTGGCCCAGATCAGCGACCAGATCCCGCAGATCCAGATCACCCGCGCCACGTCCGGCAACGGCGGCACCATGGCGATCCGCGGCATCTCGTCGGCCTCGACCGACCCGGGCATCGAATCCGCGGTCAGCATCAACATCGACGGCGTCCAGGTCAGCCGCGGCTACGTGGCGACGGCCGGCTTCTTCGACCTGGCCCAGGTGGAAGTGCTGAAGGGTCCGCAGGCGCTGTTCTTCGGCAAGAACAGCCCCGCCGGCGTGATCTCGCTGCGCTCCAAGGGGCCGGGCACCGAATGGGAAGGCTATGCCAAGGCCGGCTACGAGTTCCGCGCCAAGGAACGCTTCGCCGAGGTCGCCTATGGCGGACCGGTGAACGACGTGTTCGGCGTCCGCGTCGCCCTGCGCTGGAGCGAGATGGACGGTTGGCTGCACAACCTGTCCGGCCCGACCAACAACACCATCGAGCCGCAGCATCCCTATCCCGGCGCGACCAACAACAAGCTGACGCCCGCCGCCGAGACGCTGGTGGGCCGCGTGACCATGGAGTTCACGCCCAACGACCGGTTCCACGCGACCCTCAAGGTGCTGGGCGGCCAGTACAAGGACAACGAGCTGACCGGCATCACCCAGGTCATCTCGTGCACGGAAGGCTTCAACCATCCGCGCAACCTGGGCCGCGAGGACCCCTACGGCGATTGCGTGCCCGACAAGTACCGCTCCGTGGGTGCGATCCCGGAAGGCATCGCCCGCAACTATCCGCTCAGCAAGAAGGGCAACGGCGAGTACTTCACCGACACCAAGAACGTCCTGGCCAGCCTGGACATGGACTATGATTTCGGCGACGTCAGCCTGAACTCGGTGACCGGCTTCTTCCACCTGAATTCCAACGGCCTGGGCAACTACGACTACACCACCCTCGTGCATTTCCCGGGCATCAACGGCGAGAAGACCACCAACTGGAGCGAGGAACTGCGCCTCACCAGCAACTATGACGGGCCGGTCAACTTCGTCATGGGCGGCTATTTCGAGCATAGCAGCCGCCTGAGCTGGACCGTCGGCCGCGGCATGGGCGTGCCGGTGCCGGTCGACCCGCGCGTCGACTTCATCATGGGCTACTGGCCCGAGGACACGGCCAAGCGCACCACCTGGTCCGGTTTCGGCCAGGTGCTGTGGGACATCACCGACACCCTCGAGCTGACCGCCGGCGTCCGCTACACCAAGGAAAAGCTGCGCGCGATCAACGTCAACGTCTACGCCAACCCGGCCTTCGTCGAGCCGGCGCCGCAGCACCTGCGGCCCGAGGGTGACGAACTGCCGATCAACCTGGACGAAAGCAACTGGTCGCCCGAGGCCACGCTGACCTGGCACCCGGCGCCCGATCACACGATCTATGCCGCCTACCGCACCGGCTACAAGTCGGGCGGCGCGTCGCAGACCGCCGTGCTGCTGGCCGATCCCTACAACACGGCCGACAAGCTGACGTTCCGCAACGAAACGGCCCAGGGCGGTGAAATCGGCTACAAGGCGGTGCTGCTCGACAACTCGCTGCGCCTCGACATGAACCTGTACTACTACAAGTTCAACGATCTGCAGCGGTCCTCGCTCGACATCGTCACCACCACCTTCCGCACCCTGAACGCGGCCAGCGCCGTCACCAAGGGCTTCGAGGCCGAGGCCTACTGGCAGGCGTCGGACGCCCTCCAGCTCCGGGCGTCGTTCACCTACAACCGCGCCAACTTCAAGGACTGGTCGAACGCGCCCTGCTTCAACGGCCAGCGCGCGGACGAGGGCTGCGACGTCAGCGTCGGCACCACCGCCCGCACCCAGGACCTGTCGGGCACGCCGCTCGCGCTGGCGCCGCGGGTGTCGGCCTCGATCGGCGGCTCCTACGACACGCCGCTCAACGACTGGCTGATGCTCGGCCTGACGACCGACGTGAAGTATGTCAGCGCCTACTGGGCGCAGGACCTGAAGGCGCCGGGCTCGCGTCAGAAGAGCTATGCCAAGCTGAACGCCAGCATCCGGCTCTACAGCGCCGACAACACGTGGGAGATCGGCCTGCTCGGGCGTAACCTGACCAACGAGATGGTAATCCTCACCGCCGGCGATAAGCCCGGCGGCGCCCGGAACGACGTGACCGGCGTGCTGGATCGCGGCCGCGAACTGGTGCTGCAGGCGCAGTACAAGTTCTAGCCACCGGGGATATCCCCGACCGAACCTGGAGGCCGCGGAAGGCAACTTCTGCGGCCTCTTCTTTTGCGGCCCGTCACGGACGGGCGATGGCTCGCGGAAGCCTTGATGGCGTCCTCCCCTCCCGCTCACGTCGAGTGCCCGGCCGCGGGCCGGGTGTATCGAGACGCGCACCGCCGTCTGCCCGTGTCTCGATACGATCCGGCTGCGCCAGATCGCTCGACAGGAGCGGGTTTGGGAGTGGTTTCACGAAGCCGGCATACCAGACGGATTTGCCCTGACATCCAGCCGCTTCCCCGCGCTGACCGGATACCCCGCCGGCCGGGCTCGGGGCTGGAACACCCAATGGAATGAAGGGCTTCGTTGTATGCATGGCTGCCATCGTGCCCCGTGAGCTTGACAGGGGCGGCGCATAGCTGGCAGACGGACGGCGCAGCGGCATGCCCCGGAAAGGGGCCCGTTGAAAATGGATCAAGGACTGCACGGCAACGGTCCGTGTCCGCATGTGGGTACATGCGGGCGCCGCCGTCGCGGGGCAGATCGATGGTCTGGATAGGTGTTCCTTAGAGGGCCCTCGCAAGAAGGGTCCGGGGAACGAGCTCCGAAGGGGAAACCACCCATGAAGTTATCCTTCAAGACAAAACTGCTGGGCGGCGCATGCCTTGCCCTGGCGGTGGCCGCGCCGGCATACGCCCAGCCCGCCGCCCCGGCGCCCGCGTCGGTGGCCGGCATCGAGTCGGTGACGACCACGGCCCGCAAGCAGGAAGAGACGCTGATCGACGTGCCCGTGGCCGTCAGCGCGCTCACCGCGAGCGACCTCAACCGCTACAACTCGCGCAGCCTGACCGAGATCGCCGACAACATCCCGCAGGTGCAGATCACGCCGCAAAGCTCGGGCAACGGCGGCACCATCGCCATTCGCGGCATCACCTCGGCGTCCATCGATCCCGGCATCGAAAGCGCCGTCGGCATCAACATCGACGGCGTCCAGATCAGCCGCGGCTACATCGCCTCCGCCGCGTTCCTCGACCTGGAGCAGGTGGAAGTGCTGAAGGGTCCGCAGGCGCTGTTCTTCGGCAAGAACAGCCCGGCCGGCGTGATCTCGCTGCGCTCCAAGCTGCCCGGCGACTACTGGGAAGGCTATGTGACCGCGGGCTACGAGTTCCGCGCGTCCGAGCGTTACATCGAGGGCGCCTATGGCGGCCCGATCAATGAGAAGTGGGGCGTGCGCGTCGCGGCCCGCTTCACCGACATGGACGGCTGGCTGCGCAACCTGGCCGGCCCGCTGGCCAACCCGTTCGAGCCCGGCAACCCGTATCCCGGCACGACCAACAACCGGAAGACGCCGGCCCGGCAGGATCTGATCGGTCGTCTGACCGTGGACTTCAAGCCGAACGACGACTTCCAGGCGACCCTGCGCGTGCTGGGTAGCTCGTACAAGGACAACGAACTGACCGGCGGCCAGCAGGTCGTGCAGTGCCCGTTCGGCTCGAACCATCCGACCACCCGCGGCATCGTCGACCCGTATGACGACTGCAAGCGCGACCGCTATCGCACGCTCGGCGGCCTGCCCACGGCCATCCGCAACAACTACCCGCTGGCCAAGCAGAACAAGGACTTCTTCACCGATCGTCAGGCGGTGCTGGTCTCGCTGGACATGAACTACGATTTCGGCGACGTCAGCGTGAACTCGGTGACGGGCCTGTATCACCTGAACACGAATGGCATGGGCAACTACGCGCTCACCACCATCGACTATTTCCCGGGCA
>CAZVVC010000079.1:0-12654 GCA_964630425.1 uncultured Bifidobacterium sp. | reverse complement strand
AACCCACGCTTTACCGGCATTTGTATGGCCGGTCGCATCTCGACCAGGTGCTGTTCTCCATCGGGCTGGTGTTCATGTCGGTGGCGGCGGTCGACTACGGCTTCGGCGCCTCGCAGCAGTTCGTGCGCCTGCCCGAGTTCCTGACGGGCCGGATCGAGCTCGGCGGCGTCACGATCGGCGTCTACCGGCTGTTCATCATCGTCATCTGCGGCCTGCTGGCGCTGGCTCTGCAACTGGTGCTGTCGCGCACCCGCTTCGGCAGCCGCCTGCGGGCGGCGGTGGACGACTCCCGCGTGGCCAGCGGCCTCGGCATCAACGTCAACCGGGTGTTCCTGCTCACCTTCGCCTTCGGTTCGGGCCTGGCCGGGCTGGGCGGCGCGCTGGGCGCCGAGCTGCTCGGGCTCGATCCCTGGTTCCCGCTCAAGTTCATGATCTACTTCCTCATCGTGGTGGCCGTGGGCGGCACGGCCAGCATCTCCGGGCCGCTGATCGCCGCCCTGCTGCTGGGCATCGCCGACGTGGCCGGCAAGTATTACATCCCCCAGTTCGGCGCCTTCATCATCTACGTGGTGATGGTGGCGGTGCTGCTGTGGCGGCCGCAGGGGCTGTTCGTGCGGGGCCGGCGATGAGCGCGGTCAAGATGTCCGGCTCGCGCGTCCGCGTGGCCGAGTTCCTGTTCTGGCTGCTGGCCGTGGCGGTGATGTGGGGCTTCCCGCAATACGCCGCGCTCTGGACCGAGATCGCCATCCTGGCGCTGTTCGCGCTGTCGCTCGACCTGATCCTGGGCTATGGCGGCATCGTGTCGCTGGGCCACGCCGCCTTCTTCGGTTTCGGCGCCTACGCCGCGGGGCTGTTCGCCATCCACGTGTCGCCCGATCCGCTGCTGGGGCTGGTGGTGGCCACGGCCGGCGCGGCGCTGCTGGGGCTGCTGTCCAGCGTGATCGTGCTGCGCGGCTCCGACCTCACCCGCCTGATGGTCACGCTGGCCGTGGGGCTGATCCTGTTCGAGCTCGCCAACCGCTTTTCGGGACTCACGGGGGGCGCCGACGGCCTGCCGGGCATCTTCATCGATCCGATCTTCGGGCGCTTCGAGTTCGATCTCGCCGGCGTCACCGGCGGCTGGTACGCGCTGATCGTGCTGTTCCTGCTGTTCGTCGTGGCCCGCCGGCTCACCCGCTCGCCCTTCGGCGTGGGCCTGGAGGCGATCCGCGACAACCGCCTGCGGGCCACCGCCATCGGCATTCCGGTCAACCAGCGGCTGGCGGCGGTCTACACCATCGGCGCGGCCTTCGCCGGCGCGGCGGGCGCGCTGCTGACGCAGACCACCGGCTTCGCCTCGCTCGACGTGCTGTCGTTCGAGCGCTCGGCCGACGTGCTGCTGGCGCTGGTGCTGGGCGGCACCGGCTACCTGTACGGCGGCTTGGTCGGCGCGGTGATCTTCGTGCTGATGCACGACCTCCTGTCGGCCTGGACGCCGCATTACTGGCTGTTCTGGATGGGCTTCGCCCTGGTCGTGATCGTGCTGGTCGGCCGCGAGCGCCTGTACGGCGGCGTGGCGGGCGCGCTCGCGCGCCTGTCGCCGCGCCGGGGAGGCCGGGGATGACAACAACCGCGCAGACGCCCCCGGCCGCGGGCGGCGCCCCCGTCCTGCAAACCCGCCATCTGGTCAAGCGGTTCGGCGGCATCGTGGCCACCAACGACGTGTCGCTGGCGGTGATGCCGGGCGCGCGCCACGCCCTGATCGGCCCCAACGGCGCGGGCAAGACCACCCTGGTCAACCAGCTGACGGGCGTGCTGGCGCCCACCAGCGGCCAGATCGAGCTCGAAGGGGCCGACATTACCCGCCTGCCGGCGCACCAGCGCGCGCGGCGCGGCCTGATGCGCACCTTCCAGATCAATCAGTTGTTCAACACGCTCACGCCGCTGGAAACCGTCGCACTGGTCATCAGCCAGCGCGATGGCCTGGGCGGGCGCTGGTGGCGGGCGCTCGACCGCGACGCCGCCCGCCGCGACGAGGCGGCCGAGCTGCTGCGCAGCCTGCATTTGGGCGACGTGATGGACCACGACACCGCGGTGCTGCCCTACGGCAAGCGCCGCCTGCTCGAGATCGCCGTGGCGTTGGCCGGCAAGCCGCGCGTGCTGCTGCTCGACGAACCCATGGCCGGGGTGCCGGTAGGGCAATCGCGCGAGATCCTGGATACGCTGGCGGCCCTGCCGGCCGACGTCACCGTTCTGCTCATCGAGCACGACATGGATCTCGTGTTCCGCTTCGCCACGCGTATGTCGGTGCTGGTCAATGGCGCCATATTCGCCGAGGGCGAGCCCGATGAGATCGCGAGCGACGAGCGGGTCAAGAATGTCTACCTGGGACGAAACCATGGCTGATTTGCTTCGGGTCGAAGGCCTGGACGCCGGCTATGGCGAGGCCATCGTAATCGAGGATATTTCGTTCTCGATTCCCGCCGGCGGCTCGCTGGCCCTGCTGGGCCGCAACGGTACCGGCAAAACCACCCTGCTCAATACCCTGGTCGGCGTGACCCGGCGCCGCGCCGGCCGCATCATGCTCGACGGCCGCGACATTACCGGCCTGCGTCCCGATCTTCGCGCCGCCGCCGGCATCGGCTGGGTGCCCCAGGAGCGCAATATCTTCAAGTCGCTCACCGTGCTCGAAAACCTCACGGCGGTGGCGCGCACCGGTCCCTGGACGATCGAGCGCGTTTTTCGCCAGTTCCCGCGCTTGGCCGAGCGTCGCGACAATCTGGGTGACCAATTGTCGGGAGGCGAGCAACAGATGCTGGCGGTGGGCCGCGCACTCTCGCTCAACCCCAAGCTGCTGCTGCTGGATGAGCCCTTTGAAGGGCTGGCGCCCATCATCGTCGAAGAGTTGCTGGTCGCGCTGCGGGCCATCATGCGCGAGCAAGGGATGTCGGCGATCATCGTCGAGCAGAATCCCTTCAAGATCCTTGACATCACCGACCGGGCGGTGGTGCTCGAGCGCGGTCGCATCGTGCTCCAGGACGACAGCGCGGCGCTGCGCGACGATCCCGAGCGCTTGCAGCGGCATCTGGCGGTGGCGCGGGTCGAGGCCGGCTGAGCCGGCGGTGTCCGCCCGGTCCGCTATCGGGCGTTCTGTGCCGGTGAGCCGTTCTTCAGGCCGCGTTCCTGCACGACGTCGTTCCAGAGCCTGACTTCCGACTCGATGTACTCCTGGAAGGCCTGCGGGGAGCTGAAGGCGGCCTGGACCCCCAGGGCGCCGAGCCTTTCCTGGACTTCGCCGCTCGCCAGGATCTTCTCCAGCGCTGCGTTCAAGGATTGGGTGACGGCCGCGGGCATTCCCGCGGGCCCCACCACGCCTTGCCAGGCATACATTTCATAATCCGCGAGGCGGGGATCGTCCTTGGCCAGGGGCGGCACGCCGTCGAGGCCGGCAAGCGGCTGGAGGCCGGACACTCCCAGGGGCTTGAGGACGCCGGCCTGGATGTGGGGCAGCACGGCGCCGAGAGAGCCGAACATGACGCCGACCCGTCCGGACAGGACGTCCGCCATGGCGGGCCCGGCCCCGTTGTACGGAATGTGCGTCATGTTGGCTCCGGTCCGGTGCAGCAGCAGTTCCATGCCCATGTGGTGCGGGCTGCCGGGACCCGCCGACGCGTAGTTCAGGTCGACGCCGGGCTGCCCGGCGTAGTCGATGAGCTCCGTCACGGTGCTGGCGGGCACGTCCTTGTGGACCACGAGGACCAGCGGAAGCCGGGCGATCTCGCCCACCGCGGTGAAGCTGGTGACGGGGTCGTAGCCGACGTTGGGCGTGAGCGCCGGGCTGATCGCCAGCGTCGCGATGTCGGCGCTCATGATGCGGTATCCATCGGGAGCGGCCCTGGCCACCTGGGTGGCGCCGATGACGGTGCCGGCGCCGGGAACGTTCTGGATGACCACCGACTGGCCGACTTCCTCGCCCAGCTTCTGGGCCAGCAGGCGCGCGATCGCGTCGGTCGCTCCGCCGGGGTTGTAGGGAACGACCCAGGTGATGGCCTTGTCGGGGTAGGGGGCCTGCGCCATGGCCGCGCCGAAGGCCGTCGCAACCGACAGCAGCGAGGCTCCTAGGAAGGAACGGGCCAATGAGGGGATATTCGAGGATTGCATGGTTGTCTCCTGGTTAATCGGACAAGAACGTATCCCGATCGCGTCCATCCGGATCGGTGGTGATGCTCCGCAGAGCGTATCGGCGAGCGCGGCCCAGAGGGGCCTGTTCGAGAGCCGCGGTCGAGCGCGCGTCGCAGGTCTCGCGATCCCAGCCCAGGAGCAGCGCGGCTCGCGGCAGGTCGTCTCCGGTCATGAACTCGAACGCCCCCAGCACGGCGGGCGCGGAAGGCGGAGGAGCTTCGGCCAGCTCCCGCATCAATTGGTGCGCGCCGCCGCTGGCGCCGATCGCGATCTCCGGCATGTAGAGTTCCAGCGCCATCGTCGCGGTGATCCGGGACAGCTCCAGCGGCCTGACGGCCCTCAGGAAGTTGAGCTCATAGCGGATCACCAGCTCGCTCCCCGCATTGGTTTCGGCCCGGACGCGGTGCCATTCGGGATCGGCATAGAAGCCGGCCCAGGCCTGGTTCCTGGCTTCCAGCGAAGGCCAGGGGGTCAGGTAGACCAGGAGCGGGAAGTCCGGCCCGCTCTGTGTCACCCAGTAGCCCGCGGGACGTATGCCATGACGCTGGAACAGCGGCGCCAGGGGACCGCGAACCCGGGCCACCATGTCGTTCATGCGCCCGACCGCGACGTGGTACAGGCGCAGTTCATGGAAATCCGTCGGCATGATGTTTCTTCCCGGCATGGGCGATGGCTCACTTGACGATATAGGGGGGAGGGACGCCTGCGCGCGTCGCGGCCCGGTAGTATTGCCAGGGAACCTCGACGCTGGCGCCCAGCTTCTCGGCCGCCCACCAGGGCCAGTGGGGATTGTTCAAGGCCGCCCGGCCGATGGCGACGAAGTCGGCCTGCCGCCCGCCGACGATCGCTTCGGCATGCTCGGGCTCGGTGATCAGGCCGACCGCGATGGTCGCGATTCCGGTGTCGCGCTTGATGCGTTCGGCGAAGGGCACTTGGTAGCCGGGCGCGATCGGCACCTTGGTGTAGGCGTTGCCGCCAGAGGAGACGTCGACGTAGTCGCAGCCCCGGGCCTTGAGGGCGGCGGCGAAGGCCACGGCGTCTTCCACCGACGACCCCTCGTCATGCCAGTCGGTGCCGTTGCAGCGCATGCCCAGCGGCTTGGCCTGGGGCCAGGCCGCCCGGACCGCGGAGAACACTTCCAGCGGGAAACGCATCCGGTTCTCCGCGGAGCCGCCATATTCGTCGCTCCGGCGGTTGGCCAGGGGGCTCAGGAATGCGCTGAGCAGATAGCCATGAGCCGCGTGCAGCTCGATGAGGTCGAAGCCCAGCCGATCGGCGCGGCGGGCCGCGGCGACGAAGGCCGCGATGACCTCGTCCATGTCGGCGCGCGACATGGCGCGCGGCACTTGCCAGTTCGGGGCGAAGGGAACCGCGCTGGGAGCGATCACCGGCCAGGCGCCTTCTTCGTCCTTGAGGGGCCCCCGGCCCACGAATGGCCGGTGCGCCGCCGCCTTGCGTCCGGCATGGCACAGCTGGATGCCGAGCGGTATCCGGCTGTAGGCGCGTATCGTCTTCAGCACGCGGGCCAGGGCCGCCTCGTTGTCGTCGCTCCACAGCCCCAGGCATTGGGGCGTGATGCGTCCGCGGGGCTCGACGGCCGTGGCTTCGAGGATCAGCAGCCCCGCGCCCGACAGCGCCAGGCCGCCCAGGTGCAGGAGATGCCAGTCGGTGGCGTTGCCATCGACCGCGCTGTATTGGCACATGGGGGAGATCACCACCCGATTGGGCAGCGTCAGGCCGCGCAAGCTGGCGGGTTGGAACAAAGCACTTGTCATACAACCTGTCCTTCCTGTCATTCCTTGATCAAGATCATGCTGCCCAGTCCGTAGGCGCCCGCGCAGGCCAGGGCCGTCTTCGCTCCAGGCACTTGACGCTGGCCCGCCCTTTGCCGGAGCTGGAGGCAGGCTTCGTGGATGTGGCCGAAGCCATGCAGGCGCCCGGCCGAGAGCTGGCCCCCGCTCGTGTTCATCGGCAGGACGCCGCCCAGGCCGATGCGCTCGCCGCCCTCGACGAAGCGGCCGGCCTCGCCCTTGGCACAAAAGCCCAGGGCTTCGAGCCAATGCAGGGTCAGGATGCTGAATCCGTCGTAGATCTGCGCCACGTCGATGTGCTCGGGGCGAAGGTCCGTCCGGCTCCACAGCATGCGGCCGACCGCTTCCGCGCCGAAGGACGTCAGATCGGTCGGTTGCCGCAGCCCGCCTTCGTCGAAGGCATGGCCTGTCGATTCGATCCGCAGCGGAGGCGTGGCCGCATCGCCCCAGGCGTGGCGATGGGACAGGACGAAGGCCGTGGCGCCGTCGACGGGGACGTCGCAGTCGTACAGCCGCAACGGCGAGGCGATCAGCCGGGAGGCGAGGTAGTCTTCCAGGGTCAGCGGGTCGCGATACACCGCGGCGGGATTCAGGGCCGCCATGCGGCGCCCATTGACCGCGACGGCGCCGAGCTGTTCGTCGGTCAGGCCATGCTGGTGCCGGTAGCGCTGGGCAAAACAGGCGTACCAGGGGGCCGGAGACAAGGCGCCGAAAGGGACCGTCCACTGCCACATGCCGGAAACGCGATCCGCCGAGCCTCCCCACGACAGGGCATCGCGCCGGCGGCGGCGCGCGGTGCCTTCATGGGTGGCGCGAAAGACGAGGACGTGGCGCGCGACGCCCGCCGCGAGGGCATGGATCGCGGCGAACAGGGCGCTCATCTGCCCCGCGGAATCCATCGCGGTTGCCGCATACCAGCGAGGCTTCAGCCCCAGCGCCAGGCGGACGTCATGCAAGCCCGTCGGAGAGAAGCCATTGCCGTTGTCCATCACGCCGGGATAGCTGGCGATGCCGTCGATGGCCGCCGGAGTCAGGCCGGCGTCCTTGATGGCTTGCCGGCACGCATCGAGCGTCAGGCGCAGCGCGCTTTTCGAGGATGCGCGCGCCACCTCGGATTGGCCTATCCCGGTGATCGCCACGTCTTTTTCAGGATAGCGGGTCATGCCGGCTCCCGGGGCCGGAACAGAGGCAGCCAGACGTCCTCCTGTCTGACGAAGTGGACGCCGACCGGCATGTCGACGTACACCGCGCCCGGGTCGCACTCCACGATGTTGGTGACGAGCACGAGCCCGGGCTGCTCGTCGAGCTCGACCATGGCGAGCACGAACGGCACCTCCTGGCCAGGGGCCCACGCCTGGTGGTTCACCGAATAGGAGGCGACCTTGCCGCGGCCGGAGACCGGCGTGGGCTGAGTGTCCTCGCCGCACTGGGGGCATACCGACAGCGGAGGATGCTGATATCGGCGGCAATGTCGGCAGTAATGGATCTCCAGCTTCCCCGAGGCTCCCGAAGTCCAGAAGGCTTCGGTGTCCTGGTCCAGGGCCGGCAGTTTTCGGCGGTGCACGCTATTGCCCCCGCTTGATGACGATGCCCGCCGCTTCGCGGTCCCAGAGCCGCGACGGATCGTCGTCGGCCCATGACCGGAGCTTGAACTTCTCGACCTTCTGCGAGGTGTTGCGGGGCAGGTCCCGCAGGACGGCCCAGTAGCGGGGAACCATGTAGTACGCCATGCGCGTCCTGCAGAACTCGACGATGTCGGGGTAGTGGAGCGCCTGGCCCTCCTTGGCCACGATGGCGGCGGCCACCTCGTCTTCGGCTTGCTCCGATCGCACGGCGAAGACCGCGGCGTCCTGGATGGCGGGATGCCGCAGCAGCACCTGCTCCCCTTCGTAGGCCGAAATGTTCTCTCCGCGTCGTCGGATGGCGTCCTTGGCGCGGTCCAGGAACCAGAAGTAGCCGTCTTCGTCGACGTAGCCGTGATCCCCGGTATGGAACCAGCCATTCCGCCAGGCTTTGACCGTCGCCTCCGGCATCTTGTAGTAGCCCTGCGAATGGGCCCAGGCCATGTCGTGCCGGAGCACCAGCTCGCCGCGTGCGCCGGGGGGCAGCTCGAAATCCAGGTCGTCCACGATGCGCGCCCGCACGCCGGCGCGGACGCGACCGCAGGAGCCCAGCTTCCGGATGGGGTCGACCAGGCTGTAGGCATGGGACGGTCCGAAGTCCGTGAGGCTGTAGCTTTGTATGAAGCGCAGGCCGAAGCGCTGCTCGAACTCGACGCCGAACGAAGGAATCGGCGCCGACATGCACATCCGGATCGCGTGGTCCGAGTCGCGCGCGTCGGGCGGCTGGTTCCACAGGATGTTGATCATGGAGCCCAGCAGATTCGTCAGGGTCGCGCCGCTGTCGCGGATGTCCCGCCAGAACCGAGACGCCGAGAAGCGTTTCTGGACGACGATGGAGGCATCCACCATCAAGGCGTTGTAGGTGGCGCCCTGGAGGGCGTTGGTATGGAACAGGGGCAGGCAGATGTAGGCGACGTCGTCGGGCCGCTGGCCGAACGCCTGGGCATGGCTCAAGCCCCACAGGAAGCATTGCGCCTGGGTCAGCAGCACGCCTTTCGACGGTCCGGTCGTGCCGGAGGTGTACATGATGTACGACACGTCGTTGAACTTCACGGCGGCATCGATCGGGCCGTCGTCGTGCGAGAAGGCTTCCTGGAGACTGCCGACGGCCGCCGCGGGCGGGCAGGCCGATGCGCCGGGCTGGCTCGCGGTTCCGTGGACATAGATCCGTCGCAACGCCGGCAGCGGCTGTTCGAGCTGCGCCAGGGCATCCAGCAATTCCGCGTCCACGATGAGGGCTTGCGCTTCGGAGTGGCACAGCAGGTAGTGCAATTGCTGCCCCCGGCTGGCGGTGTTGATCGGCACGCACACGGCGCCCAGCTTGCCCAGGGCGAAGTAGCTCAGGAGCTGCTCGGGGCTGTTGTCCATGAGCATGGCCACGTGCGTGCCTTGCCCGATGCCGGCGGCCGCGAATCCATGGGCCAGGCGATTGGATTGCCGATCCAGATCGCGATAGGTCAGGCGCCTGCCGTCGGGCAGGTAGGTCAGGAAGACCTTGTCTCCGTTGTGGGCGGCTTTGTGAGCGAGCACGCCGGCCGTGGTCAGGTCGCTGACCCGGTGTCCGTTCCAGCGATCGTCGCCGAGCGCGCTGCTTGGGCGGTCCGGCGCGCTCATTGGCCTTTCTCCCGAGCATCCCCGGACGCGCCGCCGCGCGCCAGGTCCTCCGCAGCGGTCGCGGAAGCTCCGGAATGTGCCGGCGTGTCCTTGGAAGAGGGGCGTGGCATGGCCCGGACGACCGCCGCTTCGAAACGCCCGGCGTCCTTCAGCTCCTCGGCGAGAATCAGGACGAGGCGGGCCAGGTAGTCTTTCTCGGCCTCGACAGGCAGGGTGTCCAGGGCCGCCACCAGCGAGTCGAAGGACCGTTCGAGATACGCGGGGTCGATCGCGGCCGGCTGATCCAGGCCGGCAGGGGGGGCGTCGGTTCTCGTCGTGCGAGGCATCAGGATTCTCCGAGGACGTGGCGCCAGGCGCGCAGGAAGCCGTCGGCGGTCGGATGCTCCAGGCGAGCCCCGACGTAGCCGTCCGGCCGGATGATCAGGCAGGTTCCATCCCGGGCATCGAGCTTCGCGAACGTGATGCCGTCGATGTCGAAAGCCACGGCGTCCGCCGCGTCCGCCGCGGCTTCCGAGGCTTCGGCGGCGACGCAGACGGCATGGCACGGCGCTGCCTGTTCCTTCAAATGAGAGAATGTTTCCCGCAGGCCGGCCGGGACCTGGCCTTGGCCGGAGAAGTACAGCAGCGTCAGTGCGTGCGGCTTCAGGAGGTCGTGCAGGAAGCGTCGTTCTTCCGTGCCGGCGATCCGCACGGGGCCGTCGGGCAGCGGGCTGCCGGCGATGACGCCCTGGGAGGCAGGCACGGGCGGAGGGGTGAGCAGGGATTCCGAGCGGTTGGCGTTGAAGGCGTCGATCAGGCGCCGGACGAAGGCCTCGGCCGGCAGGAGATCGATCGCGGCGTTGCGCATCAAGGCGGCCCCCTTGGTCGTCGCCGTCATGCACAGGGTGGCTTGGGCGATATCGAGCAGGTTGCGGACGATCACGGGACGGCGTTCCGCGTCGTAGCTGTCGAGCAGCCGGGGCGGCGCGTGGCCCTGGAGCACGAAACTCAGTTTCCAGGCCAGGTTGGCGGCATCCAGCATGCCCTGGTTCATGCCCCGGCCGCCGAAGATCGGCGTCTGGTGCGCGGCATCGCCGGCAAAGAAGACGGGGCCGTGGCGATAGCTCGGCAGTGAGCGCGACATGGGGCGATAGGCCGAGACCCACACCAGGCGCCAATCGTCCTCCGCCGTGGTGTCGCCGAGCAATTCCAGCTGCGCCCGGATCTGGCGCTCGACGTTCTCGGGCTTCATGGCCTCGTCGAGATCCTCGTCTTCCATCAGCGAGTAATCCAGCCGCCAGGTGTCGAAGGGCTGTTTGTGCAGGATCACCGACGTGCCCGGACGATGGGGCGGATTCACCCAGAGACGCCGCGCCACCGGCAGGCTCGACTTGCGCTCGAAATCGCAGATGATGAAGTTTCGCTGCACGACCCCGGCGGCGATCTCCTGATATTTCAATCCCAGGCACCGGCGCACGGCGCCCCGGGCGCCATCGGCGGCCACGACGTAGCGGGCCGAGACGGTGTATTCGCCCGCCTGGGTGCTTACCGTCACCTGCGCGCGCGCGGGGTCGTCCAGCGTCACCCCGGTGACGGGGCTCAGCCAGCGCAGATCGATCAGGGGATGCGCCGCCACCGCGTCGAGGAGGACCTTTTCCGTCCAGGGCTGTTGCAGCACGCTGATGTCCGGGTGCTTTTCGGTGTCGGAATGCTCGTAAGGGGCGCTGTAGACCAGCTCGGCGCCGCGGTACAGATAGTTGCGCTCGCGTGTGATGGCCAGTTGCTCGAAGCGCCGGGCAACGCCGAGCCGGTCCAGGATCTGCACGCTGCGTCGCGTCACCGCCAGGGTGCGGCTGTTTTCGGAGAGGCAGTCGCGGGCTTCGAGCAGCAGCACCTTGATGCCCTGCTGCGCCAGGCTCAACGCGGCGGTCAGCCCCACGGGCCCCGCCCCCGCCACGATGACGTCCGGTTGGGTGGCCGACCCGGCTTGCAGCTCCGGAGGCGGGACAAAGGGATGGTGCTCCCATCGAAAGAAGGCAGGCGTGCCGATCGTCATTAGGGTTTCCAGGGACCTGTTCGTGTTTGTCCGTATAACGTACAAATGTTTGTATTACGGACGCAGTGTAAAGAGCGGGGAAAGCTCAGGTCAACCAAGGGTTTACCCTTGTGTCTGGGCGCAGGGCCGGCGGGCGAGAGGCCCTGCGCGCCGGAGCGGAGCGCCAGGGCGGCTGCCGGGGCGGCTGCCGAGGCGATCTACAATCTTCGAGATTCCACGACTCGTCCGCCGCTCATGTCCATCCCCGACGACCATCCCGACTTCATCAATGCGCTGGCCCGCGGCTTGAGCGTCATCCGCTGTTTCGGGCGTGGCGCCGACACCATGACCTTGAGCGAGGTGGCGCACCGCACGGGATTGACGCGGGGGACGGCGCGGCGCTTCCTGCTCACGCTCGAGGCCCTGGGCTACGTGGGCATGGACGGCAATACCTTCCGCCTGCTGCCCAAGGTGCTCGACCTGGGGTATTCGTATCTGGCTTCGGTGCCCCTTTGGGAAAAAGCGCAGCCGTACATGAAGAGCATCGTCGACGAGATCGACGAGTCGTGTTCCCTCGCGGTGCTGGACGGAACCGACGTGGTGTATCTGGCGCGCGTCCCGCCGACCCATATGTTCACCATCCCGGTCCATGTCGGGACCCGGATGCCGGCTTTCGTCAACGCCATGGGGCGAGTCCTGCTGGCCGAGCTCGACGAGGCGGCCCTGGCGCAATATTTCTCCAGGGCGACGCTGAAGACGTTGACGCCCTATACCGTGATCGATCCCGACGCGATCCGGGAGATACTCAGGCAGGTGCGGGCCCAGGGCTATGCCATGCCCGAACACGAAGTCTACGAAGGCCGCCGGTCGCTGGCGGTCCCGATCCGCTCCAGAAGCGGCGAGGTGGTGGCTTCCATGAACATCAGCGCGATGATGAGCCGCGCCTCGCGGGAGGATTTCCTGGAGCGCTTCCTGCCGCTGCTCAAGGACGCCGCGACAGCGATCGGCCGCAGTTTCTGACCACGGGTCTGTGCGCGGGCCCCGCCCTTCAGGACGGGGTCGAGCGAGGCAGCTCCCGCCTGGAACCGAAGGCCCCCCCGAATGGTGGCGGAGAAGCTCGGGCCGGCAGGCCGGAGTGCTTCACCACGGGCCTGAGTGCGGCTGGCCCGCCTCGCGGCCGCGTCCGGGGCTTCCATCCACCGTCTCCCGGCAGCGTAAACTCGGGATTTTCAAAACGAGGGGAGGCCGCCGTGAGCCTGGAGGACAGTTATTTCAGCCGTATGCTGCGAGGCGAGATTCCGCCGCCGCCGGTGGCGACCCTGCTGGGCGGCCGCATCGACAGCGTGAACCGCGAAGAGGGCGTCCTGCTCGCCCGCTTTCAGGCGGACGCCTCGTTCAGCAACCCGGCGGGCCAGGTCCAGGGCGGCATGCT
>CAZVVC010000078.1:0-12722 GCA_964630425.1 uncultured Bifidobacterium sp. | reverse complement strand
ACGTGATCCAGCGCCATGCGATCCCCTGTGACGTCTCCCCTGCCGCATCATGGGGCGCCTGTCCGATTCCGTCAAACGTGACTTTTCCGGAACGCCGTCGCCCGACCGGCCCAAAGGCCTTTTATTGCACCGTGACATGCCCCATATGTGGAGAGGCATTGGGGGCGAAGGCGGAAAAGGCGCCGAGCCTTGTCGACTTTGGATATCCCGCCCGCGTCCGGGTGGGCAGGCGAGCGGCCTTCCATGTTCGAAGCACGCTCGTCATGAGGGCTGGCAGGATTGCAGAAGGGCACGCAATCATCGATTACCCTGAAGGACGGCCTGCGCTATCTGCGCCGGCAGCTCCTCGTCTGCACGCCGCTCAACGTGCTCAACGCGTCCGTGCCGACCAACCGGATCGCCATCACCCGCAACATCGTCTATGGCCAGCACAAGCGGAAGCGGCTGGACGTCTACCGCCCCTCGGACATTCCCGGCCCGTTGCCGGTGGTCGTGTTCTTCTATGGCGGCAAATGGACGATGGGCCACCGCGAGGACTATCTCTTCGCCGGCCAGGGCCTCGCGTCCATGGGCTATGTGGTCGTCGTGCCGGATTACCGCCTCTATCCCGAGGTGCGGTTCCCGGGGTTCATGCACGATGCCGCCGCCGCCGTCATCTGGGCGTCCAAATTCATCCAGGACTATCGCGGCGATCCGGACCGCATCTTCGTGGCCGGCCATTCGGCGGGCGCCTTCATGGCCGCCAAGCTGGCCTACAACATGGAGTATCTCGGCCAGCGCGGCTACGACGCGCGCAAGCTGCGCGGCTTCGTCGGCCTGTCGGGCCCGTATGATTTCCTGCCCATGCTCAGGAAGGACCACGAGCTGGAGCAGATCTTCCGCAACCACATCGATTCCGAGCTGAGCCAGCCGATCACCTTCGCCCACGCCGAAGCGCCGCCCACGCTGCTGCTCAGCGGCGAGAACGATCCGATCGTCTGGCCGGTCAATTCCGAGAACCTGCGCGACCGCCTCACCGAGCTGGGCGTACCCGTCGAGTACAAGGCCTATCCCAACATCAGCCATGCGGGCACGGTGCTGGCGCTCGCCCACATGTTCCGCTGGCGCGCCGGCGTCGCCGAGGACGTGAACAGGTTCATCGACCGCTTCGCCCGCAAGCAAGCACCGTGACCGCGCGGCCGGGGACGCCTAGACTGGTCCCATGCTGGAACTGCGCCGCGTAGCAAAACGGTTCGGCGACACATGGGCGGTCGAGCCGCTGTCGCTGGCGATTCCCGAGGGCCGCACCACCGTGCTGATCGGCCCCAGCGGATGCGGCAAGTCCACCCTGCTCCGCATGATGATCGGCCTGACGCGCCCCGACGAGGGCGAGGTGCTGTTCGGCGGCTCGCCGCTGGACGGTCGGCTGCGCGAGGCGCGGCGGCGCACCGGCTACGTCATCCAGGACGGCGGCCTCTTTCCCCATCTGACGGCGCGCGAGAACATCGGCCTGATGCCCGCCCATCTGGGCTGGAGCGCCGAGCGGCAGGCCGCCCGGCTGGCGGAACTGGCCGCGCTGACCCGCTTTCCAGCGGGCCGGCTCGGCGCCTTTCCGGCCGAGCTGTCGGGCGGGCAGCGCCAGCGCGTGGCGCTGATGCGAGCCCTGGCGCTCGACCCGGACGTGCTGCTGCTGGACGAGCCGCTGGGCGCGCTCGACCCGCTGATCCGCCGGCGCTTGCAGGACGATCTGCGCGCCATCTTCCGGGACCTGGGCAAGACCATCGTCCTCGTGACCCACGACATGCACGAGGCGGCCTTCTTCGGCGACCTGATCGTGCTGCTGCGCGGCGGCCGGATCGTCCAGCAGGGCGCGCTCGCCGACCTGCTGGAGCGGCCCGCCGATCCGTTCGTGACCGAATTCATCGGCGCCCAGCGCAGCGAGCTGCCGTCATGACGCGCCTGCTGCTCGTTCTTCTGGCGGTCCTCTGGCCGGCGTCCTCGCCGGCCGTCACCGTCGGCTCGAAGGCCTTCACCGAAGGCGTCATCCTGGGCGAGATCCTGGCCGGGTCGCTGCGCGGCGCCGGCATCGAGGCGGACCACCGGGCCGGGCTCGGCGGCACGCGCATCGTCTTCGAGGCGTTGCGGCGCGGCGATATCGACGCCTATGTGGACTATACCGGCACCATATCGGCCGAGATCCTGGCGGCACCGGACCTCACGGCGCCGGAGGCCATGCGCGCCGCGCTGCGCCGGAGCGGCATCGGCATGAGCGGCCCGCTCGGTTTCGAGAACACCTATGCCGTCGCCATGCGGCGCGACCGCGCGGACGCCCTCGGGATCGCCGCGCTGTCCGACCTGCGCGGGCACCCGTCGCTGAGGCTGGTGTTCAGCAACGAGTTCCTCGACCGGGCGGACGGCTGGCCCGCGCTGAAGCGCGGATACGGCCTGCCCCAGGCCAATGTGCGCGGCATGGAGCACGAGCTGGCCTACCGCGCCATCGCCTCGGGCGCCATCGACGCCACCGACGTCTACACCACCGACGCCAACATCCCCGCCCACGACCTGACCGTGCTGCGCGACGACCGGCGCGTGTTCCCCGACTATCAGGCGGTCATCCTCTATCGCCTCGACCTGCCGCCCGAAGCGGTCGCCGCCCTCCGGGCGCTGGAAGGCCGCATCGGCCTGGCGCGGATGCAGTCGATGAACGCGGCGGTCACCCTGGACGCCCGGACCGAGCGCGCCGTCGCCGCCGGGTTCCTCCGGCAATCGCCGCAGGCGGACGGCGCCGGCCTCTGGCAAAGGCTGGCCCGCACCACGGGCGAGCACCTGACGCTGGTCGCGATCTCGCTGGGCCTCGCCATCGCCGTCGCCGTGCCGCTCGGCGTCGCCGCCTTCCACCGCCCCAGGCTGGGACAGGCGATCATCGCCGCCGCCGGCATCGCCCAGACCGTCCCGTCGCTGGCCCTGTTCGTGTTCATGATCCCGCTGGTCGGCATCGGCGGGCCGCCCGCGCTGATCGCCTTGTTCGTCTACAGCCTGCTGCCCATCGTCAGGAACACCCATGCGGGCCTTCACGGCATTCCCGGATCGCTGCGGGATTCCGCGGCCGCCCTGGGACTGCCGGCCGGGGTGATCCTGCGGCGCATCGAGCTGCCGCTGGCCGCACCGTCCATCCTCGCCGGCATCAAGACCGCCGCCGTCATCAATGTGGGCACGGCGACCCTGGGCGCGCTGATCGGCGCCGGCGGCTACGGCCAGCCGATCCTGGCCGGCATCCGTCTCGCCGACACCGGCCTGATCCTGGAAGGCGCCGTGCCCGCCGCGCTTCTCGCCCTCGCCACGCAAGGCCTGTTCGAGCTGCTGGAGCGCAGGGTCGTTCCCGGGGGATTGCGCTTGCCGCGCCGCGGGCCGGATGCATAATCCGCCCCCATGAGCGATGACGACGACAGGTTCGCCGGGATGATCCGCAGCCAGCGGTTCATCGACCGGATTCCCCACATGAAGGCCATCGGCCTCCAGCTGGTGGATTTCGCCCCCGGCGCGGTGACGGTGCGCCTGCCCTACAGCGCCGAGCTGGTCGGCAACCCGGACACCGGCGTGCTGGCGGGCGGCGCGATCTCGGCGGTGCTGGACAATGTGTGCGGCTCGGCGGTGGTCGCCCGGGTCGAGAAATCCGACGCCTTCGCCACGCTCGACCTGCGGATCGACTACATGCGCCCGGCCGAGCCGGGGCTCGACGTGTTCGCCCACGCCGAATGCTACAAGGTGACGCGGCTGATCGCCTTCGTGCGCGGCATCGCCTATCACGACGACAGGACGAAGCCCATCGCCAACGCGACCGCCACCTTCATGTTCACCGGCCAGGGCAAGCTGGCGCAGGCGAGCGACCCATGACCGGCTTCCGCACGACCTTCCAGCGGATGAAGCTGGCGAACGACTTCTCGGGCCTGCAGCAGGCCGTGCCCTATGCCAGATTCCTGGGCGTCTCGGCCGCCGTCGAGAACGGGCGCGTCATCACCTCCATGGCCTATGCCGACAGGCTGATCGGCAACACGGCGCTGCCCGCGCTTCACGGCGGCACGCTGGCCGCCCTGCTGGAGCTGGCCGCCCTCTTCCAGATCGCCTACGAGATCGATACCGAGGCGATGCCGAGGACGGTGACCATCACCATCGACTACATGCGCTCGGGCGCTGCGCGCGACACCCATGCCCGCGCCCAGGCCACGCGCATCGGCCGCCGCGTCGCCAATGTGCGCGCCGAGGCCTGGCAGGACGATCCCGCCAGGCCCATCGCCGCGGCCAACATCAATTTCCTGCTGGCCTGACGCCCGCCCCGGGTCAGAACACGTAGCGCGCGTTCACCATGAAGCGGCGCGGCTCGCCGTACTGCACGTAGTTCAGGTTCTCGAGCGACGAGTAGTATTTCTTGTCGAACAGGTTATCCACGTTCACGCTCACCTCGGCCTTCTCGGTGATCCTGTACCGCGCCATCAGGTTCACGACCACGTAGCCGCCCTGCTCCGCCCGATAGGGAACCCCGCCGCTGACGCCGGTCATGTAGAAGCGGCTCTGCGCCCGCAGGCCGCCGCCCACGGTCCAGCCGCTGTCCGGGAACCGGTAGGTCGTCGACAGGGTCCAGACATGCTCCGGAATCCCGGCCCTGTAAGGCCGTCCCTTGTTGACGCCCGAGGCATATTTGCTGTCCACATAGGTATAACCGGCGCTGAGGTTCCAGCCCGGCACGATCTCGCCGTTGACGCTCAGGTCGACGCCCTGGCTGGTGACCTTGTCCTCGGCGATGTAGCACCATCCGGCGCACGGGTTGCTCGGATCGTTGCCGAACTCCACGTCCTGTCTGGGCAGGTTGGTCTGCTCCAGGCGATAGACCGCCGCCGCCGCGTTCAGGCGGCCGCCCAGGAACTCGCCCTTGAGGCCCGCCTCGTAATTGGTGCCTTCCACGGGATCGAGGATGTTGCCCGTGCGATCCTTCTGGCTCTGGGCGCGGAAGATGTCGGAATAGCTGACATAGGCCGACAGCCAGCTGTTGACGTCGAGGATGACGCCGCCATAGGGCGAGACCACGCCGTTCTGGTCGAAGGTGGTCACGCCCGCCGCGTTCCGATAGTCGTACCAGCTCACGCGGGCGCCGACGATGAGCTTGAGCGGATCGGCGATGTTCAGCCGGGCGACGCCGTAGACGCCCTGCTGGCGCGTCCGCGCCTTGTCGGGCAGGGGCGCCCAGACTCCGGGCGCTTCCACGAGGGTGGTCGGATCGAAATCATAGATGTTGATCGCCGTGTCCGCGCCCCTGTTGACGCCCGAGTTGCGGCTGGCGTCCTTCATGGTCACGCTGGTCGCGCCGATGACCAGTTCGTGCCGCCGTCCGAACAGGCTGAAAGGCCCGCTGGCATAGACGTCGAACGTCTCCGACCGGAACTCCCGTTCCAGGAGCCAGTAACGCGCGAGCTTCAGGCCATCGCCGGTCGAGACGTCGAGCGTGCCTTCGAGGAAGCTGCCCCGGCTTTCCCGAACGTCGTTCGCCACATAGGCATACGCGCCCTTGACGAACCAGTCCGCCGGCAGCTTCTGCTCGATGCCGACCGTGTAGAAGGCGTACTTCTTCATGCTGCTGCCGCGGGCGTCGCCGAAGAAGGTGGACCGGCGAAAGCCCAGGTCCTGGCCGAGCGGCCCCATCGGCACCCCCTGGCTGGAGATGCCGTCATTGTGCTGGTACTGGATGCTGGCGCTGAGCGTCGTGGTTTTGGTGACGTCCGCCTCGATGATTCCGTAAAAGGCGTGCTTCTCGTATTCCGCGTAGTCGACGAAGGAATCGGCCCGATCCCAGAGCGCCACGACACGGCCCCGCACGGCCCCCGATTTCACGAACGGCGTGGAGATATCGCCCACGGTGCGCACCCGGTTCCACGAGCCGCCCTGCGCCTCGACGCTGGCCTGGAACACGTCGGTGGGCCGCTTGCGCACCATGTTGATGGTGCCGCCGGGCTCGCCGGCGCCGTTCAGCAGGCCGGCCGCGCCCTGCTGCACCTCGACCCGGTCGAGGAAGGCGCTGTCGGGCGACGGCACACGGTTGCTCTGGCTGATGCCGATCGGATTGGGCAGTCCATCGTACTGGGTCTGCATGGTGAAGCCGCGGCTGTAATATTCGGAACCGTTGCTGCCCCTGTCGAACACATAGGTGCCGCTGGTGCTGCTCAGGATGGCGTCCACGTCGGTCAGCGCGAAATCGTCCATCTGCTGGCGGGTGACGATGGTGACCGTCTGCGGCGTCTCGCGCGGCGACAGCGGCAGGCGGGTCGCCGTGGTGGCGGCCCGTGTCGTATAGGAGCGCGTGCCTTCGGTGACGGCCGGATCGCCCGGCCGGCCGCTTCCGTCGTCCGCCGACGCGCCCACCCGCACCGGCCCCAGCTGGGTCGCGCCGTTCGACGCCTCGGGCGCCGGCTCGATGCGGACCGTGTTCTCGCCGATGAACCGGAAGGTCAGCCCGGTGCCGGTCAGCAGATGGCTGAGCGCCTCGGCCGCGCCATAGGCGCCGTCGAGCGGATGGCTGGTCCGGCCGCCGATCACCTCGGCGGCGGCCGTGATCTGGAGCCCGGACTGCCGCCCGAACAGCGCCAGCGCCTCGCCGAGCGGCTGGGCCGGGACGTTGAACGCACGCGCCGACTGCGCTTCCTGCGCACGGACGGGTTCGCCGGCCATGTGGCCAAGCGCCGTGGTGGCCAGCAGAACGCCCACCAGCGCGCGCCGAAGGCCCGCGCGGGGATGGTCTTTCCTCCCAAACATTCTCGTTGTTCTCCCTTGTTCGTGACGGGAGGCCGTTTGCTAATGCGTCGCAACCGCGCCTCGTGGCACTTAAGACGAGGCGGCGATCCGATTTTCCAAATTTTTCCGAAAAAAGCCGGGAAGGACCGTTCCGGCGCGACCTCAGCCGCCGACGATCAGCAGCCACGGCGTCAGGCGCCGCACCCTGCCGCCGTGGGGGTCGACGAGCGCCACCAGCGCGTCGTAAGGGTTCGCGGGATCATAGATGCCCGAGACGCGCCGGTCGCCCAGCGCGCCGTCGGCCAGGACGATCCGCCCGCCATACCACGGGCGGATCTCGTCGATGATCTCCGAGACGCTGCGCCCGCTCGCTACGATCCGGCCGTCCCGCCAGGCGCCCGTCAGTTCGGGGTTGGCCGCACCCTTCTCCACCTCGTGATCCGCCGCGATGCGCAGCCAGTCTCCGGCCGCCAGATCGTGCGCCCGAGGATGCGCCGCGCCCGCGTCGCTGACGCGGACCTTGCCGTGATGCACCGACACCAGCGTCGCATCGCCGATCATGCGCACGTCGAACCCGGTTCCCAGCACCGTCGTCGTGACCTTGCCCGCGACCACGCGGAACGGATGCGCCGGATCGGGCGCGACGTCGAACCAGGCCTGCCCGCCGAGCAGCCGCACGGTCCGCCCGTCCGTCCCGCCGGCGACGGCGGTGTCCGGGCCGAGTTCGATGCGGCTGCCGTCGGTCAGCGTCACCTGCTCCATGCGCCCGGTGCCCGTGGCGTAATCCGCCTCCAGATGCCTCTGGATGCCGGGCGCGGCGAAAAACGCGACGCAGGCCGCCAGCGCCAGGGCGGCGGCCGCGGCGCGGGGCCGCCGGAGCCGGAACCGCGCGACGGATGCGGCCGGCGCCGCGCCGGCGAACGCTGGAGGATGGCGGCCGATCTCGTCGAAGCCCTGCTCGACGCTCGCCCAGGCGTGCCGATGGCCGTCGTCCGCGCCGAGCCAGCGTTCGAACCGGGCGCGGAGCGCCGGATCGTCCGGGTGCTCGCGCAGCCTCACGAACCAGTCGGCCGCTTCCCGGTAGAGCCGCAATTCAGCGTCCACGACCCATGCTCCGGCTGCGCACCCATTCCATGATCATATCCCGGCCCGCCATTGCGGGACGGGCCTGCGACGAGACGCCATGAGACAAGGACGCCCGGGCCGCGGCGATTTCCAGAGAATTGTCCATCCCCGGCTATCCTCCCTTGCGCCGGATGGCCGCGCACAGCGCGAGTCCCTCGACGATCAGCAGATGCGCCGAGGAGGTGGACATGCCCAGCCGCTCGCCGATCTCCCGCAGCTTCAGCCCCTGGAACCGATAAAGCTCGATGGCGGTGCGCTGGCGTTCCGGCAAGGTCTCCAGCACGTCCAGCACGGTTCTCAGGTCCTCGCGCGCCAGCAGGCCGGATTCGGCGGACGGCTTCGGATCGGCTATCACCCGCTCGGCCACCTCCATGTCGCCCGAGCCGATGCGCGCATCCCGCGCCGACCGGCGGAGGCTGTCGATGGCGAGGTTGCGGACGATCTGGTACAGCAGTTGCAGCGGATATCGGACCGATCCCCGCCTGACCGCTTGGTCGAGCCGCAGCCAGGCATCCTGCACCACGTCCTCGGCCCGCGACGCATCGCCCAGTATGGTCCTGGCATAGCTCAGCAGCCTGCCCCGATGCGCGATATACAGCGTCAGTGCGTCTTCGGGTCGCGGCACGATCGGGACGGGCTCCCAGGCAGGCGGGACATTTGAGAACGATTCGTAGCCCGGATAGCACCGCGACCGTGCTTTGGCAACCGGGCCGATATCGCCGCGCACGATCCGCGCCATTGCGCCATCATGTTCCCGTGCGGTAAACCACGAGTCCCGATCGCCGGACAAGGCAGGAGTCCCATGCCGCAGAACACCGTCGTGCGCTTCATCAAACGGCCGCAGGGCTTCGTCGACGAAAGCTGCTTCGCCCTCGAATCCGTCCCCATGCCGTCGCCGGCCGACGGCGAGATCCTGCTGCGGAACTTCTATCATTCGCTCGATCCCTACATGCGGCCGCGCATGACCGAGATGGACAGCTATACGCCGCCCTTCGAGGTCGGGCAGATCATGGACGGCGGCGGCATCGGGGTCGTCGTCGAATCGCGCCACCCGGACTACCGCCCCGGCGACGTGGTCATGGGCATGCTGCAATGGGCCGAGCACCAGACCGCGGCGCCCGGCGGCTTCATGCGCAAGCTCGCGCCCGGCGTGGCGCCGTGGAAGGACCATCTCGGCGTCCTCGGCGGCGCGTCGCTGACCGCCTATGTGGGCATGACGCTGATCGGCGAGCCCAAGCCGGGCGAGACCCTCTACGTCTCGGCCGCCTCGGGCGCGGTCGGCTCCATCGCGGCGCAGATGGGCAGGATCATGGGCTGCCGCGTGGTCGGCTCGGCCGGCACCGACGAGAAGGTCGCCTGGCTGAAGGAGGAACTGGGCCTCGACGCCGCGTTCAACCATCGCACCGTGTCCAGCATGGACGCCGCCATCGCCGAGCACTGTCCCGAGGGCATCGACATCGATTTCGAGAATGTGGGCGGCGCCACGCTCCAGGCGGTGCTGGACCACATCCGCCCGCACGGCCGCATCATCATGTGCGGCGCCATCTCAGAATACAACGAGCCCGGCCCCGGCCTGAAGCACGTCTTCCGCATCGTCAGCCACAAGGTGCGGATGCAGGGCTTCATCGTCTCGGACCATTTCGACATGATGCCCGCCTTCGCCGCCGACATGGCCGGCTGGCTGAAGGACGGCAAGATCAGGTATCGGGAAACCGTGATCGAGGGCATCGAGGCCATGCCGAAGGCGCTGGTCGGCCTGTTCCGCGGCGAGAACTTCGGCAAACTGCTGGTCAAGGTCGGCCACGAGCCGAACTGAGCCTGTCCGCAACCTCGTCTCCCGCCCTTCGCGCGTGATGAAGGGGCCGTTCCCTAGGTCTTCAGCAGCTCGTAGGCCGCGATCACGCTCTTGAAGCGTTCGGCGGCTTCGTCGTCGCCCGGGTTGGCGTCGGGGTGATGCTTCTTGGCGAGGTCGCGGAAGGCGGCCTTGATCTCGGCCTGGTCGGCGGTGCCGTCGAGGCCGAGCACGTCGAGGGCGGCGCTGCGCTCGCGCTCCTCCTTGGTGACGCCGCTCGAGGCGTCGCGGAACGTGCCGGCCTCGCGATAGCCACGGGCGCGCCTCATCTCCTCGCGCGCCAGCCTTTCGGCCTCCTCCTGGGTCAGGCCCCTGAAGTAGTTCCAGTTGCGGTTGTAGGCGGCCGCGTGCTCCTGGCAGAACCAGAATTTCTCGGGCGAATCGCGGAACTTGGGCGCCGGGCAGTCGCCCGCCTCGTTGCAGCCTTCCCAGTCGCACATGCGCACGGTCACCGCGTCCTGCCGCGTGTTCCCGTAGCCGCCCCAGCGCGGAAAGCCCCAGCTCTTAGTACGCGACATGATCGATCCAGGCAGTCATGGCGCGATGATAGCACGAAGACGCCGCGGTCAGGCACGCGCCCATCACAGGATATCGTTGCTCGAAGGCACGTCCTGCCATTCGGGGCCGGGCGGCGGCACGTCGCCGTCCGGGGCCGGCGCCTCATTGCCCTCCGCCGCCTCGAGCGGCTCGGGCGCTTCCCATTCCTCCTTCGGCAGCAGCGTCTCGCGGGCGTTGGATTCGACGGTCAGGCCCAGCTTCTCGGCCTCGGCCTTGGCCATCGCCGAGACCTCGCCGGCGACGATGACGCCGCGCCATTTCATCTGCGGCGTCTCATAGGCGGCGAGCTGGTTCGCCGTGCGCGCGAACCATTCGGTCCAGTGCAGCCGGTCCGCGGGCATGATCATGGCGAGGCCGCCGTCCCGGGTCACCACCGCCAGGTTCGCCTCCATCTCCTCGAACCGCACGATGGGCCGCACCGTCGCATGATACGAGCGCATCATCTCCACCGCCCGCTGCATCAGCAGCGCGGCCAGGTCGGACTCCACCAGCCCGGCACGCCGCACGACGGCCTGCCGGTTCATCACCCCGGTCATGCCTTCCAGCGCCAGGGTGATGATCGTCTCGTGCCGCGGGGTGAAATAGTCGTTGTCCATGAAAGCGTCGATTTCCCTGCTTTCGGCCCACAGCTCCTTCAGCGCGTTGCGGTTGCGCATGCGAAGGTCCTCCGGCGTCATGTCGCGCAGGATCTGGTTGGCCTGCCGTGTGTACTGGACCGCGCTCAGCGCCTTGCCGGCGATGGCGGGCAGCGAGACCGGCATCATCGCGCCCTTGAAGGCGAGGCCGCCGGCGAAGCTGGCATAGGAGACGTCGTTGATCTCCTGCTGCAACAGCCTGTTGCCGCTGTAGACGTCGACGCCCAGCTTGAACGCCACCTTGCGCTTGAGCGTGGAGAAGCCCAGCAGCTCGGACGGATAGCTGTCCTCCTGCTGGCCCCGGCTGCCCGAGGCCATCTCGCCCACCCGCCTGCCGAACCTCCACAGCGCCGTGGGCACGCCCTTGATGGTGTCGATGGGCTCGGTCACCAGCGCCTTCACGCCCTTGTAGGGGCTTTTCAGCGCCGAGGCGAAGCCCGAGGCGAACGCCTTCGTGCTCTTGATCTTCTTGAGCTGCGCGATGGCCCGCGTCTCGGCGATGTACTTCTCCAGCAGATCCTGAGTCACCACATCATAGGTCTCGTAGGTGGTCTGCAGCACGTAGCGGTTGGAGAAGCCCTGGGCGGTCACCTCGCCGACCACCTCGAAATCCGGCCCCTTGATCAGTTCGGGCGGCAGCAGCCGGGACGCCGGGAACATCATGGGCGGCTCGAATCCCGCCTGGGCGCGCGCCCGGCGCGGCAGCAGCCCCGCGAGCGGCGCGGCGGCGGCGAGTCTGAGAACGGTTCTGCGGTGAAGGCCGGACGTCATGGTTCTGTTATATGGGACCGATCGGCCGGGTGCGCCAAAAAGAAACGGCGAGCCCTGGCCCGCCGTTCCAATTCGCTTCCCGTGTGGTGGCTGTCAAGCCGCCTTCGGCGCCGCCGCGCGGATCTTCTCGTCCACGTAGTCCTCGAACTTGGCGAAGTTCTGGATGAACAGGTCCACCAGGTGACGCGCCTTCGCGTCATAGGCCGCCTTGTCCGCCCAGGTCTCGCGCGGGTTCAGGATCTCGGCCGGCACGCCGTCGCAGGCGGTCGGGACCTCGAAGCCGAAATTCGGGTCGATGATCATGGGCGCGCTCTTGAGCGAACCGTCCAGCGCCGCGTTCAGCAGCGCGCGGGTCACCTTGATCGGCATCCGCTTGCCGGTGCCGAACTCGCCGCCGGTCCAGCCGGTGTTGACCAGCCAGCAATCGACCTGGTGATCGGCGATCTTTTGCTTGAGCAGATTGCCGTAGACCGACGGGTGGCGCGGCATGAACGGCGCGCCGAAGCAGGTCGAGAACGTCGCCTGCGGCTCGTTGCCCAGGCCCTTCTCGGTGCCGGCGACCTTGGCGGTGTAGCCTGACAGGAAGTGGTACATGGCCTGCTCGGGCGTCAGCTTGGCGATCGGCGGCATGACGCCGAACGCGTCGCAGGTCAGCATGATGATGTTCCTGGGATGGCCGGCGACGCCGGTTTCCGAGGCGTTCGGGATGTAGGACAGCGGATAGGCGCCGCGGCTGTTCTCGGCCAGCGTGTCGTCGTCCAGGTCCAGCTCGCGCGTGACCGGGTCCATCACCACGTTCTCCAGCACCGTGCCGAAGCGGCGGGTGGTGGCGTAGATCTCGGGCTCGGCCTCGGCCGACAGGCGGATCATCTTGGCGTAGCAGCCGCCCTCGATGTTGAACAGCGAGGTGTTGCTCCAGCCGTGCTCGTCGTCGCCGATCAGGGTGCGGTTCGGGTCGGCGGACAGGGTGGTCTTGCCGGTGCCCGACAGGCCGAAGAAGACCGCCGCGTCGCCCGCCTCGC
>CAZVVC010000077.1:0-12765 GCA_964630425.1 uncultured Bifidobacterium sp. | reverse complement strand
CAGGACGGCCTGCGGGCCCCCTCGCTGGAGGCCGTGCGGCGGGCGCTGGAGGCGATCGAGAACAACGCCGACTACGACCAATGGATCGACGTCATGGTGGCCGTGAAGTCGGCGACCGACGGGTCCGAAGAGGGCTTCGAGCTGTTCGCCGAGTGGAGCTCGCAAAGCGCCAAGGACGCCCCCGAGGTGACCCGGGCGAAGTGGGACAGCTTCCACCCGCCCTACCGCCTCGGCTGGCCCCAGCTCGCCCGCTCGGCGCGTGAGCACGGCTTCAACGCCGCGGCCGAGGAGTTCGAGCCGGTCGAGCAGCCCGAGCAGGGTGACGGCGGCCAGGACGACGGGCCGGTCTCCGAGTTCGTCGCCAACCATGTGGCCCGGCTGCTGGCCGACCACGTCTCCAACATGAAGAAGCGCTACGCCTGGGTGGAATCGGCCAAGCGCGTCGTCCACCTGGAGACCGGCGCCCTGCTGGACCAGGAGCAGTTCGAGTTCCGCGTGCCGCCGGACGAGAAGGGCCGCTCGGCCTGGAAGCTCTTCAAGGACAATCCGGTCGGCCGGATCGACTACTCCCATCTCACCTGCCGCTTCGGCGGGCCGCGGGAGGTGTTCGAGGATCTGCCGGACCTGCAAGGGCGGTGCCTCAACATATGGCGGCCGCCGGCGCGCAAGCGCCCGATCCCGGAGCGTGTGAGCGACACCGACGTGCAGCCGTGGCTGGACCTGGCGCGCCACGTCATCCCGATCGACGAGGAGCGGGAGCACGCCCTGTCCTGGATGGCCTGCACCGCCCAGCGCCAGGACGTGAAGGTGAACCACGCGCTGGTCCTGGGCTCGAGGATCGAGGGCATCGGAAAGGACACCCTGCTGGAGCCGCTGAGAGCGGCTATCGGCCGGCGGTACGTCAAGGAGATCGGCCCCCAGCACCTGGCCGGCAATTTCAACGCGTGGGCCGTCGGCGCCAAACTCGTCATCGTGCAGGAGATGCACAACTTCGAGCGCAAGGAGACGATGAACCGGCTGAAGCCCTACGTCGCCGCCCCGCCCGAAGCCCTGGCGGTCAACCTGAAGAACCGCCAGGAGTTCTACGTCCCGAACCTGATGAGCATGGTGTTCTGCACCAACGAGGACGACGCCCTGGCGCTGTCGAAGGGCGACCGGCGCTACTTCATCACCTGGAACGACGGCGAGCCCCTGCCCCAGGAGCGGTACGCGCAGTTGTGGGACTGGCTCAAGAGCGGCGGGACCGAGAAGGTCATCGGCTGGCTGATGCAGCGCGACCTGAGCGCCTTCGACCACGAGGGCCGGGCGCCGATGACCGCGGCGAAGCTGGAGATGCGCGAGGCCGCCCGCACGCCGCTTCAAGAGTGGCTGGAGGACAGCATCGCGCAGGAGGAGCTGATCTTCGCGCGCGACCTGGTGACGGTCGAGGAGATCGCGCAGGAGATGCCCGAGTACGTGAAGTATCGGGGCCAGCCGCCCAGCACGCACAAGATCGCCAAGGCGCTGCGCGCCATCGGCGCCGAGCGCGTGTCGGACAAGATCCGCATCGAGGGCATGAGCGGCAGCCGGCGGATATGGGCGATCCGCAAGGCCGCACTGTACCGAGACGAGCATCCGGCCACCCTGCGCGACCTGTATCTCAAACAGAAGGCCGAGGCCCGATCCGCGGAGTGGGACGGCGTGGATCGCAAGCTATCGTGACCGCGCGAGACAAGTTGTCGCCCGTTTGTCGTTCTGAGCGGCGAAACGATGTCCCATATGACGCGGGGCGACGACACGGGACGGGCATCGGGACGGGGATAGGGAACATTGAATTTGCAGACTTTTCGTCCGATTTGTTCTCTGTCCCTTTTCTTTTCTTACATCTAAATACGTGAAAGAAGAGATAGGGGGTATAGGGAGCCCCAGGGGCTGGGGAAAGTAAGTGGAATCGAAAGTGGGACATGGGGACATGGAACAGGCCTCTGAAGTTCGGGAGCCCCTGCTCGGCCAGGGCTGAGCGGCCACGGCGCGACAACCCTCTTGCGTGTAGGCGCCGTATCGGCTACATTGCGCGGCGTCGACGGTCCTTCCTTCTCTCCCCCGCCCCGGGACCGTCGCGCGGCAGCCCTCCCGGCGCCAGACGAGCCCTGAGCCCCACCCCGCTAGTCGCAGGGTGGGGTTCTTGCTTTTCAGCCCGTCGCGCCGCAACATGAGCGGATGCGTGAGTGGCTGCTGACGATGTTCGGGATCCTGTACGGGTTCGGGGTTTTGCTGGCGATCGGCGCGGCGGGGACCTTGGCCTGGTGGGCGCTGCGGTGGATAGCCGGCGCGTGATGGGATCGTGTGATAGGGCGGCCGGCCGGGGCGCGCGCTCCCCGTCCTCTAACAGAGCTCATGAAAAAGCCGCCGCCTCGGGATTGAGGCGACGGCTTGGCGATGCGGGCGGGTGGGCGTTCGGCCCTATGGGGGAATGGAGACGATCAGCCAGGCGGCCAGGAAGGCGAGCAGCGCGACAAGCGCCAGGCCGGCCAGGTCACGCATGCGCGGCCGCGGGTTCGATCGTGACGTATCGGCGACCCTGACGCGGCCGGGACTTACGCAACCTGCCCTCAATGAAGGCGGACGCGTAATCGCGTGAGGTCTGGTCTCGAGCGAAGCGGTCAGCTTGCTCGGCCCCGGTCGCGATCCCATACAGGATCGAGTACAGGACCGCCTCCGGCAGAGCCAACAGGGCGGCCTCCGCAGCTCCGTTGTCATAGCATGGCGAGAACCTGATCACGCGCCGGCCGCCGCCGTGCTCTAGCAGGATGAACAGGTCGCGTTCGTGGTAGCCGCCTTCGCGCTTCGCCAGCTTGATCGAGTGCGAAGCGTAGGTGACGCCTGGCCGGCCGTCGGGCCGGTCAAACACTCGAGCGTCACGCGTCGGCAGCGGCTCGGCGAGCACGCGGTAGCCGTCAAAGGCGGTGCAGCCTTCGTAGCCGTTGCCGCGGGCGACAATGATGGGTTCAGACATGGGATCTCCCCTGCTCTAGTCGCGCTCAATCGCGCGGGAAGGCCGCCCCGCGGGCGCAGGGCGGCTAACCGGCGCGGTTGGCCGTTCAGGCAGTTTTCTTGATAGGGACCGCGTTCGGTGCGGCGTTCAGCCAGTAGGGCAGCTCGTGTTCGGTAAGCGGCTTGCTGCGGATCGGCATGAGTACGCCAAAGCCGGGCACGGTCCCGTCGCCGTAGACCGCATGCGGCGCATTGGCCGCGTCGCCGATGCTTCCCCCGCGCCCCTGGAGAGTGGCGACAGGCGCGCGGCAGGTGCAGAGCGCCTTGGAGACCGCAGAGACATATTCGCTGTTGAACGCGGCCGCGACAGCCTGCACCTGCCCGTTCGGGACCACGCGTCGCCAGTCGGGATAGCTGGCATCAATCAGTGTGCCGGCCGGCTGATAGCATTCGACCTCGTGATTTGGGTTGCGGGCCAGGTCCAGCAGATCGCCGCGGTTCTCGGGAATCGCCGTGAGGGCCACGGCCGCCCGCTGCTCGTCCACGATCAGGAAGCGCTCGCCGTAGACGCCGCGCTTGACGGCCTTGGCGCGGCAGGCCTTCAGCATCGCCGGCGAAAGCCTCACGATCGCCGTTTCGTTCACCACGGCGACAGCGTCGCGCAGGACAAGCATCTTGTGCCCATCCGTTGCGATCAGCAGGGCGCCGCCCAGCGGACAGGGCTCCACCTTCACGCCGTTGAGGTAGTAGCGGCTCTCTTCAGCCGAAACCGCAGTGTAGACGCGGCCCATCAGGTCCGCAGAGATGACAGCTTGAAACATATTCGTCTCCGATACGCGCCCAATCGCGCGGGAAGGCCGCCCCGGTTGTCACGACGTAGCGTGCGGGGCGGCTAACCGGCACGTTTGGGCTACACCGCTTGCATGACGTCGTAGCCGGCGCGCTGGAGCGCGTCGTACCAGTACGACCCGCCCGCGCCCTTGAGCGCGTCGCGGAACGCTTGGCCGTGGGCGCGGATTTTCTTTTCGTAAGGCTCAAGCTCTGTCGGGCCCGATGGTCCCGGCCGCGGGCTCCACCTCTCCAGCGCGCTCTCGAAAGCCGCACTGCGCTTGTCGTATCCGTACCCGCCAGCGTAGCCGCGAACCATCGGCGAGCCGATGACGTGCAGGTAGCAGTAAAGGCGGCCGGCGCCGTCGCGCGGAAACTTCATGGCGACGGTGGCGACGCGCTCGCCTTCGCCGTCGAGGATCACCCACGCCGAAACCTGGGCGAACGCCTTTTGGTGCTGTTCGTAAATGTCAGACATTTGATCTTCTCCAGCCTACTTTGGGCTACATTGAAAGCGCGGCGAGCGCGCGGTCTAGGACCGTGAGGCCGGCGCACGCCAGGCTCCACGCGGCGATCCAGAAGCCGGCCGACAGCCGGCGGGCCTTCTCTCGCATCAGGTGGCGTTCCCACGCGCTGCGGCCCGGAGGCATCACCGCGTCAGGATCCCACGAGAGGTTGCGGTATTGAGGTTGCTGGCGCGTCATGCTTGCGCCTCCAGGCTGGCGCGGATCATCTCGGCTATCGCCTCGGCGAAACGCCGCAGCTCCTCGCTCTTAGCCTTGTGTGCGTCACACCCGCTGGTGTAGCCGGTGCGCGGCATAAACAGGATCGGGTCGTGCGGGCTATCGTAGTTCGCTGCGGGCGTCTCGACCGCGATGAACCATTGCCCATAGTTGCTTTCACTGCGCCAGGAGTCGTTGCGCGCGACGATGATCCGGTCCCCTCGCTGCACGACGCGGCCGTTCTGAGTGGTAAGATGCATAAACCATTTCTCCTCTACCCAGGCCACAAATAGGCGACAAGATGTCGCTTCGTCAAGCCTAAAGCAGCATCGGGCTACATTTCGAGGAGCATGGAAGTGTTATAAGGTAACAGTGGCGAGGGTCGGAGCGTTATAGTATAACACTGGCCTATGGCCGCGGTCCCCACCGTCTCCGAGCTCCCGCCGCAGTGGGGCGTGTTTGTCGATGCCGTCGCCACGGGTGCCGACCCCGTCGAGACCGCCAAGGCCCTTAACCTGGCAAACCCGAAGCGAAGCGCCGCCTTGCTGATGCGACACCCGAAGGTGCGCGCCGCTCTGGTGGAAGCCTCGCAAGCGAAGCTCTACACCCGCGGCGTTCAGCTCGCTTGGGATGTCATAGAAGAGATCATGACCGACCGATGCCCGAAGGCTAAGGCGGTACGCGGCAAGATGGCCATCGCCCTGCTCGACAGGATCGACGGGCCCGCCGCTAAGGACAAAGGCTTTAGCCCCGGCCGCCGGCCCATCGGCGAAATGACGCTCGAGGAGCTCGAGCAAGAGGTGCAGGCCGCGCGGTCAGCCCGCCCCCTGGCCTCCGATATGCGCGACGTTACGCCCGGACAAGGCGAGGAGTAGAGCACCCACCTAAGCCAAATCAATGGCTTAGCTCATAGTGCGTCAGTGTCGCCTAGACTAGATCCCCCGCTATCCATGCGCGCGGCCGGCCGCCAGGCCTAGGCCTACCCCCTGCCCCCCGCCCCCCGGGGAGGGGTCCGCGGCCGCGCGCGATTCTCCCTACCCCACGCTCTGAGAAAGCTGAGCAATTTCGCAGAATGGCCCCTGTTGGAGATTGTAGTCGTTTGCGCTACACTCGGCAACTTCAGAGGGGTCTCCGACGTTGCTCCAGGTTCCACCCGCGCACATCGCCAACAAGGCCAGCCCGCGCCCCCATGTCGATCATGAGGGGGGCGCCGCCCGCCTCGCCCGTCTCGCCCTCCCCGCCGCGGACGTCGCCTGATGTGCACGCCTGAGCATATGGCCCGGATCGCCTCCCGGGGCGGCCAGCCCGTTCAGCCCGGCCCGATGGGCGGCGGATCGAGCTTCCAGCCCCGCCCGATGTTCGGTGGCCGCACTGAGCCCCCTGCCGGGATGGCGCCGCGGAACTCGTTCTTCAGCGCCAAGCCGTCGGGCTCGCCGATCCGGGACGCCTTCCGGCCGTGAGCCAGCCGACGCCATACACGCGGGGCTACAGTTTCTCCAACTGGTCCGCCACCCACCCGAACAAGCCGCAGCCGGGGGTGTCGCTCGACACCGAGTTCGAGGCGGTCGAGCTGACTCTCGGACAGGTCCGCACGAACCTGGCGATGATCCAGCGCGACGACGGAGCGCTGGCGAACGGCGCGGTCGGGCCGGACCAGCTATCGAGCGAGATCACGATCGGCCTGCGATCGGTCTCCGAATGGGTTACCGGCGGGACCTACATCGCGACCGACGCGGTTTGGTACGGGAGCAACCTGTACCGCTGCCTGCTAAGCCACACCGGGTCCGCGGCGTTCGCGACCGACCTGGCGGCCGGCCGCTGGACGCTGGTCGTCGACATGGCGCCCTACGCGCAGACGGCGGCCGAGGCCGCGGTCACCGCCGAGGTGCTGGCCGGGATCGACCTGGACCTGGATCTCGGGCCGATCAACACGGCGCTGGCTCTGAAGGCGGGGCTGGCCGACAACAACGCATTCACCGGCGCGAACTCGTTCAGTCAGGCCGTGTCGCTGCTGGGCGGGTTCTCGGCGGGGATAGGTCCCGCCACCAGCTCGGCGGACTACTGGACGGCTCAGCCGACGGATTACGCGTCGGGCAAGCCGCGAGTAGTCCTCCGCAAGTCCACCACCGCGGCCCTATGGGAGCTCAAGCTCGAGGACTCGGGCGGCGTGGCCGGCACGCTGAACATCATCGCCGGCGCGGTCCAGATCAACGGCTCGACGCCCTGGACCGAGACCAACTTCGACCCCGACACCAAGGCCGACGTCGCCGATCTCCCTGTCGATGTCCCTTCCCTCGTCGACGTCCGGCGCATCTCCACGCGCCGGACGCTGATCTTCTAGGACCCCCGCATGGCCTATTCGAACGACCCCATCTGCGCTCAGAGCGTCCACACCGCACAGAAGACCCTGACGGCTGCCAAGAGCACGCTCTCGGGCGTGACCAACGCCACCTCGATTTTCCAGGCGCCGGCGAGCGAAGGCGTGCTGATCACCCGCGTATGGGCCCGGCCGCTGGCGACCGTAGCGACGGCGTTGCGCGCCGACCTCTACATCTCGCCGGACGCCTCGGCTGCCACCTTGGTGGACTGCGAGCGGATCACCGTCACCGGCACGATCGACGCCACCACGGACATCGCCGAAGTGCAGTTCGACAAGTGGAGCGAGGAAGACCCGCTCTATTTGGGCCCGGGCGAGTACCTGTACGCCGGCTTGAGCGCGGCCTTCGCCTCGGGCGTCGTCATCGCCTGCCAGTACCAGCAACTGACTGCGGCCACCGTCGCATAACCCCTGCCCGTGGCGACGCCGGTCAACCCTGTTCGCAAGCGCACCGTCCAGCGGATCAACCCGATCCGGCGGCGCGGCGTCGTGCGCGTGAACCCGAAGCGGCCGACCGACGATGTCGAAGTGCAGTACCTGCTCGTTGCCGGCGGAGGCAGCGGAAACAACGGCGCCTCCGTGGTTCAGGGCGGCGCCGGTGGCGCGGGCGGCGTGAAGGAAGGGTCCTTCATCGCGAAGAAGGGCGACCGCTTCGAGGTTCTGGTTGGCGCGGGCGGTGCGCCCGGGGGTAACCCGGGTGGCGATTCGGAGATCGTGGGGGTCGACACCGCCACGGGCGGCGGCCAGGGCGGCGGCGCACCGGGCGACCCCGGCGGCGACGGCGGTTCGGGCGGCGGCGCCGGCGCGGGTAGCGGGACTGGCGGCCAGGGCGTCGACGGCCAGGGCCACGATGGCGGTGACAGCAATGCTTCTTCGTTCGGCGCAGGCGGCGGGGGTGCGGGCGGGCCGGCTGTTGCGGCGGGCTTGCTAGGGGGCCCGGGTATCTTCCGCGACATCGACGGCGCGCGGACCGAGTACGCCCGCGGCGGCCAGCGTTCGGTGTCCGCGACCCTCTACGGTCAAGGCGGGCCCGGCACTTACTCCAGTGTCGACTTCACGGGCACCGACGGGTTCCAGGGCGTCCTGAAGCTTCGCTATCGCAACCGCCTTCAGGGGCTTGGCGGGGCCGTCACCCGCTTCGGCCCTTGGCGGGTTCACACCTTCACCACGAACGGCTGGCTGGAGTTCTAGCGATGCCGGCCGCTAAGCCCCGCGCCCGCGCGCCCGCCGACCCCTTCGAGGCTCTGCGCAGCGACATCGCCCAACTGCACGACTGCGTCCACAGCGTCGGCAAGCGCGTCGACAGCGTCGCCGGTCAGGTCGGTGAGGTTGAGAGGAACGTCGGCGAGCTGACCAAGGAAGTCTACTACATCAAGGGCCGTCAGGACGCCGTAGCGACCCGGGTCGGCGTGCCCGAGGACAACGCCGTCAAGCGGACCGTGTTCTTCACCGAACGCTGGAAGGCGATCGCCGCGGTGGCCGGCGGCGGGACCGCGCTGGTGGGTCTGGCGACAGCCGTGGCGGCTATCCTGCGATGAGCATGCAGGCCACTGAGGACGACCGCCGCCTGCGGGCGATGGAGCGCCTGCTCGCCGTGAAGCGGGCCCGCGAGGATCTTATCGCCTTCACGCGGCTGACGATGCCGCACCCGTCGGATCCTGAGAACCCGAACCTCTCGCGCTACGACGCACAGTACTTCCACCAGGCGCTGGCCGCCGCGCTCCAGGAAGTCGAGGCCGGCCGCATGCCGCGGTTGATCATCACCTTCCCGCCGCGGCACGGGAAGAGCGAGCTCACGTCGAAGCGCTTCCTGGCCTGGTACATCGGCCGCGATCCCTATCGGCACGTCGCGCTCGGCACCTACAACCAGACCTTCGCCGACGACTTCGGCCGGGCGGTCAAGGACATCTTCAACCAGCCGGCATACGAGCAGGTGTTCCCCGGCGTGCGGCTGAAGCGCGACAGCCAGGCCGCCGACCGGATGCAGACCGAGCAGGGCGGCGCGCTCTACTTCGTCGGCCGGGGCGGTTCGATCACCGGCCGCGGCGCCAACCTGATCGTCATCGACGACCCGCTGAAGAACTCCGACGAGGCCGACAGCGCGAACACGCGGGACGATCTGTGGACCTGGTATAACCGGGACATCGAGAGCCGCTTCATGGACGACCAGGGCGCGGTGATCGTCATCCAGACGCGCTGGCATGAGGACGACCTGGTTGGCCGGCTGACCGACCCGAAGAACCCGCACTACAACGCCGAGCGGGCCGCCGAGTGGAAGATCATCAACATTCCCGCCCTGGCGGAGAAGAACGACATACTGGGCCGCCCTGAAGGGGCTCCCCTCTGGCCGGAGCGTTTCGGCCTCAAGTACCTGCTCAACAAGAAGCGTGACGACGCGCGGGGGTTCTATTCGCTCTACCAGCAGCGGCCGACGCCCGAGGACGGCGACTTCTTCAAGGCCGAGCACATCCTCGAATACCTGCCCGATGACCGCCCGCCGCTGGAGCGTTTGAAGGTCTACATGGCCTCCGACCATGCCGTGGCGCAGAAGCAGGAGAACGACAAAACCTGCATCCTGATCGTCGGCGTCGACCAGAACGAGAACATCTGGCTGCTGGACTGCTGGTGGAAGCGAGCCCCGACGGATGAAGTCGTCGAGAAGCTGATCGACATGATCGTGAAGTGGAAACCGCTGACCTGGTGGGCGGAAGAGGACCACATCACCAAATCGATCGGCCCGTTCCTGAAGAAGCGGATGCGCGAGCGGAAGGTGTTCCTAGGCCACTCCAAGGTGAACGGCTACGTCGACAAGGTGAAGAAGGCGCAGGCCGTCAAGGGCCGCTTCGACCAGGACATGATCTTCTTCCCGAAGATGGCGTCCTGGTATCACGACGCCCGGGACGAGATGCTGAAGTTCCCGCGCGCCGCGCATGACGACTTCGTCGACGCGCTCTCCACGATCGGCCGCGGCCTGGGCACGATGATAGCCCCCGCCCCGCCGAAGACGCAGGAGACCGGCCCCCGCGTCGGCACCTTCGGCTGGATCAAGCAGGCGTCCAAAGACCGCGCTCGTCAGGAGCGTATCAAGATCAACATCGCGAGCATGTGATGGCCTACGGCGGCGACCAAGACTCCAACAACGGCATCCAGCGCGGCGCGCCGGACGTGAGCGAGGCCCGCAAGGCGCTCGTCCAGAAGATCCTGGCCCACGTCGCCGACGACAAGAAGAAGTGGGAACCCGCCCGCAAGCGGATGCGCGAGGACATGAAGTTCGTCCGCAAGCAGCTCCCCGCCGAGACCGACGACGACGAGCGCGCCAAGGCGAACATCATCCAGCGGCACATCAAGCACCGCGTCGCCAGCCTGTACGCGAAGAACCCGACCTTCATCGCCAAACGCCGGCAGCGGCTGGACTTCGCCGTGTGGGACGGCAAGCGCACGTCCCTGGAGCGCGCCGCCCAGGAAATGGAGATGGCCGCCCAGTCGGGCCTGCCGCCTTCCCCGGAGACCGCCGCCCTGCTGATGGACGTCCAGCAGGCAATGACCAAGCGCCAGATGCTGGACCGCGTCGGCCGGACCCTGGAGGTGCTGCTCGCGCACACGCTCGATGAACAGCAGCCGCCCTTCAAGCCGCAGTGCAAGCAACTCGTCCGCCGGTCAGTGATCTGCACGGTCGGCTACATCAAGCTGGTGTTCCAACGTACGCTGTCGAAGCGCCCGGACGTCGAGGCCAAGCTGTCCGACGTGACGGACCGGCTGGCTCAGATTGAGCGCCTGATGGCCGACCAGGCGGACAACAAGATCGAGGCGAACAGCGCCGAGATCGAACAGCTTCGCCTGGCGATGGAGGCCCTCCAGCAGGAGCCCGACGTCGTCGTGCGCGAAGGGCTGGTCTACGACTTCCCCTCCCCCCTGCGCGTGATCCCGGACGGCGACTGCACCCTGCTGGCGCCCGGGTTCCCCGGGGCGCGTCGGGTGACCGAGGAATTCCTGCTCACCTGCGACCAGATCAAGGAGGTGTACGGGGTCGACGTCGGTGACGGCTACACCGGCTACCGGGAGCTCGCGAACGGAGTCGTCCAGAAGTCCGAGGCCGAGGGCAAGAAGGCGCTGGTCTACGAGACCTACGACCGCAAGGACGGGCTGCTGTACGTCACCTGCGAGGGCTTCCCCGACTTCCTGAAGGACCCAGCCCCGCCGCCCCTGCCCTACCTGGAGACGTTCTTCCCCTACATCCCGCTGGTCTTCAACCTGCTGGAGGAGGAGAGCGACATCTACCCGGAGAGCGACGTGCGCCTGCTGCGTCCGCTCCAGCGCGAGATCAACCGGAAGTCCGAGGCCGTGCGCCAGCACCGAATCGCCAACCGGCCGCTTTACGCCGCCAAGGAAGGCGCGCTCGAGGAGGACGACGCCAAGAGCCTGGCCGGCCACGAGGCGCACGACGTCATCCAGATCAAGAGCTTGGCCGAGGGCCAGGACATCAACAAGGTGATCCAGCGGTTCGAGAAGGTCGGCGTTGACCCGAACCTCTACGAGACCGGAACCGACATCGCGATGTTGCAGCTCATCGTCGGTTCCCAGGAGGCGAATTTGGGGGGCACCGGCGGCGACTCCGCGACCGAAAGCTCGATCGCCGAGAACAGCCGGCTGACGTCGGTCGCCTCCGAGATCGACGAGCTGGACGACTTCCTCTCCGTCGTCGCGCGGCTCTCGGGGCAGATCCTCCTGCGCGAGATGTCCCAGGAGACCGTGAAGCGGGTCTGCGGCCCGGGCGCGATTTGGCCCGAACTGACGGCCTCCGAGCTGGCCGAGGAAGTCTACCTGGAGATCGAGGCGGGTTCGTCCGGCCGGCCGAACAAGGAACGCGATCTGGCGAACTTCGAGCGCGTCGCGCCGACGATGGTGCAGACCCCGGGCATCGATCCTGAGTGGTTCGCGAAGTACCAGATCAAGCTGCTCGACAACACGATCGACTACGAGGAGGCGATCACCTCCGGCCTGCCGTCGATCGTCACCCTGAACCGTCAGACGCAGCCCGGCACCGGCGACCCGGCCACCGACCCTGCCCAGCAAGGCGGGGAAGGCGGCCAGAACCAGCCCAACGACGACACCTCCGCTGGCGGCGCCCAGGCCGCGATGCCGGCGCCGTCGGCGCAGCAGCCGAACGTCGTCGCCTAGCTGTTGCTTATTTTCCGTTTCTGACCTATCTTTGGCCTACACGAAGGGCGTAATACATGCCGATGCATGAGTCCGAAGCGCCGCCTGCTTCGGAAATTGAGAGCGAAGTCGCGGCTGCGGCGTCGCTGGACGAGAACGCCGCGGGATCGTCCCCCGCAGCCGACGTTTCCGAGGGGTCGTCACCCTCCGACGAGAAAGAAGCGCAGCCGAAGTCGCTGCTCGACGTCGTCTCGAACGTCGTTGAGCCGCCCAAGGAGGCGCCCGAGGGCACGTCGACCTCGGAACCCGAGAAATCGGAAGCCGACAAGGACGCCGACGGCGAGCAAGAGCTCTCCGAAGACGAACTTGCCAAGCTCCCGTTCGGGCGACACCCCAGGTTCAAGAAGCTGCTGACGGAACGGAACACGTTCAAGACGCAGGCTTCGGAGTTCCAGACCCGCGTCCAGGAGTTGGAGGGTCCGGCAGGCCAGTACGAACGGATCGAGGGGTTCCTGCGCCAGACGCGTATCGAACCCCAGGAATTCGTCGAGCTGATGCAGGTCGGTGCGCTCCTGAAGAACAACCCGGAAGAGGCCCGCAAGGTGCTCCTCGACAGGCTGTTCGAACTGGATCGGGTCACCGGCCACTCGCTGCCCGACGACCTCCGCAGGGATGTCTAGGAAGGGAGGATCGAGGAGGCCCGGGCCA
>CAZVVC010000076.1:0-12897 GCA_964630425.1 uncultured Bifidobacterium sp. | reverse complement strand
GATCACGGCGCCGGGCTTCAGCACGCCGGCCTCCTCCATCGCCTCGATCATGGCCGCGCCGATGCGGTCCTTCACCGAGGCGACGGGGTTGAAGAATTCCAGCTTGACCAGCAGGTTGGCCTTCACGTTGTGGGCCTTTGCCAGACGATCGATGCGCACCAGCGGCGTATCGCCGATGGTGTCGATGATCGAATCATAGATTTTGCCGCGGCCCTTGGTGCCGGTCTTGGTGATCCCCATGTCGCTCTCCTGATTGAATTCCCGGGTTGTTCCGCTTCCGGGCGGCGAAAGCGCGCTAGATGGTGAAATCCAGACGATCCTTGGAATCGCGCGGCACGCCGGTGCCGGCGGCTTCGCTGCAAAGATCGTCGACCGTCACCGAATCGAGCCGCTCCATCATGTCCTGCTGGATGGAGTCGAGCAACGGGGCGATGATCCGGCGGCCCATGACCGATTCCGAATCATAGCCGTTCCCGCCGCTTTCCTCCTCCATGGCGGCGATCACCCTGACGATCTCGCCCACCGTCACCCGCCGCCGCTCGCGGGCCAGCAGGTAGCCGCCGCGCGGGCCGCGCACGCCCTTCAGGATGCCCGCGCGCACCAGTTGCTGCATGACCTGCTCCAGGTAACGCTGCGGAATTCCCTGGCGCGCGGTGATCTCCTTCGACTGGACCGGTTCGGCGCGCGCGTTGTAGGCGATATCGACCACCGCCTCGAGCGCGTAGAGGGTCTTGCGCGACAGCTTGAGCACGGGTCAGCCCTTGCCTCCCGTCGAGCCGAAGCCGCCCGCGCCGCGCGCGGTCTCGGTCAGCTCGGCCTCTCGGAACTCGGCCTGCACCACGGGTGCCACGATCATCTGGGCGATTCGGTCGCCGCGCCGGACGGTGAACGGCTCCTGGCCGTGATTGATGAGGATCACCCCGATCTCGCCGCGATAGTCCGCGTCGATGGTGCCCGGCGTGTTCACCAGGCTGACGCCGTTCTTGAGCGCGAGGCCCGAGCGCGGCCGGATCTGCGCCTCGTAGCCGTCGGGCAGGCCGATGGCGATGCCCGTCGGGATCAGCCTGCGCTCGCCCGGCGCCAGCACCACCTCCGCGTCGACGGCGGCGGTCAGGTCGGCGCCCGCGGCCTGGGCGGTCTGGTAGGCCGGCGCCGGCAGGCCGTCCGCGTGGGGAAGGCGGCGGATCGAAACGGATACGCGCATCAGGCGGCTGTCTCCTTCAGATGATCGGCGATGCGGGCGGCGAGGCGCGCGGCCACGTCGGACTTGCTGGCCGGCGGCCAGTCCTCGACGCCGCCGGCGGTCACCAGATGCACGGTGTTGTCGTCGCCGCCCATGATGCCGGTGACGGGCGACACGTCGTTGGCGACGATCCAGTCGCACTTCTTGCGCGCCAGCTTGGCCTGCGCGTTGGCGACGACGTTCTGGGTCTCGGCGGCGAAGCCGACCACCAGCCGCGGCCGGCCGTTGGCGCGGCCCGACAGGCTGGCCAGGATGTCCGGGTTCTCGACCAGGGCCAGCGCGGGCGGCGCGCCGCCGTTCTTCTTGATCTTCTGGCGCGCGTCGCCCGCCGTGCGCCAGTCGGCGACGGCGGCGACGCACACGGCGGCGTCGGCGGGCAGCGCGGCCTCGCAGGCCGCCAGCATCTCGCGCGCGGACTGGACGCGCACGGTGAACACATGGGCCGGGTCGGGCAGGGTGGTCGGACCGGACACCAGCGTGGTGTCGGCGCCCAGCGCCGCCAGCGCCTGGGCGATGGCATAGCCCTGCTTGCCCGAGCTGCGGTTGGCGATGTAGCGCACCGGGTCGATGGCCTCGTGGGTCGGCCCGGCGGTCACCAGCACGCGGCGGCCGCTCAGCGGCCTCGCGGCGGCGGGGCGTCCGGCGAAGAAGTCCTCGACGGCGGCGACGATGTCCATGACCTCGGCCAGCCGGCCGTCGCCCACCTCGCCGCAGGCGAGATCGCCGCTGCCGGGGCCGACGCGCAGGATGCCGTCGCCTTCCAGGGTCAGCAGGTTGCGCCGGGTGGCCGGGTGCATCCACATCTGCACGTTCATGGACGGGGCGATCATCACCGGCTTGTCGGTGGCGAGCAGGGCGGTCGTCGCTAGGTCGCGGGCGATGCCGTGGGCCATGCTGGCCATCAGGTCGGCGGTCGCCGGGCAGACCAGCACCAGGTCGGCCTCGCGCGACAGGCGGATGTGCCCCATCTCGGCCTCGTCGGTCAGCGAGAACAGGTCCGTATAGGCCTTCTCGCCCGTCAGGCTGGCGACCGACAGCGGCGTGATGAACTCGGCGCCGGCCCCGGTCAGGATGGCGCGCACCCGGGCGCCGCGCTCGCGCAGGCGCCGGATCAGGTCGAGCGACTTGTAGGCGGCGATGCCGCCGCCGATGATCAGCAGGACGCGTCTGTCTTGAAGCATGGAAAATGCCAATTTACGGGCTGGAACTGTAGTTACGCTAAGTAACCCAACGGACCGTTGCAACAAGTACTTTAGTCGAGAATGATTATCAACAAAACCAGCAGCGCGGCGATCGCCCACAGCGCGAGGCTCTGGCTGCGCAGGTGCCGTCCCTGCGCCTCGCCGATCAGCCGCGCGGTATCCGGATGCAGCAGCACGCCTTCGGGCGTGACGGTGGCGGCCCGCCGCTCCAGCTCCTCGCCGATCAGCGGCACGTAGCGCAGCAGCGACAGCGCCGCCTCGGCGCCCTCGCGCAGATAGGCGTCCGGCCCCATGTTGTCCACCAGCCAGCTCTGCACCACCGGCGGCGACACCTCCCACATGTTGATCTCGGGATCCAGGTACATGGCCAGCCCCTCGGCCATCACCATGGTCTTCTGCAGCAGCAGCAGCTGGGGCTGGGTGTGCATGTCGAAGGTGGCGGTGATCTGGAACAGCTGGGCCAGCAGCTTGCCGAACGAGATGTCGCGCACCGGGCGGCCGGCGATGGGCTCGCCGATGGCGCGCAGCGCCTGGGCGAAGCTGTTGACGTTCTTGCCGCGCGGCACGTAGCCGGCCTCGAAATGCACCTCGGCGATGCGGCGGTAGTCGCCCGTGTGGAAGCCGCGCAGGATCTCGGCCAGGTAGCGGCGCGACTTGCGGTCCAGCCGGCCCATGATGCCGAAATCCACCGCGACCAGGCGGCCGTCCTCGTCGACGAACAGGTTGCCCTGGTGCAGGTCGGCGTGGAAGAAGCCGTCGCGCATCACCTGCAGCAGGAAGACGCGCACCAGCACGGTGGACAGCGCCCGCCTGTCGATGCCCGCCGCCTCCAGCGCCGCCCGGTCGCCCAGCGGGATGCCGTCGATCCATTCGGTGGTCAGCACCCGCTCGGACGTGGTCGGCCACAGCACGCGCGGCACGCGGAAGCCTTCCTCGTCCTGCATGTTCTCGCGCAGCTCGCTGCCGGCGGCGGCCTCGTAGCGCAGGTCCATCTCCAGCGCGACCATCTCGGCGAAGGTCTCGGCCACCCGCACCGGACGCAGCCGGCGGGTGTCCGGCACGCGCCTTTCCATCAGCCGGGCCAGCCAGAAGAACGTGCCCAGGTCGCGGCGGAACGCCTCGCGCACGCCGGGGCGCAGCACCTTCACCGCCACCTTCACGCCGTCGGCGGTCACCGCCCGGTGCACCTGGGCGATGCTGGCGGCGGCGACGGCCTCGTCGTCGAAGCGGGAGAACAGCGCCTCGACCGGCTGGCCGAGATCGGCCGCGACGATCCGCCGCGCCCCCTCGCCCGGGAAGGGCGGCAGCCGGTCCTGCAGGCGGGTGAGCGCCTCGGCCACGTCCTCGCTGACGATGTCGGGCCGGGTGGCGAGCGCCTGGCCCAGCTTGATGAAGGTGGGACCCAGCTCCTCCAGCGCGTGCGCCAGCCTTTCGCCGGGCGGGATCGCCGCGTTGACGCGGCGCCGGTTGAACACGGTCAGCACGCTCAGCGAGCCGCGCAGCGCCGGCGGCATGGCCAGCAGGTCCAGCGGGAACATGGCGTCGTGCCGCGCCAGGGTGCGCGCGATCTTGAACAGTCTCAGGAAATGGCCGGCGGCGGCGAACATGGGCGCGGGATCAGACCCGCCAGGCCGAGTGCAGCGCGACGATGCCGCCCGACATGGCGCGGACCGAGACGCGGCCGAACCCGGCGTCCCCGATCATGCCGGCGAAGCTGTCCCGGTCGGGGAACTTGCGGATGCTCTCGACCAGATAGCGGTAGGAGTCGGCGTCGCCGGCGATCAGCCGCCCCATCCACGGCACGACGTTGAACGAATAGAAATCATAGCCCTGCCTCAGCACCGGCAGCTCTACGTTGGAGAACTCCAGGCACAGGAAGCGCCCGCCCGGCTTCAGCACCCGGCGCGCCTCGCGCAGCGCGGCGGGGATGTCGGTCACGTTGCGGATGCCGAAGGCGATGGTGTAGCTGTCGTAGCTGGCGTCGGCGAAGGGCAGCGCCTCGGCATTGCCCGCCATCCAGTCCAGATGGTCCAGCCGGCCCGCGTTCACCGCCCGGTCGCGGCCCACGTTCAGCATGGCCTCGTTGATGTCGCAGACCGTCACCGACGCCGGGGTCCGGCCCTCGGCCAGGTGGCGGTTGGCCCTGTCCAGGATGCGGAAGGCGATGTCGCCGGTGCCGCCGGCCACGTCCAGCATGCGCATCCCGGGACGCGGGCGCAGCCAGTCGATCATCGCCGCCTTCCAGATCCGGTGCACGCCGCCGCTCATGGCGTCGTTCATGACGTCGTAGCGGGTGGCGACCGAATCGAAGACGCCCCTGACCAGGGCCGTCTTTTCCGACGGGCTGACGTCGCGGAAGCCGAAGCTCGCGCTCTCCCGCGCGGGAGGGGCTGTGTTTTCGCCGTGATCCTCTATCATGCGCGGCACCTTACTCCACCCGGCCCACAGCCGCCAGAAGCCTTACCGTCCCGGAAACCATCGCCTCATGCCCGAACTTCCCGAGGTTGAAACCGTCTGCCGCGGCCTGAGCCAGGCCATGGAAGGCCGGACGCTGACCAAAGTCACCGCCCGCCGGCCCGACCTGCGCTTCCCCCTGCCGCCCGACCTGGCCGAACGGCTCGCGGGGCGGCGCATCGAGCGGATCGACCGGCGTGCCAAATATATCGTGGTCCATCTCGACGATGGCCAGGTGCTGATCATGCATCTGGGCATGTCGGGGCGCATGAACCTGTGGGCGCCCGGCGTGTCCGACGAGCCGCCGCCGCTCGCCGCCCACGATCACGTGGTGTTCGAGGTGGGCAACGGCAGCCGCGTGGTGTTCCACGATCCGCGCCGCTTCGGCTTCATGACCCTGACCAGCGAGGCCGAACTGCCGGCCCATCCCTATTTCGCCCATCTGGGGCCCGAGCCGCTGGGCGGGGATTTCACCGCCGGCTATCTGGCCCGGGCGCTCGCGGGCAAGCGGACGCCGATCAAGGCGGCGCTGCTCGACCAGCGCGTGGTGGCCGGGCTCGGGAACATCTATGTCTGCGAGGCGTTGCACATGTCAGGCATATCCCCGCGCAGGCTTGCCTGTTCCGTGTCGGGGCAACGCGCGGAGAGGCTGGTTCCCGCCATCCGCGACACGCTCGAAAGGGCGATCGCGGCCGGCGGGTCCAGCTTGCGCGATTACGCCCGGGTGGACGGGGAACTGGGCTATTTCCAGCATTCGTGGAAGGCGTATGGACGCGAGGGCGAGCCTTGCGGCCACCCGGGCTGCTCGGGCACCATCTCGCGCATCGTCCAGGGCGGGCGCTCGACGTTCTTCTGCGCCGGGCACCAGCGCTAGGCCTTTCGAGGCGCGGCGGTTGCGCCCGGCGGCAAGCTCTGTCAAAAACGCGGCCAGCCCTGTGACGGCAAGCATTCCGGGAGGATTTCCATGGCCTACGAGACTATCCTGTTCGAAACCCGCGGCAACGTCGCGCTCATCACCCTCAACCGGCCGAAGGCGCTCAACGCCCTGTGCGGCCAGCTCATGGACGAGCTGACCGACGCGCTGAACGGCATCGAGAAGAACCCGGAGATCGGCTGCACCGTCATCACCGGCAGCGAACGCGCTTTCGCCGCGGGCGCCGACATCACCGAGATGAAGGACAAGAACTACATCGACGTGTTCACCGAGGACTTCATCACCAGCAACTGGGAGACGGTGACCCGCACCCGCAAGCCGGTGATCGCCGCGGTGGCCGGATTCGCCCTGGGCGGCGGCTGCGAGCTGGCCATGATGTGCGACTTCATCATCGCCGCCGAGAGTGCCAAGTTCGGCCAGCCCGAGATCAAGCTGGGCGTCATCCCCGGCTCGGGCGGCACCCAGCGCCTGACCCGCTTCGTCGGCAAGTCGAAGGCCATGGACATGTGCCTGACCGGCCGCATGATGGACGCCCAGGAGGCCGAGCGCTCGGGCCTGGTGAGCCGCGTGGTGCCCAACGACCAGCTCGTCGACGAGGCCCTGAAGGCCGCCGCCGTCATCGCCGGCATGTCGCGCCCGTCGGTGATCGTCGCCAAGGAGGCGATCAACCGGGCCTACGAGACCACCCTGTCGGAAGGCGTCCGGTTCGAGCGGCGCACCTTCCACGCGCTGTTCGCTTTCGAGGACCAGAAGGAAGGCATGGGCGCCTTCGTCGAGAAGCGTCCCGCCCGGTTCGGGAATCGCTAGGCACCCGCGCGCCGGAAAGCGGGGCTTTCCGGCGCCATCCAATGGTTGACGGGCAGGGGCGCAGGCCTTATAAGCCGCGCCCTGTTCGTGATTTAGCGTTGAGACGGAACAAAAATGGCCAATTCGCCGCAGGCGCGTAAGCGCATCCGCCAGTCCGAGCGTCGCACCGACGTGAACCGCGCCCGCCGCGGCCGTATCCGCACGTTCATCAAGGGCGTCGAGAAGGCCCTGGAATCGGGCGATGCCGCCGCCGCCACCGAGGCGCTGAAGCTCGCCGAGCCCGAGATCATGCGCGGCGTGTCCAAGGGCGTGCTCGCCAAGAACACCGCCTCGCGGAAGATCTCGCGCCTCAATCACCGCCTGCGCGCGCTGAAGGCCTGACGGCCGATTCGGATGCCGCGCGCGCCTGTCGCGCGGCGCCCGTTCTCCTCACCGCCATCGTCGTCCCTGCCGGCTGCGGCCCGACCATATCTGGTAGGGCGGTAACACGCCGTACATAGAGCTGTCACAAAACGTCGACCCTGGCGCAGCACCTGTTGCGAACCGCGCACGATTTGATACTCTCTCTGCCAGATTCGAGGACGGGCGGATCTCTGCAAGTAACAAAAGTGTAACAGAAAGGCTATAAAGGTAGCCTTTGCAGAGGTCTTCTTTACTTCTTCTTTCGAATACATGACGCTGGCGGGGCAATTCTTTGCAGAGTCGGCGTTATGGTGTTGGTCCGATTGGGAGGATTAAGGTCGAATGGCTGGTTACGCAGGCGATTTGTCGCCCACGGAAGCCTGGAATCTCTTGGAATCAGAGCCCTCGGCCCTGCTCGTGGATGTCCGCACGCGCGCCGAATGGACCTATGTGGGCGTCGCCGATCTGGACCCGCTGAATAAAAAGCCGCTCTTCATCGAATGGCAGGGCTTTCCGGGCGGTCAGCGCAACGACCGATTCGCCGAGGAGCTGGACGCCGCCGGCGTCGACCGCGCCGCGCCGATTCTCTTCCTGTGCCGCTCCGGCGTGCGCTCGGCCGCCGCCGCCAGGCTGATGACCGAACGCGGCTATGCGAACTGCTACAACATTTCCGAGGGGTTCGAGGGGGACCCCGACGCCGACCGCCATCGAGGCCGGGTCGGCGGATGGAAAGTGCGCGGCCTTCCCTGGACACAGAGCTGACGGGGTCGAAAAGTGAGTAGCGAAACCCACCGAATCGGGGGGATACACAACGATGCGAGCAACCCCTCCATGATGGCACCCTGGCAGGACGCCTGGCAGCGGATCAGAGCCAAGCTGCGCGCCGAGTTCGGCGACGCCACCTTCGACAGCTGGCTGAAGCCGCTGGGCGTGCTGCGCGCCGAGGGCGCCAAGGTGCTCATCACGGTGCCGACCCGCTTCATGTGCGACTGGGTCAAGACCCACTATCTGGGCCGCATCACCGACTACTGGCGCCAGGAGACGGGCGCCGCCATCGACGTGGAGCTGGTGGTCAGCGTCCAGCCGTCCCAGGCCGCGCCCGCCGTGAAGGTGGCGCCCGCGCCCCGGACGAATGGGCGTCCCGCGCCGGCGGCGCAGGCCGAGGACATGGACGGCGGCGAGAACTACGGCGCGCCGCTCGATCCGCGCTTCACCTTCGACAGCTTCGTGGTCGGCAAGTCCAACGAGCTGGCCCACGCGGCGGCCCGGCGCGTGGCGGGCAGCACCAAGGTCCAGTTCAATCCGCTGTTCCTCTATGGCGGCGTGGGCCTGGGCAAGACGCATCTGATGCACGCCATCGCCGCCGAGATCCGGGCGCGCGATCCCGAGCGCAAGGTGCTCTACCTCTCGGCCGAGAAGTTCATGTACCAGTTCATCCGGGCGCTGCGCTTCAAGGATACCATGGCGTTCAAGGAGCAGTTCCGCTCGGTCGACGTGCTGATGATCGACGACGTCCAGTTCATCGCCCACAAGGACAGCACCCAGGAAGAGTTCTTCCACACCTTCAACGCGGTGATCGACCAGCACCGCCAGGTGGTGATCTCGGGCGACCGCTCGCCCTCGGACCTCGAGGGCATCGAGGACCGCATCAAGTCGCGCCTGGGCTGGGGCCTCGTGGCCGACGTGCACCCGACCGACTACGAGCTGAGGCTGGGCATCCTCCAGTCCAAGCTGGAGATGCTGGGCCGGCCGGACATGCCCAAGGAGGTCACCGAGTTCCTCGCCCGCAAGATCGTCTCCAACGTGCGCGAGCTGGAAGGCGCGCTCAACCGGGTCACCGCCTATGCCGACCTGGTCGGCCGGCCGGTGACGCTGGAGATGACCCAGGAAGTGCTGCAGGACCTGATACGCTCCAACGACCGGCGGGTGAGCATCGCGGAAATCCAGCGCCACGTGGCCGAATATTTCAACGTGCGCCTGTCCGACCTGCTGTCGGCCCGGCGCGCCCGCGCCGTCGCCCGCCCGCGCCAGGTGGCCATGTACCTCGCCAAGCAGCTCACCTCGCGCAGCCTGCCCGAGATCGGCCGCAAGTTCGGCGGCCGCGACCATACCACCGTGATGCATGCGGTGCGCCGCATCGAGGAGCTGCGCGAGATCGACAGCGGCCTCGACCAGGATATCGAGAACCTGCGCCGCACCCTCGAAACCTGACTGTTTCGGCCCCTGTTTCAGCCCACGTTCCAGGCTGCCGCGAATGGGGCCGCCGGCCCCATTTTTCGTGTCTTTCCGGGCGGCCTCTGCTAGAGTCTCCGTCCGGTTGACAGCCCTCCGCGGAAGGCGTTGTCCGGGTCCGGTCCGCGGCGTTGTTGCCTGCCGGAAAAGCATAAGAAACTCAGGGGCTTGGCGGCCCCGCTCCCGTAGGTTCAACCATATCCAAGAGCCCATGAAACTTACCATTGAACGCGCGGCGCTCCTGCGGTCGCTGGGCCATGTGCAAAGTGTCGTCGAGCGGCGCACCACGATCCCGATCCTGTCGAACATGCTGCTCGAGGCGTCCGACGGCCGGCTGAACCTGACCGCGACCGATCTCGACCTCGCGGTCGTGGAATCCGTGGCCGCCGACGTGGCCGCGCCCGGCGCCATCACCACGCCCGCCCACACCCTTTACGACATCGTCCGCAAGCTGCCGGACGGCGCGCAGGTGGAGCTGGAGTACAAGGGCGCCGAGCAGCGCCTGACGCTCAGCGCCGGCCGCTCGCGCTTCGTGCTGGCCTGCCTGCCGCGCGAGGACTTCCCGGTGATGGCCGAGGACGCGCTGCCGCACCGCTTCGCCCTGCCGGTCGCTGACCTGAAGCGCCTGATCGACAAGACCCGCTTCGCCATCAGCACCGAGGAAACCCGCTTCTATCTGAACGGCATCTACCTGCACGTGGCGGACGGCGGCGAGCCGACCCTGGTGGGCGTCGCCACCGACGGCCACCGCCTGGCCCGCGTGCGCCTGCCCATGCCGCTGGGCGCCGCCGGCATGCCCGGCGTGATCGTGCCGCGCAAGACCGTCCAGGAAGTGCGCAAGCTGCTCGACGAGGCCGAGGGCGAGGTGCAGGTCAGCCTGTCCGAGAGCAAGATCCGCTTCGACTTCGCCGACGCGGTGCTGACCTCCAAGCTGATCGACGGCACCTTCCCCGACTACGTGCGCGTGATCCCGGCGGGCAACGAGCGCCTGCTCGAGGTCGACGCCCGGCTGTTCGCCGAGGCCATCGACCGCGTCTCGACCATCTCCAGCGAGAAGTCGCGGGCGGTCAAGCTGATCATCGACACCGACCGGGTGACGCTGGCGGTCAACAGCCCGGACAGCGGCTCGGCCACCGAGGAGCTGGCCGCCGGCTATGCCTCCGAGGCCATGGAGATCGGCTTCAACGCACGCTACGTGCTGGACATCATGGGGCAGGTCGAGGGCGACACCGTGCAGGTGGCCTTCGCCGACGCGGCCGCGCCCACGCTGGTGCAGGACGGCGGCGACGACACGGCGCTCTACGTGCTGATGCCGATGCGCGTCTAGGCGCGGGGGCATCCGGGAAAGGAATGCTGCAGGCCGAACACAGTGCGGAGCGGGCGGCCGGACCCGAGGCGGCGCCGCTGTTGCTGGCGGTGACCCGGCTGACCCTCACCGATTTCCGCAACTACGGCGCGGAACGGATCGAGGCGGCGCCGCGTCCCGTGGTGCTCACCGGGCCGAACGGCGCGGGCAAGACCAATGTGCTCGAAGCCCTGTCCTATCTGACGCCCGGCCGCGGCCTGCGCGGCGCGCGCCTGTCCGAGCTGGCGCGCCTGGACGGCCCCGGCGGCTGGTCGGTCGCCGCCCGCATCGCCACGCCGTCGGGCGTGGCGGCGGTGGGCACGGGCATCGAGGGCCGGGCCGGCGAGGATGACGAGGACGGCGCCGAGCGGCGCGTGGTGCGTATCGACGGCGCCCCGGCGCGCGGCCCCGCGGCGTTGGCCGAGCTGATCCGCGTGGTCTGGCTGACGCCGCAGATGGACCGGCTGTTCACCGACGGACGTTCGGACCGGCGCCGTTTCCTCGACCGGCTGGTGCTGGGATACGATGCCGAGCACGGCCGCCGGGTCGGCGCCTATGAGCGGGTGATGCGCGAGCGTCTCAAGCTCCTGCGCGACGGCGGTGGCGACGATGCCTGGCTGACCGCGCTGGAAGGCCGCATGGCCGAGGCGAGCGTGGCGATCGCGGCGGCCCGGCGCGAGGCGGTGATGCGGCTGCGCGGCGCGCTCGCCGCCGGCATCGGGCCGTTCCCGCGCGCCGAGCTGGCGGTGCGCGGCCTCGCCGAGGATCTGCTGGGCGAACACGCGGCGGTCGAGGTCGAGGCGCGGCTCCAGGCGCTGCTGCGCCGCAACCGGGTGGCCGACCGGGACTCGGGCCGGACCCAGGAAGGCGTGCACCGCGCCGACCTCGAGGTGGTCCATCTGGCCAAGGGGCTGCCCGCGGCGCTGTGCTCGACGGGCGAGCAGAAGGCGCTGCTGGTCGCGGTGGTGCTGGCCGACGCGCGGCTCCAGGCGGTGCATCGGGGCGCGCCGCCGCTGCTGCTGCTCGACGAGGTGGCGGCGCATCTGGACGAGCCGCGCCGGGAGGCGCTGTTCGACGAGATTCTGGCGCTGGGGTCGCAGGCCTGGATGACGGGCACGGACCGGGCGCTGTTCGACAGATTGAAGGGCGCGGCGCAGTTCCTCTGCGTCGCCCAAGGCAAGGTGACCGATGGCTGAAGAAGACAATCTGGATCCGCAGAACGGTTCCGACTATGGCGCCGACTCCATCAAGGTGCTGCGCGGGCTCGACGCGGTGCGCAAGCGCCCCGGCATGTATATCGGCGACACCGAGGACGGCTCGGGCCTGCACCATCTGGTGTTCGAGGTGACCGACAACGCCATCGACGAGGCGCTGGCCGGCTATTGCGACGACATCCGCGTGGTGCTGCATCCGGACGGCTCGGTCTCGGTGACCGACAACGGCCGCGGCATCCCCACCGACATCCATCCCGAGGAAGGCGTCTCGGCCGCCCAGGTCATCATGACCCAGCTCCATGCCGGCGGAAAGTTCGACCAGAACTCCTACAAGGTCTCGGGCGGCCTGCACGGCGTGGGCGTGTCGGTGGTGAACGCCCTGTCCGAATATCTCGACCTGCGCATCTGGCGCGGCGGCCAGGAATGGTACATGCGCTTCCGCCACGGCGATCCCGAGGAGGACCTGAAGCCCATCGGCCCGTCCGAGGGCAAGACCGGCACCCAGGTGCGCTTCCTGCCGTCCACCCGGACCTTCCCGCAGATCGTGTTCGACTACGACACGCTGGAGCACCGGCTGCGCGAGCTGGCGTTCCTCAATTCGGGCGTGCGCATCAACCTGTTCGACCAGCGCCATGCCGAGCACAAGCATGTGGAGCTGTATTACGAGGGCGGCGTGGCGGCCTTCGTCAGCTATCTGGACCGCAACAAGACGGGGCTGCACGCGCCGCCGATCATGATCATCGGCGAGCGCGACGGCATCACCATGGAAGCCGCGCTCCAGTGGAACGACGGCTATCACGAGAATGTGCTGTGCTTCACCAACAACATCCCGCAGCGTGACGGCGGCACCCATCTGGCCGGCTTCCGCGCCGCGCTCACGCGCACCGTCAACGGCTATGCCAACGAGCAGATGGGCGCCAAGAAGGACAAGGTGCCGCTGACCGGCGACGATGCGCGCGAGGGCCTCACCTGCGTGCTGTCGGTGAAGGTGCCCGATCCCAAGTTCTCGTCCCAGACCAAGGACAAGCTGGTCTCGTCCGAGGTGCGGCCGGTGGTCGAGAGCC
>CAZVVC010000075.1:0-12991 GCA_964630425.1 uncultured Bifidobacterium sp. | reverse complement strand
CATGCCCCGATCACCCGGCACACTCACAATGACAGATCCCAAAGACACAAGGGGCATTGTGCGGGAAGGGGTTCAGGCCGGTGAGCGGCATCGACAACGTCCCTCACCCTGACCCTCTCCCAAAGGGAGAGGGAATGCCTCCCGCGCGGAAAGGCCAACCTGAACGGCTTTTACCCTATACCTGATTGGGGAAGCAGGCGGTCGCGGTGAGGGATTTGCCGCCGTTGAGCGCGGTGATCAGCTTGGGCGCCACGGTGTTGAAGGTGTAGTTGATGCTCACCCTCGAGAAGCCCGTCACCCGGCATTCTTCGACGGTCGCATTGGTCGTGATGGTGATGTTGCCGGCGGCCAGCGGCACGCCGAAGGCGGCGGCCCGGTCGATGATGAAGTTCCTGGTGTTGGTCTCGTTGTAGGCCGTCCCGCTGACGCAGCTCGGTTGCAGGATGCCGACGCAGCGCGCCGCGGTGATGGCGAGCGACTGCATGGATTGCCGCGTCCACATCAGCCGCGCGAACTCGATGGTGCCGAACAGGAACAGCAGCAGCGGGATGATGACCAGCGAGAATTCCACGGCCGTGGCGCCGCGTCGGTTGGCCAGGAATCCGCCGCGCCGCGCCATCCCTATTTCACCTGGACGATGGTGAAGGCGGTCACCTGGCCGTTCTGGACGAAGCCGTAATTGCCGAACAGGGGCGAGTGCGAGACGCTGGCGTTCAGCGTCACGAACTTGCCCGCCATGCCGCCGCCCGAACAGGCGGCGCCGCAAGTCATCGAGCCGCCCCAGGTGACGCTCGCCCCGGTTCCGGTGGGGCAATAGCAGGCATCGGCGGCGGAGGCGGTGCCCGAAGGCGAGGAGACGCCGTTGGTCCGGGTGACCGTCGGCCCGTTGTTCACCACCGCCGTGACGTTGACGTTGGCGGGCATGATCTCGACGAGGTTGGCCGCGAGGGCCGCGCCTTTCGACGCGGAAACGTCGTCCGCCTTGATGATGGCGTAGTTGGCGCTCGCCGACACCGTCTCGTTGAGGTTGAAGCGGACATAGAGCACCAGCCCGAAATCCACCATCGCCACCATGATGAGCAGCAGGATGGGCGAGATGATCGCCAGCTCGATGGCGGCGACGCCGCTTCTGTCCCGGCGGAACCGGCGCCAGAGTCGCCTCAGCCCTGCAAGCACCACGAAATCACCGCACCAGCTTGGCGGACACGCTGCCGGAACCGCCGACACAGGAAGACGCGGCCGTCGCCCCTTGCGTGATGGAAATCTGCGTCGCGACGAGCTGGAAGCACTCTCCCGCATCGGACACGCCGGAGCCGCCGGCCATGGTCATGCTGCCATAGGGGAAATAGAACGCCCCGCTGAGCGTGCCACCGCTGGACCCCTGGCCAAAGAACGAGCTGCCGGTCCGCGCGGCGTTCTGGGGGCCGATCACCAGCAGGTTCGCGAGATCGCCGGTGGTGGGAGCCTTCAGGACCACGTTGTCGTACCCCGCGATGCTGCAGAACACCTTGCCGTTGCAATCGCCGCCGTCGGGATTGGTCGCCGCGCCGGAGAGGACGATGTTCACGTTGATTCCCTTGACGCTGATGACCTCGCCGTTGCAGCTCACGGAGCCGCCGCTGTTGCCCGCGCCGAATACCATGTAGCCATCGACCGTATAGACGCCGGAGCCCAGATAGATCGCGCCCGACAGGCGCACATTGCCGTTGATGTCGTGCTGCGCGGCGGCCGGAAGGACGGTGCATGTGCCGCCGCCGCCGGCATTGACGTTGCCGGAAATCTTGAACACCTTGCCGCCGGCGGTCGCGTCGGCGAACCACAGATTGGCGCCGCCGCCGGTCAGGATCGCGTCGCCGCCGCTGCTGGGGCCGAACCAGTAGCTGTTGCCCGATACGTTGTTGCCGGCGCTGTCATAGCCGATCTTGGTGGTCGTGCCGCCCTGGACGGCGATGCCGGCGGAAAGCTCGAACGTGCTGGGGCCGCGGAATGTCAGCGACGTGCCCGTATGGCAAATGCTGAACCGGGCGCTCCAGCAGCCGTTCGAACTCTGTCCCATACGGAAGGTTCCACGGTCGAAGACTACGGTCGCGCCGCCGCCGACGTTGATCCCCTGGGCAAAATTGTAGGTGCCCTTGCCGAACTCTGACGTGCCCGACAGCGATACGGGATCGCTGAAATTATAGGTGCTGTTGCCGGCACCGTCCTTGTTGAACTTCAGCTTGCTGCCGCCGGAGATGCCCTTGAAATTATAGGTTCCGCCATCCGGGCAGGTGATTGTCCAGTCGTTGGTGTAGGCAGCGTTCTGCGTCGCCGTGCATCCGTTACTGAAGTTCTTCGTGGTATATGAACTATAGCCAAGGTAGTTAGTTGGATCAGATGAATTAACAGTAGTTAGATCAACCGTACCCGCAGGCACCGTCGGGGCAACTGGCCCCGCCATGTTCTCGATCGTCGCCACGTTCGACCACAGGCTGGCGACGCCCGTGTTGCCCAGGAAGGGATCGTTCGTGGTCTGCCGCACCTTCGTGTTGGCGGTGATGTTGCTGCATCCCTCGGTCAGGGTGCTGCCATAGGTGACGGCCGATGCGGTGATGCTCGTTCCGCAGGTGGCCGAGACCGTGCTGTTGGAGTTGACCGCGCAGCTTGCCGCGCTGAGGGACGTGCCGCCGGTCATGGTGACGCCGGTGCCCCCGGGATTGAGCGCCAGGATGCAGCTCGACGCGCCGCCGCTGATCTCGGTGAAGGCATCCGTGCTCACCGGCACCGATGCCTTGCTGGTCAGCACCCTGGCCAGCGCCAGCGTATAGGGCGTGGTCACCTCGGCCCTGACCGCGGTCGCGCCGGCGGTCTTGATGCCGGTCGGGAAGGTGACGGTGACGCCGGCCGCCGGGACGCCGTTCAGCGACGCCACATTCTTGGCCGCCGAGCGCGCCTTCGTCTCCTTGTCCGAGGTCGCCGCGTTGTAGGCGAGGGCGCCCGCGTAGGAGGCCAGGTCCGCGACGCGCTGGTTGCGCGCCTCGGTGACCAGGATGCTGCCGAATTCCGCGATCAGCGCCGCGAAGCCCAGCAGGATCGGCAGGACCAGCGCGAAAACGGTCGCGACACTGGCCTTGCGGCACCGCCCGAATGTCCGGAAGATCGTCATGGCATCTCTCGACTGCCGAGGGAACGACAGCGCCCCACTGTTACACCCAGCCCAAGGTTAAATCTTTAACAGTACTCGCGGTTTTTTGCCACTGCCAAGATGCTCCGGCGCGGCGGCGGCGCAGCCCGGCATCACAATTACTATTTTGATGCAAGTTGCTATTACTTGGCCGCGACACAGCCTGCCACACGGATGCCGCGGCCGCGCCGGACTCATGCCCAGATTGGTGACTCCGCCGGCGCGCGTCCCGGCGGCCCGTGCGCCCGTATCCCGCTGATTATGGGGGATAACTCCCGCCGGGGCCACAATCCGTTGTGCCTCACGGCTTGCGGGAACGGACGGGGCGGCCTAGGATCGGCCTGCATCAACGACACGGAACCGATTTCATGCTGCGACTTCGCCGTTTGCCGCTCCTCCTTGCTCTTATCGTCGCGCCCGCCGCCGCCCAGGCCGCGGCGCCGCCGCCTTACGAGATCCAGGCGAAGCAGGCGATCATGATCGACTACACGACCGGCACGGTCCTGATGGAGAAGAATCCGGACGAGAAGATGACTCCGTCCTCCATGACCAAGATGATGACCGACTACGTCATCTTCGACGCGCTCAAGAAGAACGCCATGCAGCTGGACGAGAAGCTGACCGTCAGCGAGCGCGCCTGGAAGATGGGCGGCTCGACCATGTTCCTGAAGGTCGGCGACCAGGTGAGGGTGGAGGACCTGCTCAAGGGCACCATCATCGTCTCGGGCAACGACGCCTGCGTCGCCCTGGCCGAAGGGCTGGGCGGCTCGGTCGAGGGCTTCTCGAACATGATGAACGAGATGGCCCAGCGCCTGGGCATGAAGAATTCGCACTTCGTCAACCCGCACGGCCTCGCCGATCCCGAGCACTATTCCTCGGCCCGCGACCTGGCGATCCTGGCGAGCCGCATCATCCGGGACTTCCCGGAATACTACCCCTATTACGCCGAGCGCGAATTCGCCTATGGCGAGAACCTGAAGACCGGCGCGCCGATCACCCAGCAGAACCGCAATCCCACGCTGGGCGTGGTCGACGGCGCCGACGGCCTGAAGACCGGCTATACCGAGGCCGGCGGCTATGGCGTGACGGTTTCGGGCAAGCGCGGCAACACCCGCCTGATCCTGGTGGTCAATGGCCTGCCCAGCGGCAAGGCGCGCGCCGAGGAGTCGCGCGGACTGATGGAATGGGGCTTCCGCAATTTCGACACCTATACCCTGCTCAAGGCCGGCACGGTGATCGAGGAGGCGCCGGTGTGGCTGGGCGTGAAGTCCAAGATCGGCCTGACCGTCGCCAGGGACATCACCCTGACCCTGAGCCGCCAGGCCAAGATGAGCGCCAAGGCGAAGATCAAGTACACCGCCCCCGTCAAGGCCGGCACGCCCAAGGGCACGCAGGTCGGCGTGGTCACGGTGACGCTGCCGGGCATGAACGACATCCAGGTGCCGCTGGTGACCGCCGAGGAGATCGAGAAGGTGGGTCCGCTGGGCGAGATCGGCTCGGCCATCGACTACCTGATCTCTGGCTCGTCCGGCGAGGCGACCGCGCCGGAGGAGAAGCCGGCGGAAGGCAAGTAGCATGGCCAGGGCTCGCCGCGGGATCTTCGTGACCTTCGAGGGCGGCGAGGGAGCCGGCAAGTCCACCCAGCTCGGGCTGCTGTCGGCCCGGCTGAAGGCGACCGAGCGGATCAGCGTCGTCGAGACCCGCGAGCCCAACGGCCCGATCCGCAACCTGCTGGTCCAGGGCGACCGCGCCTGGTCGCCCATGGCCGAGACGCTGCTGCATTTCGCCGCCCGCGCCGATCACCTGGAGGAAACCGTGCTGCCCTCGCTGGACGAGGGCCTGTGGGTGCTGTGCGACCGCTTCGTCGATTCCACCATGGCCTATCAGGGCTATGCCCAGGGCCTGGGCCGCGAGGCGGTCGAGACGCTGCACCGTCTGGTGGCGGGAAAGCTGAAGCCCGACCTGACGCTGGTGCTGGATATCCCGGTCGGCCTCGGGCTCGACCGGGCCGTGCGCCGGAACGTCACCGAGACCCGCTACGAGCAGATGGGCCGCGCCTTCCACGAGACGGTGCGGGAAGCGTTCCGCGACATCGCCGCCCGCGAGCCGGAACGCTGCGTGCTGATCGACGCCGACCAGCCGGTCGAGACGGTGCACGAGGCGATCTGGACCGCCGTGCAGGACCGGCTGAAGGTGCATTGATGGCCGAGCCGGCGCGGCCGAGCGGAGAGGGGCGCCATCCGCGCCTGACGCCGCGCCTCGTCGGCCACGGCCCGGCCGAGGACGTCCTGCTGTCGGCCCATGCGAGCGGCAGGCTGCCGCATGGCTGGCTGATCACCGGCCCGCGCGGCGTGGGCAAGGCGACGCTGGCCTACCGCTTCGCCCGCTTCCTGCTGGAGCAGGGCGATCCCGCCGACGACGGCGGCCTGTTCGGCGCGCCGCCGCCGCCCGCCAGCCTGGACGTGCCCGAGGGCTCCCGCACCTTCCGCCTGATGGCCCAGGGCGGACATCCGGGCGTGACGGCCGTGGAGCGCGCCTGGGACGAGAAGGCCAAGCGCCTGCGCGGCGAGATCGTGGTGGACGACGTCCGCCGCCTGCACGGCTTCTTCGGGATGACCTCGGACGCGCCGTGGCGCATCGCCATCATCGACAGCGCCGACGAGATGAACCGGCAGGCCGCCAACGCCCTCCTCAAGATGCTGGAGGAGCCGCCGAGGCGCTCGGTGCTGCTGCTGCTGGCCCACGCGCCGGGCCGGCTGCTGCCCACCATCCGCTCGCGCTGCCAGACGCTGGCCCTGCGGCCGCTGGCGGACGGCCAGGTCGCGGCGGTGCTGGACGACCACGGGGCCGTGCTGCCGCCCGGCGACAGGGAGCTGGTCATCGCGCTGGGCAACGGCAGCCCAGGCCGCGCCATGACGCTGGCCGAGGCCGGCGGCGCCGAGCTCTACCGCAAGGCCGCCGGGCTGCTGGGCGAGTTGCCCCGGATCAATCCCTCGGCGCTCCACGCGCTGGGCGACGCGGTGAGCGGGCGCCAGTCCATCGACGATTTCCGGCTGCTGGGCGAGCTGCTCGGCGGCATGCTCCAGCGCCTCGTCGCCTTCGCGGCGACCGGCGGGCAGGAGAGGGAGGCCGTGCCCGGCGAAACCGCCCTGTTCGCCCGCATCGCGCCGAGGGCCGCGCTTGATCAATGGATCGAGGTATGGGAGAACACCGGCCACCTGTTCTCGCGGGCCGAGGCCGTCAATCTCGAGCCCAAACAGGTGACCATCACGCTCTTCAGCAAGCTCCAGACCATCACGGCATGACCAAGCCCAGCTTCTACATCACCACCGCCATTTCCTACGTGAACGGCGCGCCGCATCTGGGCCATGCCTACGAGGCGATCGCGACGGACATCATCGCGCGCTTCAAGCGGCTGGACGGCCACGATGTGCTGTTCCTGACCGGCACCGACGAGCACGGCGAGAAGGTCGAGCAGTCGGCGGGCAGGGCGGGCAAGCAGCCCATCGAGTTCGCGGACGAGAACGCCGGCAAGTTCGAGGCCATGTGCCGCCTGCTGAACATCTCCAATGACGACTTCATCCGCACCACCCAGCCGCGCCATCACGCGGCCGTGGCGGAGATGTGGAACCGGATGATCGCCAGGGGCGACATCTACCTGGACAACTACGCCGGCTGGTATTCGGTCAGCGACGAGGCGTTCTTCCCGGAATCCGAACTGGTGAAGGGCGAGGACGGCCAGTTCCGCACCGGGGAAGGCAAGGCGGTCCAATGGGTCGAGGAGCCCAGCTACTTCTTCCGGCTGTCCGCCTATGAGGAAAGGCTCCTGGCGCTTTACGAGAGCGAGCCCGGCTTCATCCTGCCCGACACCCGGCGCAACGAGATCGTCAGCTTCGTCAAGGGCGGGCTCAAGGACCTGTCGGTGTCGCGCACCAGCTTCACCTGGGGCATCCCGATCCCGGCGGACGCGGCGGCGGGCGCGCAGAAGCACATCGTCTATGTCTGGCTCGACGCGCTGACCAACTACATCACCGGCGCCGGCTTCCCGTCGGACCCGGAGAAGTTCGCGCGCTACTGGCCGGCCGACGTGCATGTGATCGGCAAGGACATTATCCGTTTCCACACAGTCTATTGGCCGGCGTTCCTGATGTCCGCCGAGCTGCCGCTGCCGAAACGGGTCTTCGCCCACGGCTTCCTCAACCTGGAAGGCGTGAAGATGTCCAAGTCGCTGGGCAACGTCATCACGCCCGAGGCGCTGGTCGAGGAGTTCGGTCTCGACCAGATCCGCTATTTCCTGGCGCGCGAGGTGCCGTTCGGCAAGGACGGCAGCTTCTCGCGCGAGGGCATCATCCACCGCATCAACGGCGACCTGGCCAACGGCATCGGCAATCTGGCGCAGCGCACGCTCAGCATGATCTTCAAGAACTGCGACGGCGCGCTGCCGCGGCCGGGCCCGTTCGACGAGGGCGACCGGGCGCTGCTGGCCTCCATCGATGCAACCGCCGCCACCATGCGCGAAGTCATGGAGAACCAGGAAATCCACAATGCGCTCGGCGCCTTGTGGGCGCTCATCGCGGAAGGCGACGGCTATATCGCCCGCACCGAGCCGTGGGCGCTGAAGAAGACCGATCCGGCGCGCATGGGCACGGTGCTCTATGTGGCGGCCGAGGCGCTGCGCAACATCGCCATCCTATCCCAGCCCGTGATCCCGGCCGCGGCCGGGAAGCTGCTGGACATGCTGGGGGTTGCCGGGGACGCGCGCGGGTTTAGTTCACTGGGCGAGGTGGGACGCCTCGCGGCCGACACACCCATCGCGCAGCCGCAGGGCCTGTTCCCGCGCTTCGTCGAGGAAGCCAGCAGCTAGAACGGCTTACGGATGCTTGTCGATTCCCACTGTCACCTGGATTTCCCGCAGCTCAGCGCCGACCTGGACGGCGTGGTGGCGCGGGCCGAGGCGGCGGGCGTCGGCCTGATGCTGACCATCTCGACCGCGCTCTCGCGGTTCGACCGGGTGCTCGCCATCGCCGAGAAATACGACAACATCTATTGCAGCGTCGGCGTCCATCCCCATGAGGCGGAAACGGAACCGGACACGGTGGCGCGCCAGCTGATCGAGCGGGCGCGGCACCCCAAGGTGGTCGGCATCGGCGAGACCGGCCTCGACTATTTCTACGAGCACAGCCCGCGCGACATCCAGCAGCACGTGTTCCGCGAGCACATCAAGGCGGCGCGCGAGACCGGCCTGCCGCTGATCGTCCACACCCGCGACGCCGACGACGACACCACCCGCATCCTGGCCGAGGAAATGGGGCAGGGCGCCTATCCCGGCCTGATCCACTGCTTCAGCTCCAGCCGCGAACTGGCGGAAAAGTCGGTGGAACTGGGCCTCTACATCTCCATCTCGGGCATCGCCACCTTCAAGAAGGCCGAGGAGCTGCGGGACACCATCCGCGGCCTGCCGCTCGACCGGCTGCTGGTGGAGACGGACGCGCCCTATCTGGCACCGATCCCGCACCGGGGCAGGGACAACGAGCCGTCCTTCGTGGTGCACACCGCCAATATTGTCGCCGGGCTGAAGGACGTGTCGCCAGAGGCGCTTGCGGCACGGACCACCGACAATTTCTTCCGCCTGTTCGGCAAGGTGCCCCGGCCCGGAGGCGCGGGGCCGTGAGGATCACGGTGCTGGGCTGCGGCACATCGGGCGGCGTGCCGCGCATCGGCAACCACTGGGGCGCGTGCGATCCGGCCAACCCGAAGAACCGGCGCCGGCGCGTGTCGATCGCGGTGGAGCAGGGGCTGACACGGCTGATCGTCGATACCTCGCCGGACCTGCGCGAGCAGTGCCTCGACGCCCATATCAACAGGCTGGACGGCGTGCTTTACACCCACGATCACGCCGATCACACCCACGGCATCGACGATCTGCGCGGCCTGTCCTGGTCCATGAACCGCAAGGTGCCGGTCTATGGCGACCGGGCGACGCTGGACACGCTGATGCGGCGTTTCGACTATGTCTTCGTATCCAGGCACGGCTATCCGGCCATCTGCGAGCAGCGCGAGATCGACGGGCCGTTCCAGGTCGGCGACATCGACGTGGTGCCGTTCGAGCAGTCCCACGGCGACATGAAATCCATCGGCTATCGCTTTGGAAAAGCGGCATATTCGACCGACCTCAACGCGCTGGACGACGCCGCGTTCGAGGCGCTCGACGGCATCGAGCTGTGGATCGTCGACGCGCTGCGCTACGAGCCGCATCCGACGCACGCCCATCTCGACCTGACCCTGGGCTGGATCGAGCGCGTGAAGCCGAAACGCGCGGTGCTGACCCACATGACCTGGGACATGGACTACGAGACGCTGAAGCGGCGGCTACCGGCCGGCATCGAACCGGCCTATGATGGCATGGTGCTCGAACTGGACTAGAAGCCGGCAGGTCCGACGCGCTCTGGAGGTGCCAATGGGCGACCTGGTGCTGACCACCTACGATTGGGTTCCCGAACCGCCGCGCGGCTATGTACGCGATCTGAGGGTGCGCTGGGCGCTGGAAGAGGCCGGATTGCCGTACCGGATCGAAAGCACGCCGTTCCACGACCGCGCGGCCGACCATCTGGCGCACCAGCCGTTCAACCAGGTGCCGTGGCTGACCGACGGCGACCTCTCGATCTTCGAGAGCGGCGCGATCCTCATGCATCTGGGCGAGCGCAGCGAGGCGCTGATGCCGGCCGATCCGCGCGGCCGCATCCAGGTGATGGAATGGGTGTTCGCCGCGCTCAACTCGGTCGAGATGGCGGGCCTGCCGTGGTCGCTGATGGTCTTTGCCGGCCAGACCGAGGATACGCCGGCATGGAAAACGCTGGACGGTTTCCTGAACCACCGGCTGAAACACCTCGAGCCGGTGCTGGCCGAACGGGAATGGCTGGCCGGGCGATTTTCCGTCGCCGACATCCTGATGGCGGACGTGCTGCGTCTCGTCGGCCGCTTCGACGGCCTGGCCGCATATCCGGCGTGCCGCGACTACGCGGCACGCGCCACCGCGCGCCCATGCTTCATCAAGGCGCACACCGACCAGATGGCGCATTTCGCCGCCGCGGACGAAAGAAGACCATAACCGGACTATGCGAGGGTTCTAAGCCATTGGCTCCATTATTCAATCCATTATTTTACATAATATATATTATGCGATTTATGGATGGAGGGTTGGGACGGTTCGCCCGCGCCCTCCGACACCATCCCCCATCACCATCCCAGCCGTCATTCCCGCATGCCCTCGCAACCAGATCAGATGCCCAGGAACCGGTTCGTCGCGTCGAGGATCGCCTTGGCACGATCCGTGGCGTTGGGATACGCGTCTCGCAGCGGCTTCGAGCGCTGCTCGGGCGCCAGCGGCAGGTCCTTGGGCAGGTTGGCGACCATCTCGCGGACCGGCAGTTCGCCCTCGCCCGGCATCAGGCGGCCGTCGACGGCCTCGTGCAGGATGGTGTTGAACTCCATGTCGGGCAGCTTGGCCGGCGCGTCGCAGATCTGGGCATAGGTGAACAGGTCGGCCGGCAGTCCCTTCAGCATGTCGGGATGGCCGCCGGAGCGCGCCAGGTGCAGCGCGTCGACCAGCAGCTTGCCGCGCGGATGACCGACCGAGCGCACCACGTCGAGGCCGGCCGGCAGGCTTTTCACCTCGGTGATCGGCAGGAACTCGAAGCAGGCGTTGATGCCGTACCTGTCGGCGATCCGGCACAGTTCCTCGAAGCGCCGCTTGGTGGCGTCCATGTCCGGGTCCGAGCTGACCATCAGCGCGTTGGCGACGCCGATCTCGCCGCCCGCGGCCAGCAGCCGTTCGTGATTGGGATCGGCCGCGCCCGGGCGGATCCACACCACCTCGATGTCGAACGGCACGAGGCCGGTGCGCTCGAAGGCGTCGCGGGTGTCGCGCGTGGTCCGGTCGGTCCAGGTCTCGGGATCGAACCAGATGCCGCAGGCTTTCCAGCCTGCCTCGGCGGCGGCTTCGACGACTTGGACGGGCGTGAATTCCGGCAGGTTACCGGTGGCAAGCGACAGCAGACGGCTCATGGTTTCTCCCCTGTTGCCGGGATGGTATAGGAGTGAAACCGCCTGTTCCACCCTTCCCGTTCCCATCCGTCCGGTTTGCCATGGCCCAGCACAGCATCGACGACCTGCTCACCATCATGCGCCGCCTGCGCGATCCCAAGGACGGCTGTCCGTGGGACCGCGAGCAGGATTTCGCCACCATCGCGCCCTACACCATCGAGGAAGCCTACGAGGTGGCCGAGGCCATCGCCGACAAGGACATGGCCTCGCTGAAGGACGAGCTGGGCGACCTGCTGTTCCAGGTCGTCTTCCACGCGCAAATGGCGGCCGAGGCCGGCGAATTCGACTTCGGCGACGTGATCGACGCCATCTGCGCCAAGATGCTGCGCCGCCATCCGCACGTGTTCGGCGACGCCGCCGTCGAGGACGCCGACGCCCAGACGCTGGCCTGGGAGGAGCATAAGAAGCGCGAGCGCGACGAGAAGGCCCGCGCCGAGGGGCGCGTGCCCAGCGTGCTCGACGGCGTGGCCCACGGCTACCCTGCCCTGATGCGCTCGGTGAAGCTGGCCAAGCGCGCCGCGCAGGTGGGTTTCGACTGGCCGGACGCCGCGCAGGTCCTCGACAAGATCCACGAGGAAACCGTTGAGCTGGCGGTGGAAATGGCCGACGCCCAAGCCGGTGCCGCGAACCACGACAAGGTGGAGGCCGAACTGGGCGACATCCTGTTCGCCTACACCAATCTGGCGCGCTTCCTGAAGGTCGATCCCGAACGGGCGCTGCGCGGCACCAACCGGCGATTCGAACAGCGCTTCCGGCGGATCGAGGCCATCCTTGCCGCCCAGGGCGAACGTCCGCAGGACAAGTCCTTGGAGGAACTGGAAGATCTCTGGCAGCGGGCCAAGCGGGAGCTGAGGGGCGAAGCGCAGGCTGCTGGTTAGGCTGGCCTGCCCTCAAGGATCTTATTCACCCACCCAACCGTGACTCTGCGAGCGGAGCGAAGCAGTCCAGCCTCTCCGATGATGGCTGTGTGGCGGAATGGCTGGGCTGCTTCGCTCCGCTCGCAGAGTCACCGGAAGGAAAATCCGTGAGGGATATGAACCTGGTCGGCTACCGGAAAGACGAGGGTTAACCGCCCCCTACCCGATCTGCCGGACCATCCACAGGCCGGCGAACACGCCGGCGAGCGACAGCACGACCGAGCCCAGCACGTAAAGCGCCGTCAAGACCGGTTCACCGCGCTCCCACAGCACCGCGGCGTCCAGCGAGAACGCCGAGAAGGTGGTGAAGCCGCCGAGGATGCCGGTGGTCAGGAACAGCCGCCATTCCTGGCTCGCCTGCCCGCGCAGCGCGAACCAGCCGGCGATCAGGCCCATCACGAGGCAGCCGGTGACGTTGATCACCATGATGCCGAGCGGGAAGCCGGTGCCGACGGCGCGCGTCACCGCCACGTTGACGCCGTGCCGCATGGCGCCGCCGAGGCCGGCGCCCAGGAATATGATCAGGTAAGAGAACATCGCCTTAACGTCCTTCGTTGCTTGGTCTTCGGGACACGCGATGGCGGGATTCGGACAGGTCTCCCGCCGCGCTCGGGCATGATCTTCTGGACCATGCCCGCTCGTTGCGACCCGGGGCAGAATGTTCCGCTCCGGGACGCGCCAGCAGGAGTCATCAGCCTCTTCGGCGGTTATACGGGAGAACCCCATTCCCGACCGGCCGAGGATAGCGGCGCCCCGCCGAAGCGGAAAGCGGCATTTATTCATGGAAGCCCCTATAAAGGGCGGGAAT
>CAZVVC010000074.1:0-13013 GCA_964630425.1 uncultured Bifidobacterium sp. | reverse complement strand
GCCGCGGGCTGGCCGGTCCAGAGCCGTTCGGTCTTGTCGAGCCATTCCTTGACATCGGCCATGGAGCCCGGGCGGAGCCGGTAGACGCGCACGCGGGCATCGAATTCCGGATGGGATTCCTCGACGATGCCGGCGGTCTTCAGGGTGCGCAGGTGCCGGCTCATGGCAGGCGCGCTGAGCCCCGTCGCATCGGCCAGCTCGCCGGCGCGCAAGGGGCCATGGCGCAGCAGGTCGACGACGCGCCGGCGACAGGGATCGGCCAGCGCCGCCAGCGTGTCGTCGAGCGGCGTCCGGGCGAGACGCGCGGTCAAGCCCAGCCCTCGATCCTGAGCCCGCTCGCCTTTTCCGCGTCCTCGCGGCTGACGGCGCGGACGGGCTGGCCGAAGCTCCAGACGTGACCTTCGGGATCGCGCACGCAATAGGTGCGGTCGCCGTAGAACTGGTCCTCTGGCTCGCGGACCGTCACGGCGCCCGCCGCGACGGCGCGGGCATAGTGCGCGTCGATGCCGTCCCGGAGCTGGACGTGAAGCGACTGGGTGTTGCGCCCGCCGGTCGAGGCGGGACTGGCCACATAGTCGGTCCATTCCGAGCCGACCATGATGTAGCCGTCGCCGAACCGCATCTCCGAATGGGCGAGATCGCCGTCCGCATCGGTGATGACCATCGTGCGCTCGAAGCCGAATGCCTTCTCGAGGAAGTCGAGGGCCGCGAACGGATCCTTGTAGAACAGGGCGGAACCCAGGCTGGGGCGTTTGAAGGGATCTTCCATAAGGGCATCCTTTCTGTTTCGGAAAATATTTAACGTATATGTTAAATATATGGCGCGCCGCCGCTCACGCAAGCCGCAACGGGAACCGGCCGCCATGCGCCGGCGTTTTCTCGCGGTATCACCGTAGGAGGAGTCCATGCGTGTCACCGCGTGTGTCGCAATAGCAGCTTTCCTCCTCGCGAGCGGCGGGGCCATAGCCGAGGAAAAGACCGGGGACGTGGCGGCCATTCCCCAAGGAAAGGCGGCCGAGGCGCCCGATGCCGAGGCGTTCGCCCGCGAGGCGAGCCTCGCGGGGCTGTTCGACGTGGAAACCGCCCAGCTCGCGCTGGACAGGGCGAACGATGCCGACGTGCGAAAGCTGGCCCGCGAGATCGTCGAGGAACAGACGCTGGCCAATTCGCGCCTGCGCGCCTTCGCGCCGAAATATGCGCGCACCAAGCTGGAGGGCGATTATCTGGCCCGGCTGGAGCGGCTCAAGCAGGTGAAGGCCGATGCGTTCGACCAGGCGTTCCTAGCGATCCAGAAGGAATCCCACGATCGCAGCGTCAGACTGTTCCAGTCCTACGCGGCGGGCGGCGGGGACGAGATGCTGAAATCCTATGCCTCGGAATCGCTGTCCTTCCTCACTCTGCACCAGACGCGCGTGAACAGCCTTCGCTAGAGACCGGTCTTATATTTGTCATGACGGGATCGGGCTGTTTCGGGCATTGTTCTGGTGGGCAGGCAAAGGAATGGGCGCATGGAGCGATTCGAAGCCAGAAAGGCGTCGGTCAAGACGGCGGAGGTGCCCGCGCCGCGCCGGTCGAAATCCCGGCGGCTGAAGGCCGCCAGCAAGCCCGAGTTCTCGGAAAAGTCCCGCGTCTTCATGTACGAGATGTCGGAACTGTTCTGCAAGATACTGCCCCGGTTCAGCGAACTGATGGACAACGACCTTTCCAAGTTGCTGATCCTGCAGGCGGTCGGCGCGGCCAACGTGCAGCGCCTGATGGCGTCCTCGCAGCGCGGTCCCTATGAATCGATCGACGTCCGGATTCCGCCCGAATTGCAGGTACCCTCGAACGCTTTGTCCATCGCCGATGCGACCGGCCTGCCGCGGGAAACGGTGCGGCGGAAGCTGAAGGAACTGCTGGCGAGCGGTTTCGTCGTCGAGGACGACCGGGGCGGCTATCGGCTGAAGCCCGGCCGGCTCCAGGTCGATGACCTGCAGGCCATCTACTACGCCTATTTCAAGGCGATGGTCGAGGTGATGGAAGCCTGCCTCGAGGCCAAGCTGATCGACGTGGAATAGGCCGTCACAGACGCGGTTGCGACTTGACCGTGGCCCTCGGCTGGCCGGCGGGCGGGTCGGGGTGCTCGGCGATGGATTGGGGCGCGAAGCGGTCGGGATCGGCGAGTTCCCACAGCGCCGCGAAGGGCGTCTGGTCCGCCGCATGCAGCAGCTCGCCCGGGCGAAGCTGTGGATAGAGGTCCGCCGCCGAGCGGATCTCGTTGGGGCTGAGCCGCATGTAGAGATGCTCGGGCCGCAGCTCGTCGGGATGATCGAGGCCGGCGGCGCCGACGATCTCGGCCAGCTTGAACACGGTGGCGTCGTGGAAGTTGCGGACACGCTGGGCGTGGGTGGGCACGACGATGGCGCGCTGGCGCAGCGGGTCCTGGGTCGTGATGCCGGTGGGGCAGGTGCCGGTGTGGCAGCGCATGGATTGGACGCAGCCGAGCGAGAACATGAAGCCGCGGGCCGCGTTGCAGAAATCGGCGCCCAGCGCCATCGCCCGCGCCAGCGAGAAGCCGCTGATGATCTTGCCGCTGGCGCCCAGCATGACGTGATCGCGCAGGCCGCTGCCGCACAGCGCGGCGTGGACGAAGGCAAGGGCGTCGACCAGCGGCATGCCCACATGATCGGGCAGCTCATGGGGCGCGGCGCCCGTGCCGCCCTCGCCGCCGTCGACGATGATAAAGTCGGGATGGATGCCGGTCTTCAGCATGGCCTTGCAGATGGCGAGAAATTCCCACGGATGGCCGATGGCCAGCTTGAAGCCGGCGGGCTTGCCGCCCGACAGGTCGCGCAGCTGAGCGGTGAACTCCAGCAGGCCGACGGGGGTGGAGAAGGCCGAATGGGCGTTGGGCGAGATGCAGTCCTTCCACGGTTCGATGCCCCGGGTGGCGGCGATCTCGGGGGTGACCTTGGCGGCCGGCAGCATACCGCCGTGGCCGGGTTTGGCGCCCTGGCTGAGCTTGATGTTGATCATCTTCACCTGCTCGAGCGCGGCCTGGTCGCGGAAGCGTTCGGGGTCGAAGCGGCCGTCGGCGGTGCGGCAGCCGAAATAGGCCGAGCCGATTTCCCAGATGATGTCGCCGCCGTGCTTCAGGTGGTATTCGGACAGGCCGCCTTCGCCGGTGTCGTGGGCGAAACCGCCCATCCTGGCGCCGAGGTTGAGCGCCTCGACGGCGTTCGCGCCGATGGAGCCGAAGCTCATGGCCGAGATGTTGAACACCGAGGCCGAATAGGGCTTCGTGCAGCGCGGGCCGCCGATCCGGATGCGGAACATGGGCTCGGCGGGCGGTTTGGCCGCGATGGAATGATGAAGCCAGGTATAGCCGGGCCTGTCGAAGTCCAGCTCGCTGCCGAAGGGCTTGGGTTCGCCCTGGCCCAGCGCGCGGCTGTAGATCATGTCGCGGTCGTCCCTGGCGAAGGGAAGGCTCTGCTCGTCGCTCTCGACGATGTAGGAGCGCATGAACGGCCCGATCCATTCCAGCAGGTAGCGGAAGCGGACGGTCAGCGGATAGTTGCGGCGCAGCGGATCGGAAGGGTGCAGGACGTCGGCCAGGCCGCTCACGGCCATGACCGCCAGCGGCACCGCGGCGAGAAGCCACCACAGACTGAACAGGCAAAGCGCGCCGGCGACGACGGCAAGGACGATGGCGGCGGCCAGGGGAATGAAGCGCATTGGGGCTTGCCTCGTGGTGCAGGGTGGCCGCCTCGGCCGGCAGGAACGAAAACCAGAGTGCCCAGCGGCGCGGGGCGGCGCAAGGAATGGTGTCACCATGAACCGCCGCGAAGGTCAATCCGTTCCGTAAGGCGACCGGCCACCCGGAAAAGACATGCTCAGCGGGATATCAGGCGCGCCACGTCGGCGTGGGCGGCGTCGCGCGCCTCGGGCGCGGCCCGGGTTTCCGTGAGATAGACGGCAGCGAGGATCGGGGCGCGGCCAGGCGGCCACAGGATGGCGATGTCGTTGGTGGCGCCGTTTCGGCCGCTGCCGGTCTTGTCGCCCACGCGCCAGCCGGCGGGCAGGCCCGCGCGGATGCGCCTGTCGCCGGTCCGGTTGGCGATCAGCCAGTCGGTCAGGCGCCGCCGGGAGGCGGGCGCCAGCACGTCGCCCAGCAGCAGCCGGCGCATGGTGGCGATCATGGCCGCAGGCGAGGTGGTGCCGCGCGGGTCGCCGGGCGCGGCCTCGTTGAGGGCAGGCTCGGCGCGGTCGAGACGGGTGACCGGATCGCCCAGCGCACGCAGCCAGGCGGTGAGGCCGGCGGGGCCGCCGAAGCCGTCCAGCAGCAGGTTCGCGGCGGTGTTGTCGCTGATGACCATGACCGCCTCGCACAGATCGGCGACGCTCATGGTCCCGCCGGCGTGCCGTTCGGTGAAGGGCGAGTGATGGACCAGGCCGGCCGCCGGGATCGCCACCGGGCGGGACAGGTCCTCGAGGCCCTCGTCGGCGCGGGCCAGCACGAAGGCGGCGGCAAGGAACTTGAAGGTGCTGCACAGAGCGAAGCGTTCGTCGGCCCGGTGGCCGTCGAGCCTGCCGGTGCCCGTGTCGAGGACCGCGACGCCCAGACGCCCGCCGACACGCTTCTCGATGGCGGCGACGGCGGCGGGAAGGCCGGCGCCGGCGAAGGCGGCCCCCGGCAGCAGCGCGAGGACGGAGACGGCCGATCCGAGGAGCAGGGTGTCGCGGCGCGAGAGCATGATGTGCCTCATGGGAGCAAGCGGGGATGCCGCCATACGGGGACAATGCGGCGCATGGAAGGCGGGTTAGGTACCGGTCAGCCGCGCGACCACCGGCGCGAAGGCCTCGCCGTACTGGTCCTGCACGTTGATGTAGCTGATGCCGAATTCCTCGCGCAGGCGGTGCAGGTCGTCGCAGACGCTGTCGACCGAGCCGATCAGGGCGTGGGGGCAGTCCTTCAGGTCGTCGAGGGTGATGTCGAACATGCGCGCCCAGGCGTCGGCGGCGGCGCGCTGGGCATCGTCGAGGGCGAGGAAGATGATGCCGATCTCCAGCTCGATCTCGTCGAAGCGGCTGCCGGCGCCGTCCCTGATCCAGCCCAGCTTCTTGCGCGTCTCGTCGCAGGTGGAGCTGGCGAGGGATTCGGGGCCGATGCGGCCGGTATGGTTGTTGAAGTTGATGCTGACGATGTCGGCCTCGCGCCCGGCGATGCCGAGGACCTTGGGCGCGCCGCCGCCGACGATGAGCGGGATGCGCCCGCGCGGCGGCACGGGCATAGCCTCGTAGCCGACGGCGCGGACATGCTCGCCCTCGATGTCCAGCATTCCGCCGCGCATGGCGTCCTTGGCGAGGCGGATGGTTTCCTCGAGGCGCCTGATGCGGGTGCCGGCGCTGGGGAAGGGGATGCCCATGGCCTCGTATTCGTTCCTGATCCAGCCGGCGCCCAGGCCGAACTCGAAGCGGCCGTCCGACAGGAAGTCGAGCGTCATGGCCTCCTTCACCAGGATTCCGGCGGGGCGGTAGCCGGTGCAGAACACGCGGGCGCCGATATTGATGGTGCTGGTCGCCTCGGCCGCCATGGCGAGGGCAGGGACGGCGGCGATGTCCTGCACCGGATGGTTGGTGGCGGCAAGCGCGGGACCGGAGCCGAGATAGTGGTCAGCCACATGGAAGGTGGAGTAGCCGAGCGCCTCGGCGCGGCGGGCCTTCTCGCGCCATTCGCGGGCCGATGCGGCGTTGAACGCCTGCCAGGAAAAGCGGAACGGTTTCTTGCTTGCCATGATGTCCTCCCTCGATCCCCGCACTCTGCACGCAAAGCCGATGCCGCAACAAGCGCCGCGGTCTCGCCGTGAGGCCGTGGCCTAAGCGGAAAACAAGCGGGCGAGGGCGGCTTCGCGGCGGGACATGTGACGGGCGGGCCTTGCCTTCGCATAGACCTCGGCGAGAGCGCCTTCCTCGAACGCGGCGAGCACGCGGCCGTGGACGTAGCTCTTGCGGACGATGGCCGGGGTGTTGCCGAGCATTGCCGCGATATCGGTCATCACCGCCTTGACCTGACGGCGGCGCCCGGCGGCGCCCGGGGCGGGTTCGGTAAGGCCGAGACGCTCGGCGGCCATGGCGCTCGCAGCCATGGTGCGGAAGGTCTTGGCGGTGACCGGGGCATCGGCGATCGTTTGCAGATAAGCGTTGGCGTCGGCGGCCGACACGCGGCAGACCGCGCCGCTTTCGTCCACATACTGGAACAGGCGGGTGCCGGGAAGCTCCAGCCATTCCGGCACGGCGCGGGCAAGGCAGGGCGCGCGGACGGAAATCTCGAACCGCTTGCCGCCTTTACCGCGAAACACCAGGTCGAGCCAGTCGTCGCGGCGGGTGACGTTGCGCTTCAGCAGGGTGGATGCGCCGCGGCTGCGGCCGGAATGGACGTAGTTCTCGCAGCCGATGCGGATATGGGTGCGGTCGATCAGCATGACGATGCCGGCCAGCGCCTTCTCGCAGGGCAGGCCGGGCCGTGCGAGGTCGCGGCGGATGCGGCGGCGAATGCGCGGCAGGGCTTCGCAGATCGCGGAGAGCTGGTCGGCCTTCTGTTCCTCGCGGACATGCTCCCAATCGGCATGATAGCGGTACTGGACGCGGCCTGCCTGGTCGCGGCCGACGGCCTGGAGATGGTCGTTGGGCCGGGCGGCGATACGCACGTCCTCGTAAGCGGGCGGAATCGCCAGAGCGCGGATGCGGTCGAGCGTGGCCGGGTCGACAATGCGGGCCCCGCGACCGTCGAAATAGGCGAAGCCCTTGCCCATGCGGCGGCGCATGATGGGCAGGGCATCGCTGGAGACCGTCCTGAGCCGGGGGAGGGCAGCGCCGGGCATGGGGAATTCCGATCCTCGGGGTTCGGACAATGAAACGGCGGCGCAGGAAGCGGGGTTCCCGGAAACGGATATCATCGGACGGGATGCTTGCAGGCGTCAAAGATGATTTTTTAATCATGATATAAAACAATCATATAAAGACCCATTGGGCGGAATTGACGATTTATCCGTTGCGCCTCCAGGTTTCCGGGCGGTAACGTGAAAACACGTAGTGACCGGCCCGCGCCACGAAAAGCGAAGCCGGCGGCGCGGGAAGTCATTCAAACCCTGGGGAGGGTCTTCACTTGCAGAACAAGCCATCGAGGGCCGCGCTGCGGCCGTGGCACGTCAAGGGCGTGCTGCTTTCCACCACCGTTCTCGCCATGCTGTTCATCGATATCGGGCCGGTGTTCGCACAGGCGCCTGAATCGATCACCGTCAGCGCCCGCCGGCGCGAGGAAACCCTGCTGGAGGTGCCCGTCGCGGTGCAGGCGTTCGACCCGACGACCATCGACCGTTATCAGGCCTCGGACCTGAACGAGATATCGGAACTGGCGACGCAGGTGCTGATGTTCCCGGCCTCGTCCGGTTCGGGCGCCAACTTCTCGGTGCGCGGCATCAGCGCCACGTCGCTCGATCCGGGCGTGGCGACCAGCGTCATCATCAATGTGGACGGCATGATGATCAACCAGGGTCACATCGTCCGGCAGGCCATGTTCGACGTGGCGAAAGTGGAAATCCTGAAGGGACCGCAGGCCCTGTTCTTCGGCAAGAACAGCCCGGCGGGCGTGGTCTCGCTGACCAGCGCGGGCCCGACCGACGACTGGGAGTTCACCGCGCGGCTGTTCTATGAATTCGAGGCCGACGAGTTCAAGGGCGAGGCCATCGTGTCCGGCCCGATCAACGAGAAGGTGGGCGTGCGCCTCGCGTATCAGGGCACGACCATGAAGGGCTTCCTGAAGAACGAGTCGCAGCACATCGCCAACAGCAATCTCTGGCCGCTGGAGCCCTACGACTTCCCCGGCGCGGCGGACAAGCGCAGGGGCGGGGTGGACGAGCACGTCGCGCGCCTGACCTTCCAGTTCGACCCGACCGACGCGTTCAGCGCCACCCTGAAGCTGCTGGGCTCCACCGCCAAGGGCGACGGCTCGTCGAACAGCGAAGTGGTCGCCTGCGGCGCGAGCCGTCCCCGCACCAACTCCATCGCGCCGGCCTTCGGCCTGGGCGCCTTCGTCGAGGACCCGTTCGGCGACTGCAAGCTGGACGGCCGCACGTCGCAGGGCGATTTGCCGAAAGAAGTCGCCGCGAATTTCGACGGGCTGCAGGACCGCGAGGACGGCCGCCCGTTCACGAAGTACGACAGCGTGCTCGCCACCCTGAACATGGAATATCGCTGGGACAACTTCACCCTGACGTCGCAGACCGGCCTGTACTGGTACGACTGGACGCGCTGGGACAATTTCGACGGCACGACCTACATCCAGCTGATGGGCTTCCAGCATGACTGGACCACCAATTGGAGCCAGGAACTGCGCCTGCTGTCGACCTTCGACGGGCCGATCAACTTCATGATCGGCGCCTATTACGAGCACTCGGACAAGCATGCCGACAACCAGGGCAAGATCGTGCCGCTGGGCCCCGATCCGCGCAACGGGATGACCAACAACTGGTCGGGCAAGTCGCACACGGTGGGCAAGAGCTATTCGTTCTTCGGCCAGCTCATCTGGGAGATCACCGATACGCTGGAACTGGCCGGCGGCGCCCGCTGGTCGAAGGAAGACCTGGAGATGACGGAGGGCAACGTCTTCGTGAACCAGGCCCAGGTCGGCCCGATCCGCCCCGGCAACCTGCTGTTCAGCGCCGAGGGCGATCTGGTCAACGCCTTCTTCAAGGACGACGACATCTCGCCGGAAGTGACGCTGACCTGGCACATCACACCGGACATGACGCTCTACGGCGCCTACAAGACCGGTTACAAGGCGGGGGGCTTCTCGACCCAGACGGTGATCCCGCCGGGCCTCGCCACCCATCCGCAGGACACGGTCTACGGCGCGGAATCCGCGGACGGTTTCGAGATCGGCTTCAAGAGCCGTCTCGCCGACGGGAGGCTGTCGCTGAACGCGACCGCCTATCGCTACAACTACAACGACCTGCAGGTCAGCGCCTTCGATGCGCCGACCGTGTCGTTCCAGATCCGCAACGCGGCGTCGGCCCGCATCCAGGGCTTCGAGATCGAGAGCAACTTCGCGGCCACCGACGCACTCTCGCTGCGCGCTCAGGCGGGCTACAACCACGCCCGCTATACGGACTTCCCGGGGGCGCCCTGTTACGGCGGCCAGACGGCCGCGCAGGGCTGCGTGGGCGGCGTGCAGGACCTGACCGGCAAGGCGTTGACGCTGGCGCCGGCATGGAGCGGCAGCGTGGGCTTCTCCTACGACACGCCCATCGCCAACGGCCTGATGGCGGGGCTGAGCGGTGACGTGATCTATACGGACGGGTACATCACCCAGCTCGGGCAGAACCCGGTCAGCTACCAGAAATCCACCCTGAGGCTGAACATCAGCGCCCGGCTCTACGCGGACGACGACCGCTGGGAGGTGGCCTTCGTGGGGCGGAACCTGACCAACGAGCGGTCTATCTCGGGATCTTCCGACAAGCCGGGCGGCGGCGGCCTCGACGTGGCCGGCACCGCCGTGCGCGCGCGGCAGATCGGCTTGCAGGCGACCTTCCGCTACTAGCGGGAGGCGGGATACCCCGGGGAGGGGAGGCCCGGACATGGGACGGGGCGGAACGCCGTCCCGTTTCCCATGTCCGGGGCGCCGGATCGGGCGTATGGTTCAAGGGCAGCAGGTCGACGAACGGGGAGAAGGCCGATGCCGCAGACCAGTACCTATATCGATTTCGCCGCCGGCCCGCCGGCACGGCCGCCGCGCGGGGCGCGCCTCGACGGGGCGCGCTATACCTCGGCCGACTACATGGCGCGGGAATGGGACGGCGTGTGGACGCGGAGCTGGCTGCTGGCCGGGCTGGAATGCGACGTGCGCGAGCCGGGCGACTATTTCGTGTTCGACATCGGCCGGGAGTCCATCATCGTCTCGCGCACCGGGGACGGCGGGCTGGCCGCGCTCTACAACGCCTGCCAGCATCGCGGCAACCGCATCATCACCAACGAGCGCGGCTCGGTCGCCGCGTTCACCTGCCCCTATCACAACTGGCGCTACGCGCTGGACGGCACGCTGGAGAACGTGCCCGACGCGGAGCGTTTCACCCAGGGCCTGCCGTGCGACCGGCTGTCGCTGAAGGCGGTGCAGGTGGAATGCTGGGCGGGCCTGATATGGGTCAACATGGATCCCGAGGCCGGGCCGCTGTCGGATTTCCTGGGCGTGGTGCAGGAGCAGCTTGCGCCCTATCGCTTCGAGACGATGGCGCTGGTGAGCGATCAGACGGTCTGCCTCGACGCCAACTGGAAGACCTGCATCGACAATTTCAACGAGCAGTACCATGTGGACTTCATCCATCCGCAGCATGCGAGCTTCGTCGACTGCTGCAACGCCGCCAATGAATTGTGGCCCTATGGCCATCGGCGGGTGGTGGTGGAAGGCTATGTGACCAATCCGCGCTACGGCGTGCCGGAGGAGGTGCCGCCGATCCTGGCGGCGGCGATCCGGCCGCTGGGGCTCGATCCGGCGGATTTCCGGGGGCGGGTGCCCGAACTGCGCCGGGCGGTGCAGCGGCGCAAGCGCGAGGTGGGCGCCGAACTGGGCTTCGACTATTCAGGATTCACGGACGAGCAGGTCTCGGACGTGCTGCAATACGATCTGTTTCCCAATGTGATCATGACGATCAAGCCGGAGGAACTGTGGGTGATGCGGCCGCGGCCGCATCCAACCGATCCGGACAAGTGCTTCTTCGACAAGTGGACGCTGCGGATCGACGTGCCGGCCGACAAGGCGCGGGGGCTGAGTCTCGTCGGCGATCCCAAGACGGCGCCCAAGGAGGCGCGGGAGCGGCCCGAAAGGGACGTGTTCCGTCAGGAGGACGTGATCGCCGGCACCCATTCCATGACCATCACCATCGACCAGGATATCCACTATCTGCGCGACATGCAGGCGGGAATGCATTCGCGCGGCTTCGACCGGGCGTGGCTGAACGAGGACGAGGCGCGCGTGCAGCATTTCCATGACTGGCTGGACCTGTGGCTGGATGGCCGGCCCATGCGGCGGCGTCCGGCCGAGGCTCGCGCGGCCGAATAGGGCGCCTCGGCCGGCGCGGGAGGGAAATCCGGCGAACGCAACAATGCCCTCACCGCGTCCCAATCCCGCCATAGTTCACGGCGACATTGCGGATGTTGGCCTCGTCAGTCGGGCCGCCGTAGTCGGATCTGTAGCCCCCAAGCCCATTCCGATTGCAGCGGCCCGACACTTATTTCGGGCCCCTCCAAACGTTCCATCCTTGTCGTCAGCGCGGCTTGCGCCGAAGGGGCCGGTCGCCGGCGCCCCTGGGGTCGAAGCGCTTCGGGCGGTCGGGCTTGCCGGGGCGGGATTTCTCCCAGGGCTTGTCCTTGCCGGAGGACCTGCCGCGGAAAGGCTTCTCGGGACCGGCATCGCCGGCACGGGGACGACGCGCGGGCTTCGACGGATCGCGTTCCGGTTCCGTGCGCGGTCCCTGCTTCCAGGGCTTGGGCGTGTAGGCGCCCTTGTCTTCGCGGTCGCGATAGGCCTTCTGGCGTACGGGAGCGTCACCCGCACCGGCTCCGCCGGCGTCCCGGTCTTCGGCGCGGCGGACCTTGGCGTCGCGCTTCTTCGCGCCGTCCCAGCGTTCCTTCTTCCGCGCGGGCCTGTCGTGATCGGGGGCGTATGCCGGTGCGGGGGAAATCGGGGCTTCCGCTGCCGGCGTCTCGGCCTCCACGACTTCGCCAGCCGGCGGTTCGGCCGGACGCCGGTCGCGCCATTGCGCGCGGGGCCGCTCGTCGCCCTCGCGGGTGCGGGAGCGGTCGCGCTGGGCCGGAGCTTCAGCCGCGTGGACGGTGAATTCCTTTTCGTCGGACTTCTCGAAGGCGGCCCGGAAGCGGTCTGCGACGTCCTTGGCCACCTCGAACTTGGTGTCCCGGTCGAAGATGCGGATGGCGCCGATGTCCCGCTTGGTGACGTGGCCCAGGCGGCACAGCAGGGGCAGGATCCATTTGGGGTCGGCGTTCTTCTGGCGGCCCACATTGATGCGGAACCAGACGGTCTCGCCCGCGGGGCCGCGATCGTTGAACTGGCGGGCCTCGCGCGGCGGGCGTTCGCCGGCGCGCGCCTCGTGCTGGCCGCCATCGAACAGGTCCTCGGGCTGGGGCAGGCGCGAGCGCTGGATGCGGGCCAGCGCGAGGGCGAGCTGCTCGGGGGTGCGGTTTTCCAGCAGGGGCTGCACCAGGCTGAGGTCCTCGTCCTCGGCGGCATCCTCGAAGATGGGATCGTGCAGGAACCGCTCGTTGTCGCGCTTGCGGATTTCCTCGGCGGTGGGCGCGCCCGACCAGGTGACCTCGACGCCGGCGGCCGACACAAGCTGCTGGGCGCGGCGGCCGCGGGTGTAGGTGACCATGAGGACGCAGATGCCCTTGCGGCCCGCCCGGCCGGTGCGGCCGCTGCGGTGGAGCAGGGTTTCCCGGTTGTTCGGAAGCTCGGCATGGACGACCAGATCGAGCTGAGGCAGGTCGAGGCCGCGGGCGGCGACGTCGGTGGCGACGCAGATGCGGGTGCGTCCGTCGCGCAGGGATTGCAGCGCGTTGTTGCGCTCGTTCTGCGTCATCTCGCCGGACAGCGCGGCGGCGGCGAAGCCGCGTTCGACGAGGCTGGCGTGGAGGTGCCGGACCGCCTCGCGCGTGGAGCAGAAGACGAGGGCCGCGCCCGCGTCGAAATAGCGCAGCACGTTGACCACGCCCAGCTCGACCTCGTTGGGGGCGACGCGGATGCAGCGATATTCGATGTCGGCGTGGGGCCGGTTGCGCTGGACCGTGTCGATCCGCAGGGCGTCGCGCTGATAGTTGCGCGCCAGCGCGGCGATCTCGCGGGCGATGGTCGCGGAGAACAGCAGGGTGCGGCGGGCGGCGGGGGTCGCGTCGAGCAGGAATTCCAGGTCCTCGCGGAAACCCATGTCGAGCATCTCGTCGGCCTCGTCGAGGACGACGGCGCG
>CAZVVC010000073.1:0-13111 GCA_964630425.1 uncultured Bifidobacterium sp. | reverse complement strand
AATAGGACAATGAAATATCGGGGTTCAAGCTAAACGGGGTGCGCTGGACAGGCTGGCGTTCTCGGCGGCCGGCCCCTGCGTCTGCTGATAGTCGTTGAACGTTTCGGGCTTCTCGGCCGCCAGCCAAGGCAGAACCTTATTGAGCTCAGGCTCGTGGGGCCGGTGGCGCATGACGATCACCTGGGCCGGATCGATACCCCCGCTGACGAGCAAGTCATTCAAATTCATGCAAAGATCATAGGATGTCCGCGGGCAAATACCTATGATGCGTGATAGCCACATGACGGCAGTGCTTGTTCGTCAGCGGGATCGAGTGTGGGCAGTTTGGCTAAGGAACGTGCAGAAGGCAGCTTCGGTGTCGAATTCGACCACACCATCAACCCCCGCCGAAGGCCGAGTATGATGGCTCGGTCGATCGACGTTCGCAGGCGGGTAACAAGAGGAACCAGATCATGTATGGCAGAATATTGGTGCCGGTAGACGGCAGCGAGGCGTCGACCCTGGGGCTCCGCGAGGCGATAAAGCTGTCCACCGGAGAGACCCGGATTCGGCTGCTGCATGTCGTGGAGGACTTCATCACGACCGGCGGCGTCGCGGGTGAAGGCTACTACGCGGGCAACGTTTTGGAGACGCTCCGGACGGAAGGCGCGAAGATCCTGCGGCGGGGAGAGGCCCTGGCGGCCGAGCACGGATTGACCGCCGAGACCGAGTTGGTGGAGAACGTCGGCAGGTGGACGGCCAAGATTATCGTCGACGACGCCGAGACCTGGGGCGCCGACCTGATCGTGATGGGCACCCATGGCCGCCGTGGTCTGAAGCGGCTGGTCATGGGGAGCGATGCCGAGGAAGTGCTTCGGCTGACGCCCGTGCCCGTTCTTCTGGTGAGGGCTCCCGCGACCGCCGACTAGCATTCGGTCGCGACTGCGTCAGGGCCTTCGCTTGCCGCTCCCACTCAACCGGAAACGGCTCCATCGTCCGTGCCAGCGTGAGCCCATCTGGCTGCCGGCCATCGAGGATGGCCTCGACGATATCCGGCGCCAGCAGCGTCAACCTGTAGATCCGGAACACATAGCTCTCGTTGATGTTCTCCGCCCTGGCGATGTCGCGGATGCAGGCATAGACCCCCGTCTCCAGCTGCCGGCGCCACCGGAACGCCCGGGCGAGTGCCTTGACCAGCGTGCTGTCGATGCGGCCCTGCGGCGGCGCCCATGGCTGCGCACCCTCGGGCGAGATCACCAGCTTGCGGCCACCCCGTCTGGCGAGCTTCAGCGGCACGCGGACCGTCAGGGTCTGCTCGGTCATGCGGCGCTCCGCCGGTCATGGCCGATGCTGGAGAGATCGTGTGCCAGTCCCGACAGCCCCTCGACCCTCAAACGGATGTCGGCACCTTCGGTGGTCAGATCGACCCGCTCCACCAGCAGCTGGATGACGCGGGCCTGCTCGGCCGGGAACAGTTCCTCCCACAGCGGATCCAGCCGGGAGAGCGCGTCGCGAACCTCGGCCTCGCTGCTGCCGCCGGCCTTCTTCCACGTGGCAACGATGACCTCCGGTGCGCGGAGGAGCGCGCGTACCTGCGCGATGACGGCGCCCTCGATCTCCGCCGCGGCGATGCGTCCGACAGGACACGCCCCAGCCCCGCGCTTGTGCACCGCCTGGCTGACGTAATAGCGGTAGAGCTTGCCATGGCGCCGCGTGTGCGTCGGTGACATGGCATCGCCCGTGGGCCCGAACAGCAGCCCCTTGAGCAGGGCAGGGGTCTGCGCCCTGCTGTTGGCGCCGCGTGTGCGCGCCGGCGTGGCGAGGATGGCCTGCACCTTGTCCCACAGGGACTGGGAGATGATGGCATCATGCTGGCCGTCATAGGCCATGCCCTTGTGCACCGCCTTGCCGATGTAGACAGGATTGCGCAGCAGCCGGTGCAGGTAGCCCTTGTCGAGGGGCTTGCCTCGCCGGGTGCGGATGCCTTCCGCCTCGAGCTCGCGGACCAGCGCAGTGAGGGAGCCGAGCCGCACAAAGCGCTCGAAGATGGCCCGCACCGTCGCCGCGTGGTCCGGATCCACCACCAGCTTGCGGTCCCTGGCCTCGTAGCCCAGCGGTGTGCTGCCGCCCATCCAGATGCCCTTGCGCCGGCTGGCGGCGATCTTGTCGCGGATGCGCTCGCCGCTGACCTCGCGCTCGAACTGGGCGAAGGACAGCAGCATGTTGAGGGTCAGCCGTCCCATGGACGTCGTGGTGCTGAAGCTCTGGGTGATGGAAACGAAGCTGACCTCATTGCGATCGAACACTTCGACCAGCTTGGAGAAGTCCATCAGCGAGCGGGTGAGGCGGTCGATCTTGTAGACGACCACGATGTCGACCAGCCCCTCGTCGATGTCGGCGAGCAGGCGCTTGAGGGCAGGGCGCTCCAGTGTCCCGCCCGAGACGCCGCCATCATCGTAGCGGTCGCGCACCAGCACCCAGCCCTCGCTCTTCTGGCTGGCGATGTAGGCCTCGCAGGCCTCCCGCTGGGCATCGAGCGAGTTGAAGGCCATGTCCAGACCCTCCTCGGAACTCTTGCGCGTGTAGACCGCGCAGCGGCGCTTGAGGATCATGCGCCCGCTCCCGAGCGGCGGATGCCGAAGAACACCCAGCCGTTCCACCTTGTGCCGGTGATGGCGCGGGCCACGGCCGAGAGGCTCTTGTAGGGCCTGCCCTGATACTCGTAGCCGTCGACCAGCACGGTGACGTGGTACTCCACGCCCTGCCATTCCCGGATCAGCCGCGTCCCTGCGATGGGCCTGTCGTCGGCCCGCTTCTTGCGGACGGTGACGTTGCCGCCGTCCAGCTGCTCGCCAAGCGCCTCGAGCCGGGCGATGACGTCGGGCTTGAGCCCGCCATAGGCAAGTTCCTGCACACGGTAAGCCAGCCGGCTCTCCAGGAAGCGCCGGTTGTAGGCTGGTGGTTCGGTATCGAACAGGTCGCGCCAGCGCTGCTTCAGCGCCTTGACCTCCATGATCTTGAAGGACGCGATCTCAGCCAGGATGTCGTTCATGCGGGTCTCCGTGTTGGACGTTCCGCATGTCCGCTCCGGTCGCCGGAACAGTCCACGGAACTCTCTCCGCAGTCCGCAGATAGTTGCCTTGACTGCCGCGCCTTCATCCGCCCGAGCCCGCGCGCCAGGATCTCGGCCAGCTCGGCGAGCCGTTCGGTGGGCGACATATGGACAGGTGAGAGCGCGTTCATACCACATCTGGAGAGCTGTTTCTCCCGATGTTGGCTTTCCGTGGAGGAAAGAACAGCGAAAACAGATGCTTGGAGTAATTGCGCGAAAACAAAGTTACGGATGCGAAAAGCCGCGAAGTCGTTCATTATATGTTCCTGGTGCAGTTGGAGTGCCGCCCTTGCCTGCCAAATCGCCACTCAGAGGTTGTTTCGATCGCAAGCTATGGCCGCCGAGCACGCTCAAATTGCGGGTCGAGCACTACTTCGTGCTTCCGTCAGGCGGGACGATCGAGAGGAAGGTGGCCCAGCTGCGTGAGCAGTTGGCATTCGAGAATAGCTGCGCGGGCTTTATTCGATCCGAAGCGGATCGGCGCGCTTACGAGACCAATGTCGCGCCCCTCTTGCGGAGCATCGCCGAGTACAAAAAGATGGGTGAAAGGCTCATCGAGGACTCGCTGAAAGCAGGGAGTATCATTGCCATCGGTTTCACGGAGCCGGGCAAGCCAGCGGGCCCTATCAATCCCACCGTCTGGCATTTTTTGACCATGGACTATGAGACGGATCGTGCGAGCGCGCCGGAGCATGGTCTTGCATTCCATGGCATTGCAATCTGTGACCACGGCGATCTGCGGCGAAAGATGGCCAAGATGGCGAAGGCCAATGCCACGGCTTCACCAGCGTCACCCGGCGTCAGTCATTCTCCTGATTTTGATGAGGTCGTTTGGCGAGGCGAACGCTTCGCCTTCGGCAGGAAGCAAAGCAGCGTGATCCGCATTCTCTACGAGGCTGCGCTGCGAGGCGATCCCTGGCAGCGTGGCCAGTCGGTACTGGGGCAAGCGGGCTCCGACGATACATCCATGAAGTTGGGGAATCTCTTCAGCAAACATCCGGCGTGGGGGAAGCTGATCCTCTCCAAGGGGAACGGCCTCTATCGGATCGTGCTAGAGTGAGGCTCTCCTTACCTCTCCTTACCGCCATCATGCCATAATCCTGCTTCTCCTTACCTGATCATCCAGCCGTGACCTCGACGCAAACTGTTGGGTTTGCGACGCTTTTCCTGAGATCGCACACAACCGCTCAGGAGGCGAAATGGCTACGGCACACCTTCATCAATGTGAGTTGGCCAACCGCTGGCGCATCAGCGCGCGAACGCTGGAACGATGGCGCTGGCTGGGTCAGGGGCCCCGTTATTTGAAGATTGGCGGTCGGGTCGTTTACCGGCTGGAGGACATCGAGGCGTATGAAATTGCCCGGGCCCGGGAGCCGGGCGAGGCGGCCGCGATTGCAGGCCGTCCACGGGGTTGGTGATGGAGGCTCGGACTTCCACCTCGTCGCAGACTGCATGGCTGGTTCTCCATGGTCTGGGCTATTCGGTATTTCCGCTGAGATCCCGAAGCAAGCGGCCGACGGGGCCCTGGAAGCAGTATCAGACGACCCCGGCGTCTCGGGAACTGATTCTCGGCTGGTCACTAGATCCAGGGCTAAACATTGGTATCGCCACAGGGGCGATCAGCTCGATCGTCGTCCTCGATCTCGATAGTGCCGACGCGCTGAGCGAGGCCGAACGTCGGGGGCTTCCCGACACCGTTCAGGTTCGCACGCCGCGCGGCCATCATCTGTACTTCAGCCATCCGGGAAGGGACGTCTGTAACCGTGCAGGTGTCTTTCCGGGGGCGGACATCCGGGGCGATGGAGGCTATGTCGTCGCGCCGGGGTCCACCTTTGTTCCTGACCACAAAGAGGCGGCGGAGGGGAAGGTCGCCGGCACTTACGAATGGATCCGGTCACCGGATGCTGTCTCGCTCGCGGATATGCCTGGCTGGCTGCTGCAGCTTGTCACGCCGGCTGCGGATGCACGCCCGACGCAAGGCCGTCAGACACTAATCCACAGGGAGGGCGCGTGGGGTAAGGCGGCCCTTGCGGACGAACTCGAGCAGCTTGCACGTGCCACCGAAGGCGCGCGCAACGAGACGCTGAACAGGGCCGCGTTCAAACTCTTCCAGATCGTCGCAAAGGGGAACCTTGAGGAAATACTTGTTCGCGACGAGTTAACTGCTGCTGCCTTGAAGCTCGGTCTGGATCTCCCCGAGATCGAGGCGACGCTCGCGAGTGCGGCATCTGCCGGTGGGGAAAGCCCTCGCGGCCCAAGGGAGGGGAGTTTCGGCCAGTCCAGCCCTTTCCCGTATGCCGAGGCGGACGCGACCGAAGAGGGAATCGCGCGGGCGTTCATCGACAAGTACGAGCAGACTCATCGGTTCGACCATGATGTCGGATGTTGGTATATCTGGGAGGGCAGCCGCTGGCTGCAAAACCGTACCAGGCTCGCGTTCGATCAGGTGCGGGAGCTCTGTCAGCGATCGGGCAACATCCGGCTGAAACGGGCGAGCGCGATTGGCGGCGCGGAACGGATCGCGCAGAGCGATCAGCGGATCGCCGTTACATCTGCCTGCTGGGATAGGGATCCGTGGTTGCTGGCGACACCCGGCGGCACTGTCGATCTCCACACGGGGCGCCTCATGCCCGCTCGGCCGCAGGATATGTTGACCAAGTGCGCTGCCGTGGCCCCTTCGCCCTCGTCCGATTGCCCGAGGTGGCAGGCCTTTCTGAATGAGGCGACGGGCGGCGACCTTCAACTGCAACGGTATCTGCAGAAAGTCGCCGGCTACGTCCTAACGGGCGTCACGAGCGAACAGGCGCTGTTCTTTGTCTATGGCCCAGGTGGGAACGGCAAAAGTGTCTTCCTGGGAACGCTCTCCAGTATCTTGGGGGACTATGCCGCGGTCGCGCCGATGGACACGTTCACGGCTTCGAAGTCGGACCGACACCTGACGGAGATCGCCATGCTGCGCGGCGCGCGGCTGGTAAGCGTCGGCGAGACCGAGGAAGGTAGGGCATGGGCCGAGGCGCGGATCAAGCAGCTGACCGGCGGTGACCGGGTCACGGCGCGATTCATGAGGCAGGACAATTTCACCTACATCCCGGCGTTCAAGCTGCTCATCGTCGGGAACCACAAGCCCGTACTCAAGAACGTCGACGATGCAGCCCGGCGCCGCTTCAACATCATCCCGTTCACGTGCGTGCCCCGGGTGCCTGACAAGGAGCTCGACCAGAAACTCCGGTCCGAGTGGCCACAGATCATGCGTTGGGCAATCGAAGGCTGCCTTCTTTGGCAAACGGAAGGTCTGCGGCAACCGGATGTGGTGGCGGACGCAACCCGTGGATACTTCGAGGACCAGGACATCCTTGGGCAGTGGATCGAGCAGGAATGTGAAACAGGCCAGGGCAAGTGGGATCCCATCGCGAAGCTGTTCGCCAGCTGGCAGGAGTTTGCAGCCAGAGGCGGTGAAGAGCCAGGGTCCAAGCGCTCGTTCGGTGACGCGCTGACCAAGAGGGGTTTCCGGCCAGACCGTTTGAGCGGAGGGAGCCGCACCAGGATATATCGGGGATTAGCTCTGGCATTCGATCCCGCCCGGTCGGGGATCAACCATGACTAGGTGGGACGCAGGGACGCATCGGGACGCTTGTTTCATATCTCCTTATTGTGTGCGTGCGCGCGCGGGATACGACTTTAGGGAAAGTGCGTCCCGTTGCGTCCCATACGTCCCTAACACGTGGGCCTTAATTACATTGGCTGGCCCTCTGGATGGGGCGCCCGCATGAGGCTGTACCCCCGAGGCTATGGCGGCGATCGCCGCGACGCAGAGCAGGTCAAGCGCGATGGCTGGCAGGAGCTCGGCCTGCTGGCCGTCTCGGTTGATGACGAGCGCCTCAGTTGGGCAGAGAGGGAGCTGGTCCTGAAGCTGGCGGAGAAGCTCTACGGCCCGAGGAAGGGGGCTGGCCATGGCTGAGCCAACCTGGACCACCGACGCTGTAGCTGCCCACTTCGCCGAGGCCTTCCAGACCCTGCGCCTGCTGCCGCCCGTGCGCGTGCGCGGCTACTTCAACACCTGGCCAGCGATCGTCCACACGCGGCAGGAGATCGCCGCCATGGAGCCAGAGCCCATGCGGTTCACGCCATCGCCCGCTGCCATCTCCCGGCTGGAGCAGACCTTCGACTGGGCGCTTTGGGTGGAGGAGGCCGAGCGCAAGCTGATCTGGTCGCGTGCGGCCCGCGTTCCATGGAAGCGGATTATGGGTGAACTGGGCTGCGACCGGACGACAGCGTGGCGGCGCTGGCAGAACGCCTTGGGCAAGATCGCTGTTCAGCTGAATGCGCAGTGAATCCAGTGCGTTGCATGAGCAGTGCGGATTGACATCTGCAACAAGAATCTGATACAAACAAAGAACGCTGGGTTGGTGCGTCAGGCGCATGTCCCAGTCACTCATTGCATTCCCGTCGCAGCCGGAGCGCCTTGCGTTCACCGGTCCCGCATGCCTGGAGAGATACCAGGCGCGCCCGCAACGGTACGACCGATTGGCCGCTCGAACAGAAAGTTGCTTCGCCCGCCCATGACAGCGACCAACCAGACTTTGGATGACCTCGGCTGGAGAACCTGGTTCAGTGAGCAGGTGACCGACGAGGAAGCCCGGCGATGCCACCCCGTGCGGGTGATGGCCGTCCACCGGGGCAAGATCGCTGTCGCGGGCGCCGGGGGAGAGCGTCTCATCACGCCCTATATTCCAGGCGCCCAGCCCTCGGACGATCATCCGACAGTCGGCGACTGGCTGCTTGTCGATGACGACACGCCTGTCCGCGTCCTTCGACGGATCAACCTGTTCAAGCGGCGCGCACCGGGCGATCCGCGCAAGGACCAGATGATCGCCGCCAATGTCGACACGCTGTTCATCGTCGCCTCGTGCAACCAGGACTTCAGTGTCGCTCGGCTGGAGCGCTATCTGGTGCTGGCGCGGGAGGTCGGCGTGACCCCGGTTGTGGTTCTGACCAAGACCGACCTGACGGACACGCCCGAGACCTTCGCGGCGGCGGCACGGGCTCTCCGGCCGGGACTGAGCGTCGAGGCGGTCAATGGCCGCGATCCTGCCAGTGTCGCCAGGCTCGCACAGCGGTGCGGCAGGGGAGAGACGGTTGCGCTGCTGGGATCATCCGGTGTCGGCAAGTCCACGCTGGTCAACACACTGCGAGGCTCTGACAGCATCGCCACCCAGACGATCAGGGCCGGCGACGATACGGGGCGCCACACCACCACCGTCCGTGAGATGCACCGGCTTGCTGGCGGCGGCTGGCTGCTGGACACGCCGGGCATGCGCGAGCTGGAGCTGACGGATGCCGCTGCCGGGATATCGGAAGTATTCGACGACTTCGTCCTCGCATCGCAGAACTGCCGGTTCTCCGACTGTGCGCACGGCGTTGAGCCAGGCTGCGCTGTCCGGGCAGGCATTGCCGAAGGAGCACTGACGTCCCTGCGCTTCGATCGCTGGCGTTCACTGGCGGCAGAGAACAGCGCCAACAGCGGACGGGTAGAGAAGCGTCATCGATAGCGGAGTGCGGACCGCGCTCAACATCTTCGCCACGGGACTGAATACGCAGTAACTCCAATGCGTTGCACTATTACCGGCATTTACATCTGCAACAGGATCGTGGTAGCCTTCAAGCACGGTGGATGACTGCGAGACCAACGGCTCAGCCAGCCATACCCCATAGTATCACTCCCGCTAAGCCATTGATTTCAGGGTCCTCCTTGGAGGGTACCCCTAGCGGAGAGCTTACGCCCAACATAACGCCACTGACAGCCGTGTTTTTTGGGAAGCCACCCGGGGTCCAGTGAGCGGACGCCGAATCTAAAACTGCACGTATATCAAAGGCTTGAACCGCTTCCGGGGTGGATACCTCGTGGAAGCCAGGGATCCACCTGGAGTCCACTTCTGGGTCCAGCCAAGTATCCACGCCGGTATCTACCGGATCCACTCCATCGCGAGACCGACAATGACCCTCAGCTTTGCCCCTGAGGCGATCGAGGCATGGCCACTCGATCGCCTGATGCCCTATGCCCGCAACGCCAAGCAGCACGGCGACGAGCAGGTTGCACGCATCGCTGCCAGCATGGCGGAGTTCGGCTGGACCGTGCCGTGCCTGGTGGCCGACGACGGGGAGCTGATCGCCGGTCATGGGCGCGTCCTGGCGGCGCGGCAGCTGGGTCTGACCGAGGCGCCGGTGATCGTGCTGGGGCACCTGAGCGAGCCGCAGCGCCGGGCGTACCGGATTGCCGACAACAAGCTGACCGAGCTGGGCACGTGGGACGAGGCGCTGCTGTCGGCCGAGCTGCGCGACCTGCTGGCCGCCGACGTCGATCTGTCGCTGACCGGCTTCTCCGATGGCGAGCTCGATGCGCTGCTGGCCTATGCCGCGGACGAGGGCGAGGGCACGGCCCCGGTGGTGATCCCGGAACCACCACGCAACCCGGCGTCGCGTACCGGGGATCTGTGGCTGCTGGGCGACCACCGGCTGCTCTGCGGCGATAGCACGAGCCATGAGGACGTGCGCCGGCTGATGAACGGGGAGCGGGCGGTACTGTTCGCGACCGATCCACCGTATCTGGTCGACTATGACGGCTCCAACCATCCCACCCGCAACAAGGACTGGTCGAGCAGCTACGGCGTGACCTGGGACGACAGCAGCCAGGGCGCCGAGCTCTATGACGGCTTCATCGCGGCGGCGGTGGCCGAGGCGATCACGGAGGATGCCGCCTGGTACTGCTGGCACGCCTCAAGGCGCCAGGCGATGCTGGAGGCCTGCTGGGAGCGGGCAGGGGCGTTCGTGCACCAGCAGATCATCTGGGTGAAGGACCGGGGCGTGCTGACGAGGTCCCACTACCTGTGGAAGCACGAGCCCTGCTTCATGGGCTGGATCAGGGGCAACCGCCCGCCCAAGGTCGCGGACAATACGCTCTCCTCGACCTGGGAGATGCCGAGCTTCGCCAAGGTGGAGCGACCGGACCACCCGACACCCAAGCCGCTGGAGGCCTTCGGCATCCCGATGCGCCAGCACGTCGAGCGGGGCGGGGTCTGCTATGAGCCGTTCTCCGGATCGGGCTCGCAGATCATGGCGGGCGAGGCCAATGGCCGGCGTGTCTTTGCGATGGAGATCAGTCCCGCTTATGTGGACGTGGCGATCGAGCGCTGGCAGGCGGAGACGGGGAGGGAGGCCATCCTCGACGGAGAGGGGACGACATTCTCCAGGATCAGGAGCGAGCGTCTCGGCGCTGCGGAGCGGGCATGAAGCAGTCGAGGGGGATGTCGCTGGCCGAGGCGCTGGTCAACGTGATCGTGGGATATGGGGCCGCGGTGCTCGGTCAGCTGGCAATCTTGCCGCTGTTCGGCCTGCACCCGACGCTGAGCCAGAACCTGACCATGGGTGCGGTCTTCACGGTGCTGAGCATCGTCCGCTCCTTCGCCCTTCGGCGGTTGTTCGAAGCACTGAGTACCGCCGCCCCGGAGGGCGGCGGCATCGGCACGTGAAGCAGCGATCAGGCGATCCGGTAGACCCGGCCGCGGCCTTCGACCTTCTCGGAGACGACCTCGAGGCCGAGCTTCTTCTTCAAAGCCCCGGCGATGGCGCCGCGCACCGTGTGCTGCTGCCAGCCGGTGGCGGCAACCACCTCGGCGATGGTCGCGCCCTCGGGCGCGCGCAGCATGGCGATCAGCGCCGCCTGCTTGGTGCCCTCGCGCGGCGTGCGGGCCGTGGGCGCGGCGCCAGCCGGTTCGATGCCGATGGCGGCAAGGCCCGCGTCGGTGATGCGCAGCAGGATGCGCTGGCCATCCTCTCCGGTGCGCCAGACATGCTCCGTCGTCGGTTGGGCAGGGACCTCTTGGATCAGCCCGCGCGAGAGCAGCGCGCCCACCACCTTGTGAGCGGCGCCGCCCTTCAGGGTCTCGGGCAGCGGCAGGACGTGATGGCTGTCACGCCGGGCGGCGGCGCCGAGGATGACGAGTTGGGTGTCGGTAAGCTTGTTCATGGGAACCTCCTGGTAGAGGAGCGCGACCACCGCGCCCCTTCTACCAGGCCGAGCCCGCACTGGCGGGCTGCTGAACCATTCGCTCTGATGGCGGGGCTTATCAACTCAATCAGCAGGCAGGTTCGGAACAATCGGAGGAACGCCGTGCAGGGCATGAGCGAGCGGGAGTATGCGGCCCGTGTCGGACTGTCGCGGGGCGCGGTGCAAAAGGCCAAGGCGTCGGGGCGGCTGGTCCTGCATGGAGATGGGTCGATTGATGCAGCCGCCAGTGACGCCCGCCGCCAGGCCGGCACCGATCCGTCGAAGCAGCGCGAGAAGATGAAGCCGGTACCCGAGGCAGCGCTGTCTTCGGTCGGCGAGACGCTGCGCGAGAACGGTCTGGGCACGCTGGCCAGCGGCGGCACCACCTTCCTGCAGGCGCGAACCGCCAACGAGGTGCTGAAGGCGCAGGAGCGCCGGCTGCGGCTGCAGAAGCTGAAGGGAGAGATGATCGACCGGGCGCGGGTCACCGCCACGGTCTTCCGGCTGGCCCGCGAGGAGCGGGATGCCTGGGTCAACTGGCCCGCCCGCGCGGCAGCCCTGATGGCGGCCGAGCTGGGCGTCGATGTCGCCGCCATGCAGAACGCCCTGGAGCAGCATGTCCGTCTTCACCTCTCAGAACTCGCCGAGATCCGACCCGAGTTCCGCTGAGGTCACAGCCATGTCCGGCGCGACCGGTGCGACCGGTGCGACCGGTGCGACCGGTGCGACCGGTGCGACCGGCGAGGCCTATGAAGGGCTGCAGGACGTGCTCGGCAGCTGGGGCGCGGGACTGCGCCCGGACGCGGACCTGACCGTCTCCCAATGGTCCGACCGCCACCGCATGCTGGGCAACCGCGCCTCCGCCGAGCCGGGCCGCTACCGCACCAGCCGCACGCCCTACATGCGCGAGATCATGGACGCGCTCTCGTCGCGCCATCCGGCGCAGCGCGTGGTGTTCATGAAGGCGGCGCAGGTGGGCGCCACCGAGGCCGGCAACAACTGGATCGGCTACGTCATCCATCAGGCCCCCGGTCCCATGCTGGCGGTCCAGCCCACGGTCGAGCTCGCCAAGCGCAACTCGCGCCAGCGCATCGATCCGCTGATCGAGGAGAGCGCGGCCCTGCGCGGCCGGGTCAAGCCCGCCCGCTCGCGCGATGCCGGCAACACCATGCTCTCGAAGGAGTTCGCCGGCGGCATCCTGATCATGACCGGCGCCAACTCGGCGGTTGGTCTGCGCTCCACGCCGGCGCGCTACCTGTTCCTCGACGAGGTCGACGCCTATCCGGCGTCGGCGGACGAGGAGGGCGATCCGGTCACCTTGGCCGAGATGCGTTCGCTCACCTTCGCCCACCGCCGCAAGGTGTTCCTGGTCTCGACCCCCACCATCCGGGGCCGCTCGCGCATCGAGCGCGAGTTCGAGGCGTCCGACCAGCGGCGCTACCACGTGCCGTGTCCCCATTGCGGGACCATGCAGTGGCTCAAGTTCGAGCGGCTGCGCTGGGAGAAGGGCCGCCCCGAGACCGTCGCCTATGTCTGCGAGGGCTGTGACACCCCGATCGCCGAGCATCACAAGAGCGCCATGCTGGCCAATGGCGAATGGCTGGCGACAGCCAACGCCACCGACCCGGACACCATCGGCTTCCATCTCTCGGCGCTCTACTCGCCCGTGGGCTGGCTCCGCTGGGCGCGCATCGCCCGCGGCTGGGAGGCGGCGCAGGTCTCGGATGAGGCGCACAAGGTGTTCCGCAACACCGTACTCGCCGAGACCTGGGAGGAGCGGGGCGAGGCCCCCGACTGGCAGCGGCTCTATGACCGAAGAGAAGTCTGGCCGGTCGGTACCGTGCCCACGGACGGGCTGGTGCTGACCTCGTTCACCGACGTGCAGGGCGACCGGCTGGAGACGTCGGTCTGGGCGTGGGGCGAGGGGCAAGAGAGCTGGCTGATCGAGCACGCGGTGAGCCGCGGCGCTCCGAACG
>CAZVVC010000072.1:0-13224 GCA_964630425.1 uncultured Bifidobacterium sp. | reverse complement strand
GATGGTCACCGCGCGCTTGTAGTAGCGGGTCACGTCGTGGCCGATGCCGATGGCGATCAGCTCCACCGACGACTTGGTCTCGATCCAGTTCACCACGTGGCGCAGGTGCTGCTCCAGATAGTTGGCCGGATTGGCCGACAGGGTGCAGTCGTCGACCGGCGCGCCGTCCGAGATCACCATCAGCACGCGGCGGTTCTCCGAACGGGCGAGCAGGCGGTTGTGCGCCCACAGCAGCGCCTCGCCGTCGATGTTCTCCTTCAGCAGGCCTTCCTTCAGCATCAGGCCCAGATTCTTGCGCGCCCGGCGCCACGGCGCGTCGGCGTTCTTGTAGACCACGTGGCGCAGGTCGTTGAGGCGGCCGGGATTGGCGGGCTTGCCGTTCGCCAGCCACTTCTCGCGCGAGGCGCCGCCTTTCCAGGCACGGGTGGTGAAGCCCAGGATCTCGACCTTCACGTGGCACCGCTCCAGGGTGCGCGCCAGGATGTCGGCGCAGATCGCCGCGATGGTGATGGGCCGGCCGCGCATGGAGCCGGAATTGTCGAGCAGGAGCGTCACCACCGTGTCACGGAAGTCGGTGTCCTTCTCGCGCTTGAAGGACAGCGGATAATACGGGTCGATGATGATGCGCGGCAGGCGCGAGGTGTCGAGGATGCCTTCCTCGATGTCGAACTCCCACGACCGGTTCTGCTGCGCCATCAGCCGACGCTGCAAGCGGTTGGCCAGCTTGGCGACGGCCCCCTGCAACGCGTCGAGCTGGCGGTCGAGCTGGGTGCGCAGCCGGTGCAGCTCCTCGGCGTCGGCCAGGTCCTCGGCGGCGATGACCTCGTCGAACTCCTCGGTGAAGGTGACATAGGCGCGCTCGCGCTTGTCGTTCCGGCCATATTCGGGGCGATAGGGCGCCTCGCCCTGGTTCTCCTGGTCGCCCTGTTCGCCGTCGGTCTGCTGCTCGGTCTCGATGGTGACGGTCTCGGCGGACTCGTCGTCGGTGAGCTGCTCGCGCATCTCCACATCGGACACGGATTTGCCGTCGGGGCTGGAATCCTCGGAGTTGTCGCCGTCCCCGTCCTTCTGCATCTGCTGGGACTCGGTCTGCTCCTCGCCCTCGGCATCCTGCTCGCGGTCGTCGCCCAGCTCGTCGCCCAGGTCCAGGTCGGCGATGATCTGCCGGGTGATGCGGGCGAAGCGCTTCTGGTCCTCGAACGAGCCGTCCAGCTCGTCCAGGTCCTTGCCCGCCTTCGCCTCGATCATGCCGCGCAGCAGGTCGACCATCTCGCGCGCGCCCTCGGGCGGGACCGCGCCGGTCAGGCGCTCGCGCACCATGAAGCCCACCACGTCGGCCAGCGGCACGTCGTCGGTGGTCCTGATCTGGTCATAGCCCTTGATCCGCGAGCGTTCGGCCAGCGCCGCCTCGAGATTGTGGGCGACGCCGTCCATGGTCTTGGTGCCGATGGCCTCGATGCGCGCCTGCTCGGCGGCGTCGAAGATGGCGCGCGCCGTGCTGCCCACCGGCAGCAGGGTCGAATGCAGGTTGCGGTCGTGATGCTTGATCCTGAGCGCGATGGCGTCGGCCGCGCCGCGCACCAGCGCCGCGTCGCGCGCCGTCAGGTCGCGCGACGGCGTCGGCAGGCGTCCGGGGCCGGGGGCGTTCTGCGCGCTGAAGGTGAGGTCCAGCTCGCGGTCCTCGGATATGGCGCGCGCCGCGCCGACGACGGCCCGCTTGAACGGCTCGATCGGGCTTTCTGGAGCGGCCATCGGGAACCCCTAGGCGTTGACGACCTTCTTGGCCGCGTTGGCGGCCTGCGCCACCGCGGATTCCGGCAGCTCGAAGCCGAACACCCGCTGGTAGTATTCGGCGACCAGCGGCCGTTCCAGTTCGTCGCATTTGTTGAGGAACGACACGCGGAACGAGAAGGCGAGGTCCTTGAAGATCTCGTTGTTCTGGGCCCAGGTGATGACCGTGCGCGGCGACATGACGGTCGACAGGTCGCCGGCCATGAAGCCGGCGCGGGTCAGGTCGGCGATGCGCACCATCTTGTTGACGATGTCGCGGCCCTCGGCCGTGTTGTAGGACGGCGCCTTGGCCAGCACGATGCGCACCTCGGCGTCGTGCTCCAGATAGTTCAGGGTGGTGACGATGTTCCAGCGGTCCATCTGGCCCTGGTTGATCTGCTGGGTGCCGTGATAGAGGCCGGTGGTGTCGCCCAGGCCGATGGTGTTGGTGGTCGAGAACAGGCGGAACGACGGGTGCGGGTGGATCACCTTGTTCTGGTCCAGCAGGGTCAGGCGGCCTTCCACCTCCAGCACGCGCTGGATGACGAACATCACGTCCGGGCGGCCGGCGTCGTACTCGTCGAACACCAGGGCGACCGGGTTCTGGATCGCCCAGGGCAGGATGCCCTCGCGGAACTCGGTGATCTGCTTGCCGTCCTTTAGCACGATGGCGTCCTTGCCGATCAGGTCGATGCGGCTGATGTGGCTGTCCAGGTTGACGCGCACGCACGGCCAGTTGAGGCGCGAGGCGACCTGCTCGATGTGGGTCGACTTGCCGGTGCCGTGATAGCCCTGGACCATCACGCGCCGGTTGAAGGCGAACCCGGCCAGGATGACCATGGTCGTGTCGTGGTCGAACAGATAGGCATCGTCGCGCGGCGGCACGTATTCGTTGCCGCTGGAGAAGGCGGGCACGGTCATGTCCGTGTCCAGGCCGAACACCTCGCGGACGGAGACCTTCGTGTCGGGCATCCCGTTATGGCCGGGCATGTTGTTCTCGGACGTCATCGACTTTCTTCCACACTATCCTTGTACAGGCCGCTGTCCACCAGATGGGAATAGGCCTGTATCACGTTACGGAGACGCTCTTCGATGGCGCGGCTGGGCTTGGCGGCCGGGCCCGCGGCGTCCGGATGGTATCGCTTCACCAACTGCTTAAAGCGTTTCTTGATGTCTTGCAACGACGCTGTCTCCGGCAGTTCCAGCGTCGCCAGGGCTTGCCGGTCCTGGCGTTTCAGCCGCGAGACGGCCGCCATGCCGCGCGGCGTCTGCAACGGCCGCGCCCCCGGATCGGGCGCGTCGGCGAAGGCGCCGATCGCCTCGTTCGCCGCCCAGAACGGCCACGCGCTCCGGTCGCCGCCGCGCGCGCCCAGCGGCCATGTGGGCCGGTCCCAGGTGGCGCTGGAGCGGATCAGGCTTTCATACTCGTTGTGCTCCATGCCGGCGAAGTAGTCCCAGGACCTGTTGTACTCGCGCGCGTGGTCCAGGCAGAACCAGTAATAGTCGTCCAGCCGGTCGCGCGCCCGGGGAGCGCGGTGCGCGGCATGGTGCTCGCAGCCGGGCCAGTCGCAGAGGCGCTCGCCCGCCCCGTCGCCGGAGATGCCGCTATGGGGATGCGCGTCGGTCATCACCGGATTATGGTGGCGGCCAACCGGGTTGGAAAGGGCGAGGCGGAAAGAATGAGCGTGGCGGATCGGATCAGGACGAAATTGACCGAGGCACTGGCGCCGACCGTGCTGGAGGTCGTCGACGAGTCGTACAAGCACAAGGGCCACAGTGGCGCCCGTCCGGAGGGCGAGACCCATTTCCACGTGGCGGTCACGTCCGAGAAGTTCGCCGGCATGATGCGCGTCGCCCGCCAGCGGCTGGTCTACGGCATCCTCGCCGAGGAACTGGCCGGGCCGGTGCACGCCCTGTCGCTGGACATCAGCGCGCCGGGGGACGTGAAACGGGGATAGGCGCTTTCATGGGGAAGCGGATCGTCGGTTGGTGTCTGGCAATCATGGAGTGGCCAGAGGCTGCACCCCATTGTCGCGCGTGCTTCGTCAACTCCGGCGAACCTGCCGCACTCGCCGCTGACCGGCGAGAGTCAGCAGGCGCTCGCGCATCCGCAGGAAGAAGCTCGGCGGCAGGACGCCGTAGACGAAGCCGCCGTTCCTGGCGGTGGGACGCAGATCTGGGCCGGGCCATAGGAACTCGTTGTATTCGCTCAGGATGATCCAGGAGCGTTCCCCATCCAGCCCGAGATGCGCCTTGAGGGCTGGAGGCATCTCGATGGCGGCGTCCGGATTGGACGGCGGAGAGTGGGTGACGGGGACGACCGTCACGATGACCTTTCCCTCCGCCAGGCGCCGCGCGACGACGATGGCGCAGGGCCGGTCCTTCACACCCTCGTCACGGCCGCGGCGTGCCTCGTCGGACCAGAGATAGGCATAGGAAACGACGAGGCCCGGGTGCGGCGTAGGAAGCACCATCGCGGGCTATTCCCCCTCGTTCAGCCCCAGTTCCGCGTCGAGATAGGCATATTCGGGGGGAACCTCCGCCGCGGCGATGGCATTCAGCGTTTCCTGGTCGATGTCCTCGATGCGGCGGACGATGCGGCCGTGGGTCAGCAGGTCGTAGTACTCGGCCGAGATCAGGACCGTATGCGTCCGGCCGTTCTTCGTGATTTCAACCGGCTGCCGCATGGCCGCATCCTGGAAGCGGCCCACGCTGTTCTTGAATTCGGTCGATGTGACTTTCATCGTGCGGATACCCAGAATGGCTATTTTGGCTATTATGGGAACGGATGCTGCTGCGGACAAGACCTTGCACGCGCCGCCGGCCGTGGAAGGGCGTCGTCACCGCCGACCTGGAAGCCTTCAGTCCTTGGCGCGCAGGAACACCAGGCGCTCGGTCTCAGGCCGTTCGAAGCCCAGCCGCTTCATCTCGGCGGGCAGGCGGCCGGTCACCAGCAGGAAGCACATGTGGACGTCGCCGACGGCGCTCCACAGCGGGTTCTGCGCGATGGTGGGGTGATTGCCCTCGATCAGGTAGTGGCTCGAGAACGCCATGGCGACCGCGATCAGGATACCCGCCGGCATCAGCAGCGGCTCGCCGAGGGCGATGGCGCTGAAGCTGCCCATGGCCCCGACCGTGGACGCGACGAGATGGATGCGCTGCGTCCAGAAGCCACAGTGAGCGCCAAGGTATATGGGCCAGAAGTCGCGGTAGCGTCCCAATCGATCTCTCCTCGTTTACGGATGCGTGGGTCGGCTCCCCGTTCCGCCCGTGCGGGATGTTAGCGGGCAGATGACCGTGCGGATACAAATTTCGCCGGTAACGTCGATTTTATTTGTCGTGGTCACAGCCGTTACGACCGCAGCACATAGGCCATCAGCAACGGCAGCGTGACGAAGGACAGGGCGGTGGACAGGATGACCGTTCCCGCCACCTCGTCGGCATGGTCGCCGTAGCGGGCGGCGAACAGGTAGTTGAACACGGCGGCCGGCATGGCGCACATGACGATGACGACGCCCGCCGCCGCGCCGGTCATGCCGAAGGCCCAGACCAGCCCGGCGCCGGTCAGGAACCCGATGCCCAGCCGCAGCGCCGCGACGATCAGGCTGTTGCGCAGCGCGACGACCTTCAGCCGCGCCAGCGACACGCCGAGGGTGATGAGCATCATGGGAATGGAGATGTCGCCCAGCAGCTTGGTGGTATTGTAGAGCCAGTCGGGCAGGGGGATGCCGCCGATCAGGAAGACCAGCGCGGCGGCCGAGGCATAGATCACCGGCGCGCGCACCATCTGGCGCAGCGAGAAGCGGCCCGAGGCGATGAACGGCGCCAGGGTGAATTGCAGCGTGGCAGTGACGATGAAGAAGCCGATGCCCAGGCCCACGCCCACCTCGCCGAACGCGAACAGGCACAGCGCCAGCCCCATGTTGCCGGTGTTGGGGAACATGATCGGCGCCACGCTGGCGGTGACGGGCAGCCCGAGCGCCTTCGAGACGGCATAGCCGGTCACGGCGAAGATAGCGATGGACAGGATCGCCAGCCCGGCGATGGCGCCGAAGGTCGAGACCGGCTCGGTCAGCGGCGCGACCCGGCTGAAGATCAGGCAGGGCGAGGTGACGTTGGTCAGCAGCACCGTCACCAGCAGCGTGTCGAACGGCTGCTCCATCTTGGCCCAGGCGAAGCCCAGCGCCGAGATCAGGAACACCGGCGCGATGATGGAGAACACCTCGGCGATCATGGGAGGTCGGTCTCCACGGGCGCGGGCGGCGTGATGCGAAGCAGGGCGAGTTGGTTGCGCCGCTTCTGCATCACCTCGAACTTGAAGCCGTGGAACTTGAACGCCTGCCCCGCCTCCGGAATGGTCTGCGCCTCGTGGATCACATAGCCGGCGACGGTGGTGGCGTGCTCGTCGGACAGTTCCCAGTCCAGGGCGCGGTTCAGGTCGCGGATCGAGGTGGTGCCCTCGACGATCACCCTGCCGTCCGATTGCGGGCGGATGGCGCTGCGCGCCACGTCGTGCTCGTCGGCGATGTCGCCGACGATCTCCTCCAGGATGTCCTCCAGCGTCACCAGGCCCTTCAGCACGCCGTACTCGTCGATGACGATGGCGAAATGCGAACGGCGTTCGCGGAACGCATCGAGCTGCTCGCGCAGGGTGGCGGTCTCGGGCACGAACCAGGGCGGCAGCAGCATCGCCTCGATCTGCGCCATGTCCGGCCTCGCCGTCTGCCGGCTCATGGCGCGCAGCACGTTCTTGGCGTGCAGGATGCCGACGATGTTCTCGGGGTTGTCGCGCCAGACCGGGATGCGGGTGTACGGGCTCGCCACGATCTCGGCGATGATCGCGTCGGCGCCGATGGCGGCGTCGATCATGCGCATGTTGCGGCGGTGGACCATCACCTCGGACACCTCGAGTTCGTCCAGGTCGAGGATGCTGCCCAGCATGTCCCGATGCGGCTTGACGATGCCGCTGCGGTCCTGCTGGCCGAGGGCGCCGCGCACCACCTCGTGCACCGCCAGCACCGGCCGGCCCGCCGCGATGCTCATGCCCAGCAGCCGCAGCACGCCGCGCACCAGCTTCTGGCACAGCACCGTGATCGGCGACAGCACGCGCACGAGCACCTCCATGGGCGGCGCCAGCGCCAGCGCGGCGCGTTCGGCGTTGCGGACCACCAGCGTCTTCGGCAGGACCTCGGCGACCAGGATCATCAGCACGGCGACGACCGGCGCGGCGATCAGCAGGGCGTAAGGCCCCCAGAACACCGTGCACAGCCCGGTCGCCAGCGCCGTCGCCATGATGATGGCCAGCGTGTCGCCCAGCAGGACGGCGCCGGCCAGCCGCTCGGTGTTGCGCTGCAGCCTCTCGACGCACTGGGCGCGCGGGTTGCCGTCGCGCGCCAGCTTCTGGATGCGCCGACGCGACGCGGCGTTCATCGCGGTCTCGGCGGCGGAGAAACAGGCCGACAGCAGCACCAGCAGGACGATGGCCAGAACGGTGAGGGTCGCGGCCGTCGACATGGCCGGTCAGGCGGCCTGCAACGCGTCGGTCAGCATCTCCTCGACGGCGGCGGTCTCCACGTCGCTGGTCAGGAACGCTTGCCCGATGCCGCGGGCCAGCACGAAGGTGATCCGGCCATCCTTGACCTTTTTATCCTGGGCCATGTGCGCGATCAGCGTGCGGGCGTCCATGCGCGCGCCGGGAATGTCGGCGGGCGTGGCGGGCAGGCCGAGACGGCGCAGGTGGCTGCGCACCAGGACGGGCGCCTGCCGGTCGCACAGGCCCAGCCGGGCCGACAGCTCGAAGGCCAGCACCATGCCGATGGCCACGCCCTCGCCGTGAAGCAGACGGTCCGAATAGCCGGTCTCGGCCTCGAGGGCATGGCCGAAGGTGTGGCCCAGGTTCAGCAGGGCGCGGTCGCCGGTCTCGAACTCGTCGGCGGCCACCACCGCGGCCTTGGCGCGGCAACTGGTGGCGATGGCATAGGCGCGCGCGTCCGGCTCGCCCGCCATCACCCCGGCGCCGTTCTCCTCCAGCCAGTCGAAGAACGCCACGTCGCGGATCAGGCCGTATTTCAGCACCTCGGCATAGCCGGCGCCCAGCTCGCGGCGGGGCAGCGTGTCGAGCACCGCCGTGTCGGCCAGGACCAGGCTGGGCTGGTGGAAGGTGCCGACCAGGTTCTTGCCGTGGCGGGTGTTGATGCCGGTCTTGCCGCCCACCGAGCTGTCGACCTGGGACAGCAGCGTGGTCGGCACCTGGATGAAGCCGATGCCGCGGCGCAGGATGCTGGCGGCGAAGCCGGTCAGGTCGCCGATGACGCCGCCGCCCAGCGCGATCACCCGGTCGCGCCGCTCCAGCCTGGCGTCGAGCATGGCGCCGATCAGCGCCTCCAGGTGATGGAAGCTCTTGGTCTTCTCGCCCGCCGGCAGCACGTGGAAGCCGCTCTCGATCCCGGCGGCGGCAAGCGCGCCGCGCAGCGTCTCCAGATGGAGCGGCGCCACGTTGGAATCGGTGACGATGAAGGTCCTCGGGCGCTTCAGCGCCGGGCCGATCAGCGCGCCCGCCGTCGCGAGCAGGCCGGCGCCCACGACGATGTCGTAAGACCTGTCGCCCAGGCCGACTGTCACGGTGTCATGGATCATCTTACGCGGCCCGCCGGTTCTTGAGCGCCTCGACGACGGCCTCGACCACCTGCTCGTGGGGACCGTCGCGGCTTTCTACATGGATGTCGGCCTCGGCATAGAACGGATTCCGCTTCTCCGCCAGGTCTCGCAGGATCGTCTCGGGATCGCCCTTCGACAGCAGCGGCCGGGTGTCGCGCTTGCCGACGCGGGCGACCAGGGTCTTGATGTCGGCCTTCAGCCAGACCGAGATGCCTGCTTCCTTCACCCGCTGCCGGGTCTCGGCGTTCATGAACGCGCCGCCGCCGGTCGCCACCACCTGGGGCGGCCCCGCCATCAGCCGGCAGATCACCCGGCGCTCGCCCTCGCGGAACGCGGCCTCGCCGTAACATTCGAAGATATCCTTGATCGAACAGCCCGCGGCCTTTTCGATTTCCGCGTCGGCGTCGACGAAGGGCACGCCCAGGCGTTTGGCCAGGCGGCGGCCGACCGTGGTCTTGCCGGCGCCCATCAGGCCGACCAGAACGATCGATTTTTCAAGCTGGATCGGCGGTGGAACGTCGTCCCCGGGCTCGTCGTTAACGGTGTCCATGTGCTTCAATGCATCTCGTTTTGGCGTATGTTATATGCATTCGCCTCGGAAATCAGCCATGCAGGCAAGAAAGGGAGAGAGCCGCTCTTGAACAAGCTCCGCACCATCGTCATCGCTCTCGTCATTCTCATCGTGGTGGGCATCGCAGGTGTCGTCTTCCTGCAATTCTGGGATCCGCCGGCGCCGCAGGCCGAGGTGGAAAAAGACCTGCCCAATGAAGCGTTGCAGAAGTAGCCGGCGCGGACTTTCCGCCGCCGCGGCCGCGCTGCTCCTGACGGCGCCGGCCGCCTGGGCCCAGTTCGATCCGACCGTCATGCCCGACCAGCCCGCCCAGCCGGCGGCGCCCGAGCCGCCGGCCGTGGAGCAGGCGCCGCTCGGCGGCCCGGCGCCGGACGACGACGCGGCGCTGCCGGCCCAGGGCATCCACCAGCAGGGACTGGACACGCTCGATCCCTCGTCGCCCGGCATCCTCACCGAGGCCAATGGCGGCTTTCCGCGCAGTATGTGGGAGGGAAGCGACCGCCGCGCGCTGGTCGCGCTGCTGCCGCGCATGCCCATCGGCAAGGGTTCGCCCGCCATGCGTTCGCTGGCCGAGCGCCTGCTGCTCAGCGAGGCGCAGGTGCCGCAGGGCGCGTCGAAGAACGTCTATGACGTGTTCGGGGCGCGCATCGACCGTCTGGCCACCGCCGGCTATGGCGGCGAGGTGGCCGACCTGTTCCGCCGGGTGCCCGAGAAGATCTCGGATTCCCGCCTGACCCATGCGCGCACGGATGCGCTGCTGCTGTCCGGCGACGGGCAGGCCGCCTGCGACGAGGCGCTGGCCGCCAACCAGCGCAGCGAGGAGGATTCGTGGCTGCCCATGGTCGCCTACTGCAAGCAGTTGCAGGGCGACGCGGCGGGCGCCGGCTTCACCGCCGACCTGCTCCGCGAGACCGGCATGGACGACGCCGACTTCTTCGCGCTGCTCGCGGCGCTGGGCCAGCCGGCGGAGGCGCGCGGCGCGCTCGCCTTGCAGAACGACAGGCCGCTCACGCCGCTGCGGCTGGTGATGCTGAAGGCGGTGGGCGGCGAGATATCGCCCGTGACGCTGGAAGGGGCCGGGCCGATGGTGCTCGTCGCCGTCGCCAAGGACCGGGACCTGCCGGGCGACATCAAGCTCGAGGCGGCGGAACGCGCGGCGCGGGCCGGCGCCATCGGCGCGCGGGACCTGGCCGCGTCCTATGCCAGCGTGACGCTCAACGCGCCCGACCTCGCCGACCCCGTGACGGCGGCGGCCGCGCAGCCCGGCGGACGGGGCAACGCGCTGCTCTATCAGGCGGCCCTGCGGGCGCCCGACCCGGCGGCGAGGCTGGCCATCCTGCGCGCCGCCTGGGCGCGGGCGAAGGCCGACGGCACCTACCTGCTGGCGGCCCGCGTCAACGCGGAGGCGGCCGCCTCGCTGCTCGCCGCCGTCGAACCGCCTCGCGCCGCGCCGGCCGAAACGGAGACGGCGCCGACTCCCGATGGCCAGCCCTTGCCGGAAGCCGATGTGCCTTCGGCACCCGACGCACTCGCCATGCCGGCCGAGCTGCTGGCGGGCGCGCCGGACGTGGTCCGCGCGCTGCTGGCCGCCGGGGAGATCGAGGCCGCGAGGGACTGGGCGGCGCGGCTGCGGGCGCAGGCCGAGGGCGGCGATGCCCAGGCCGCGTCCATGCTCGGCGCGCTGTGGCCGCTGCTGGTGGTCGCCGACCCGGACCAGGCGTTCGACGAACAGGCGCTCGATGCCTGGTGGCAGGGCCAGGCCGATCTGGACGGCGCCGACCGGTCGCGCCGGGGCGCGCTGCTGATGGCCGTGCTGGAGGCGCTCGGCCATCCGGCGCCGGCATCGTTCTGGACCGGCCTTTATGACGGCGCCGAAGCCGCCGGGGGCGTCACCCCGCCGCTGCCCGTCTGGCGCGGGCTCACCGCCGCGGGCGATGCCGGCCGGCTGGGCGAGACGGTGATGCTGTCGCTGGTCGCCATCGGCGACGGCGGGCCGGCGTCGGTCAATCCGGCGGTCCTCGGCGACGTGATCAGGGCGCTCGTCAAGGTCCGGCTGGATCGGGACGCGCGCGCCGTCGGGCTCGAGGCGCTGGTCGCCGCCGGATTGTGACGGATGGCGATGGCCGACGATCCCTATCTGATCGAAGCCTTCCTCGAGATGATGGCGGCCGAGCGCGGCGCGGCGCTGAACACGCTGGAGGCCTATCGCCGCGACCTGTCCGATTTCCGCGATTTCGCGGGAAAGCGCGGCGGGTTGCGGGGCGCGGACACCGAAGTCATCCGCGCCTATCTGGCGCGGCTCGAAGGCGCGGGATTGGCCGCGCGCACCGCCGCGCGCCGGCTTTCGGCGCTCAAGCAGTTCTACCGCTTCCTCCATGCCGACGGGATACGCGCCGACGACCCGGCCGTCTCGCTCGAAGGGCCGAGGCGCGGCCGCTCCCTGCCCAAGATCCTGAGCGTGGCGGAAGTCGATGACCTGATGCAGGCGGCGCAGGCCCGCGCCGCGGCCGAGGATGCGCCCGTCGACGCCGCCCGGCATGTGCGGCTGGTGGCGCTGCTGGAGGTGATCTACGCCACGGGCCTGCGCGTTTCCGAGCTGGTGGGCCTGCCCGTCGCGGTAGCGCGCGGCGATCCCAGGGTGCTGCTGGTCAAGGGCAAGGGCGGGCGCGAGCGCATGGTGCCGCTGAGCCCGCCCGCCCGCGCGGCGCTGGCCGATTACATGGCGGTGCGCGGCGTCTTCCTCGAACTGTCGGGACCGCGCGGCGCGCCGTTCCTGTTCCCGTCGCGGGGGAAGGCGGGGCATCTCACCCGCATGCGGTTCTTCCAGCTTCTGGACGAACTCGCCGTCGAGGCGGGCATCGATCCCGCGCGGGTCAGCCCGCACGTGCTGCGCCATGCCTTCGCCAGCCACCTGCTGAACAACGGCGCCGATCTCCGCTCGGTCCAGCAGATGCTGGGCCATGCCGACATCAGCACCACCCAGATCTACACCCATGTGCTGGAGGAGCGGCTCCAGGCGCTGGTGCAGGCCGGCCATCCCCTCGCCAGAACCGGGCAGACTAAAACCGGACGGGCCAGAACCGGACACGAATGACGGGAAAGTCGGCTGGCTCGATTGACTCGGCCGGACACGGTGGATAGCGTGCCCGGGAAAATCAGCAGCCCAGCAAGGAAGAGGCGACCATGTCCATCCATCCCGTCGAACAGGCTCCCGCGCGTATCAACCGCAGCGAGCTGGCCGTGCCCGGTTCCAACTCCCGGTTCCTCGAGAAAGCGGCCCAGTCCGACGCCGACGTGGTGTTCCTCGACCTGGAAGACGCGGTCGCGCCCGACGACAAGGACCGCGCCCGCAAGCTGGTGATCGAGGCGATCAACGACCTGGACTGGGGCCGCAAGACGGTGTCCGTGCGCATCAACGCCACCGACACCCACTACATGTACCGTGACGTGGTCGACCTGCTGGAGAACGCCGGCGACCGTCTCGACCTGATCATGCTGCCCAAGGTCGACGTGCCCGAGGACGTCTATGCCCTCGACCTGCTGTGCACCCAGATCGAGGCCGCCAAGGGCCGCAAGAAGCGCGTCGGCTTCGAGCTGATCATCGAGACCTCCCGCGGCCTGATGAACATCGACGCCATCGCCGCCGCCTCGAAGCGCAACGAGTCGCTGCATTTCGGCGTCGCCGACTTCGCCGCCTCCATGAAGATGCGCACCACCCAGATCGGCGGCCCGCACCCGGACTACGTTGTCCTGTCCAATCCGGACGAGGCCGGCAAGCGCGATACCTATTGGGGCGACATGTGGCACTACGCCATCGTCCGCATGGTGGTCGCGGCCCGCTCGCACGGCCTGCGCCCGGTCGACGGCCCGTTCGGCGACTTCTCGGACCCCGATGGCTTCCGCGCCCAGGCCAACCGGTCCGGCGTGCTGGGCTGCGAGGGCAAGTGGGCGATCCACCCGTCGCAGGTGACCCTGGCCAACGAACTGTTCAGCCCGTCCGAGGCCGAGGTGACCAAGGCCCGCCGCATCCTGGAAGCCATGGAGCAGGCCAAGAAGGACGGTCGCGGCGCCGTGGCGCTCGACGGCAAGCTGATCGACCTCGCGTCCATCCGCCAGGCCGAGGTGCTGATCCAGACCGTCGAGAAGCTGAAGGCGCTGTAAGAGGGGCCTGCCTCTCACGGTTACCCATGCTCAGCCGTTGCCCCGTTCTTCAGCGGGGTGACGGC
>CAZVVC010000071.1:0-13256 GCA_964630425.1 uncultured Bifidobacterium sp. | reverse complement strand
GTAGAGCAGCGACAGGATCATGGTGTTGATGGCGACCGACTTGCCCGAGCCGGTGGTGCCGGCGATCAGCAGGTGCGGCATGGCCGCCAGGTCCGCGACGACGGGCGCGCCGCCGATGTCCTTGCCCAGCGCCAGCGGCAGCCGGGTCTTGGTCTTCTCGTAGGAGACGTCGCCCAGCAGCTCGCGCAGCAGCACGGTCTCGCGGTTGCTGTTGGGCAGCTCGATGCCGATGGCGTTGCGCCCCGGCACCACCGCGACGCGGGCCGAGATGGCGCTCATGGAGCGGGCGATGTCGTCGGCGAGGCCGATGACGCGGGACGACTTGGTGCCCGGCGCGGGCTCCAGCTCGTAGAGCGTCACCACCGGGCCGGGCCGGACCTGGGTGATGCGTCCCTGGACGCCGAAATCGTCCAGCACGGCCTCCAGCAGCCGGGCGTTCTGCTCCAGCGCCTCCTCGTTCACGCGGCTGGTCTTGCTTTCGGGCGGCGGCTCCTCGAGCAGCGACAGATGCGGCAGGATGAACGAGGACGCGCCCGGCTCGAACTCCAGCGCGGGCTGTTTCTCCTCGGTGGCGCGCCTGCCCTCGCGGGCCTTCCTGGGCTCGCGCGAGACCAGCGGCTTCTTCTCGCGCGGCGCTTCGTCCTCGTGGGCCTCGCGCCCGGACGGCGGCGCGGGGCGCAGCGCGTCCAGCACCGGCGCGATGCGCTCGCGGGCGCGGCGCGGCCTGTCCTCGCGCGCGTTGTCCTCGCGCGCCGGCTCGGACACGCGCCGGGCCGGCTTCTCGCCGCCCGCCTCGCGCCGGCGCAGCATGAAGCCGACGGGCGCGTAAAGGGCGCGGCCGACCGTCCGCCAGTGGCGGATGCTGAATCCCATGGCCGGCAGCAGCAGCATCAGCGCGCCGGCGAGCAGCAGCAGGCCCGGCAGCAGCACGGGCATCAGCGACGGAAGATAGGGCCGCAGCGCCCGGTCATAGAGCAGCCAGCCGGCCACGCCGCCCGGCCCCGGCCCGTCCTTGACCGGCCATTGCAGGTCGGGCGCGATGGCCGTCGCGGCGCAGGCGGCCAGCACAACGCACAGCGGCAGCAGCGCCAGGTAGAACCAGATCGAGCGCAGCCCCTGATGGGTCATGATGCGCCAGCCCCAGCCCATCATGGCCAGCGGGAACACATAGCCGGCGATGCCGACCCACTGATAGAGCAGGTTGGCGAGCCACGCGCCGGGCGTGCCCAGCCAGTTGCCGGTCATCAGCGCCTGGCCCTGGATGCTGGTGTCGCTGCTGGGGTCGGCGATGTCGTAGCTGAACAGCGCCGCCGCGAAGGCGACGGCGACGGCGATCACCAGCAGCCCGCCCAGCTCGATCAGCCGCCGCCGCATGAAGGCGACGAGCCCGGCGGGCAGGAAGGATCGCCTGGTGGCGGCCGAGCCGGTCGCGGCCATCAGCGTGCCGCCCCGTCCAGCGTGTCGCGGATGCTCTGCAATGCCAGTTCCGTAACCTCCAGCGAATTCACCAGCGCGACCCGGATATAGGCCGCCCCGGGATTATAGCCCGAAGCGTCGGGCCGCGCCAAATATGCTCCCGGCAGCACGCGCACGCCGGCCTTTTCCCACAGGGCGCGCGCCGCCGCCTCGCCGTCGCCCACGTCCAGCCAAAGATAGAAGCCGCCGCCCGGCCGGTAGGTGCCGAAGCGGCCTTCCAGGATGCGGTCGGCGGCGTCGAACTTGGCGCGATAGAGCACCCGGTTCTCCTCCACATGGGCCTCGTCGCTCCAGGCCGCGGCGGCGGCCGCATAAACCGGCAGCGGCGACGGCGCGCCGCCATAGGAGCGCAGCTCGCGATAGGCGGCGATCAGGCGCGGGTCGCCGGCGACGAAGCCCGAGCGCAGGCCCGGCACGTTGGACCGCTTCGACAGCGACTGGAAGCTCAGCACGTTGGCATAGGGATCGGCCGGATCGCCAAGGCCGCGCCGGGTCATGGAGCGGCACGCCTCGAGGGCGCCGACCGGCGGCGCGTCCACATAGATCTCGCCGTAGCACTCGTCGGCCACCAGGGTGATGTCGTGCCGCCGGCACAGGCCGATCAGCGCGTCGAAATAGGCCTGATCCGCCACGGTCCCCTGCGGGTTGGCGGGCGTGCACAGATAGATCAGCGCGGTGCGGGCAAGCGTCGCCTCGTCGACCGAGGCGAAGTCCGGCAGGAAGCCGGTCTCGGCGGTGGCCGGCAGGTAAAGGGGATCGGCGCCGGCGGACAGCGCGGCGGCGGCATAGCACTGATAGAACGGGTTGGGCATCAGCACCGCCGGCCGCTGGCCCGCCTTGTGCGGCGGCACGGCCACGAACGCGATGGAATAGAGACCCTCGCGGGTGCCCGCCACCGGCAGCACGTGCCGGTCCGGGTCGACGCCCTCCAGGCCGTAGCGGCGCTCCAGCCAGCCGGCGACGGCCTGCTGCCACGCCGGCGTGCCCTGGATCGGCGGGTATTTGGCATAGCCGGCGCTGTTCGCCTCCAGCACCTCGGTCACGAAGGCCGGCATGGGATGCCTGGGCTCGCCGATGGTCAGGTCGAGCGGGGCGTTGCGCCCGGCGGGCACGCCGTCCAGCAGGGCGCGGAGCTGGGTCCACGTGTGCGCGGGCAGGTTCTTGAAGGTCGGGTTGAGCAAACGGCACCGGAACAAAAACGAAACGCGCCGTACTGTACCGGTCGCCGGGAATCCCGACAAGGGCCGACCTCCGCTCCCGCGCGGCAAATCCGTGACTATCGTCCGCTGACGTCCTCCTCGGGGGTCGCGCCGATGGAGTGGAGAGACAGGTCGGCGCCGCGGAACTCCTGCTCCTGGCCGAGGCGGATGCCCAGCGTCAGGCGCAGCCCGCCATAGATCGCCAGGCCGCAGGCGAAGGCGAAGCCCGCGCCGATCAGGCTGCCGACGAGCTGGCCCGTGAACGACACGCCGCCCAGCCCGCCGAGGGCTTGCGTGCCGAAGACGCCGCAGGCGATGCCGCCCCACAACCCGCACAGGCCGTGCAGCGGCCAGACGCCCAGCACGTCGTCGATCTTCCATTTGTTCTGGCACCAGGTGAAGGCGTAGACGAACAGGCCGCCGGCCACCGCGCCCACCACCAGCGATCCCAGCGGATGCATCACGTTCGAGCCGGCGCAGACCGCGACCAGCCCGGCCAGCGCGCCGTTGTGGGTGAAGCCGGGATCGTTCCGTCCCACCAGCCACGAGGCCAGGATGCCGCCGGCCATGGCCATCAGCGAGTTGATGGCGACGAGGCCGTTGACCGCCGCGGCGCTCTGGGCGCTCATGACGTTGAAGCCGAACCAGCCGATGCACAGCAGCCATGAGCCCAGCGCCAGGAACGGGATGTTGGAGGGCGGAATGCCCACCACCGCGCCGTCCTTGCGGTAGCGGCCATGCCGCGCGCCCAGCATCAATACGGCGCCCAGGGCGAGCCAGCCGCCGAAGGCGTGAACGACGATGGAGCCGGCGAAGTCGTTGAACCTGGCGCCGAAGGTCGCCTCCATGAAGGTCTGGAAGCCGTGGTTGCCGTTCCACGCCATGCCTTCGAAGAACGGATAGGCCACGCCGACTACGACCGCCGTGGCGAGGAGCTGCGGGGTGAACCGGGCGCGCTCGGCGATGCCGCCCGAGATGATCGCGGGGATCGCCGCCGCGAAGGTCAGCAGGAAGAAGAACTTCACCAGGTCGAACCCGCTGGCGGCATAGCCGGCGCCGGGAACGGCGCCGGAGATCACCTGCGCGCCGTGCAGGAAGCTCACGCCATAGGCGATCCCGTAGCCGACGAAAAAATAGGCGACGGTCGACACCGCGAAATCGACCAGGATCTTCATCAGGGCATTGACCTGATTCTTCTTGCGGACCGTGCCGACTTCCAGGAACGCGAAACCCGCGTGCATGGCGAACACCAGGATCGCGCCCATCAGCACGAAAAACACGTCGGCCGCCCGATCGGACGTTTCCATTCCAGCTCTCCCTTTTCCCTCTCCCGGCGGTCTAAACGCAGGCACGCCGACCGCATTCACGGCAGAACAGGAACAAGAACCGTGCCAAGCGGCGGCATGGCGGGAATCATCGAGGAACATCAGCCGGTTGGCGCGTCGCGGCCTTCGTGCCGCAAAGCGGCGGCGGGGATGCGATTGCCTAAAAAACGGGCCGGACCTGCCCGGAACGATGACGTTCTGGGCAGGTCCGGTGGGAGAGACCGGCCGGGAGAGCCGGTTGGAAACGGGGTCCGGCGGGCCCGCCGCCCCGGCGCGGGGCGGGGCGGGCGGGCCTGCCGTGGTCTTACTGGATGGACTCGCCGTGCAGGCTGATGTCCAGGCCTTCCACCTCCTGTTCCTTGGTGACGCGGATGCCCATGACGATGTCGATCAGCTTCAGCAGGATGAAGGTCATCACGCCGCTCCACAGGATGGTGGCGCCGATGCCCTCGATCTGCGTGATCACCTGGCCGAGGCTGCCGGCCGTGCCGCCGATGGCCTCGACGGCGAAGACGCCGGTCAGCACCGCGCCGACGATGCCGCCGACGCCGTGCACGCCCCACACGTCCAGGCTGTCGTCATAGCCCAGCGCCTTCTTGAGGCTGGTGGCCGCGAAGAAGCAGAGCACGCCCGAGGCGAGGCCGATGAACAGGGCGCCCATCGGGTCGACGAAGCCGGCCGCCGGGGTGATGGCCACCAGGCCGCCGACGGCGCCCGAGATGATGCCGAGCACGCTGGGCTTCTTGTGCACGATCCACTCGGCCAGCATCCACGCGATGGCGGCGGCGGCGGTGGCGACCTGCGTGGCCAGCATGGCCATGCCGGCGCGGAAGTCGGCGGCGACGGCCGAACCCGCGTTGAAGCCGAACCAGCCCACCCACAGCATCGAGGCGCCGATCAGGGCGAAGGTCAGGTTGTAGGGGGCCATGTTCTCCTGGCGGTAGCCATAGCGCTTGCCGAGGACGATACAGGCCACCAGGCCGGCGACGCCCGCGTTGATGTGCACCACGGTGCCGCCCGCATAGTCGAGCACGCCCTCGCCGCCCAGGAAGCCGCCGCCCCACACCCAGTGGGCGACCGGCGCATAGACGATCAGGCTCCACAGGATCATGAACACCAGCATGGACGAGAACTTCATGCGGTCGGCGAACGCGCCGGTGATCAGCGCCGGGGTGATGATGGCGAAGGTCATCTGGAAGGTGACGAACACGCTTTCAGGGACCGCCGCGGTCAGCGACTCCAGGGTCAGGTGGTTCAGGAACGCCTTGTCCAGGCCGCCCCAGAAGGCGTTCAGCCCGCCGCCGTCGCCGAAGGCGATGGAATAGCCGGCGACCATCCAGACGATGGACATGACGCAGCAGATGGCGAAGCTCTGCATGGCGGTGGCGAGGATGTTCTTCTTGCGGACCATGCCGGCATAGAACAGCGCGAGGCCCGGGATGGTCATGAACAGGACCAGCGCGGTCGAGGTCAGCATCCAGGCGGTGTCGCCCGAGTTCAGGGTCGGCGGCGCGTCCTGGGCAAAGGCCGGCGCGGCGGTCGCGCAGGCGGCGGCGGCAAGGCCGGCGGCTGCGAGAAGGGTCTGTCTCGTCTTCATAGGATGGGTTCTCCCTGATCTTGTTCTAGACGGCGCTCGGGCCGGTTTCGCCGGTCCGGATGCGGGCGGCGTATTCCACCGGGATGACGAACAGCTTGCCGTCGCCGATATTGCCGGTCTTGGCGGCGGCCATGACGGCCTCGATCACCGCTTCGGTTTTTTCCGCGGGAACGACCAGCTCCAGCTTCAGCTTCGGCAGGAAGCTGACGTCGTACTCGGCGCCGCGATAGATTTCGGTGTGGCCCTTCTGCCGCCCGAATCCCTTGACCTCGCTGACGGTCATCCCCGCCACGTCGAGCTCGGTGAGTGCCTCGCGCACCTCCTGCAGCTTCGACGGTTTGATGATCGCAATGATCAATTTCATGGGATCGTCCTTTGCCTCGTGGATCCAATTTTCTTTGGAAAGGAGGGTTCGAACGCGAGACGCCCGTCTCCCTTCTGCCACCGTAGAATCAAGAACCGTGCCAGATCGGGAATTTATTTCTAAACCACTGATAAATATGAATTATCGTTGCCCGTGGGCGGCGCGCGGCGCCGTCCCGCCCGCCGCGCGGTATGACTATAAAATAGGCAACATATTTGCAATGGCTATAATTTAGACAAATTCCGGGCGGTTCATGGGGCTGGACAACCTATCGCCGCGCCCGTCATGGTGATCTGATGATGACGGCCGCCACTTCCTCCGCCCCTCCCCGCACCGACGTGCTGATCGTCGGCGGCGGCCTGGCCGGGCTTACCCTCGCCGCGGCGCTGGGCGGCGCGGGGCTGGAGGTGACCGTGGCCGAGCGCGCCAGCCTGGACGCGACGGTCGATCCGGGCTTCGACGGCCGGGTGACCGCCATCGCCTACACCGCCTGGCGCATGTTCGAGGCGATCGGCATATGGCCGCACATGGAAGCCCACGCCCAGCCCATCCTCGACATCAGGGTCACCGACGGCGCCGCCCCGGTGTTCCTCAATTTCGACCACCGGGCGCTGGGCAGCGCGCCGTTCGGCTATCTGGTCGAGAACCGGCACATCCGGCTCGGCCTCCTGCGCGCGCTCCAGGACCTGGGCAGCGTGAAGCTGCAATATCCGGCGGCGGTCGAGGGCATGGAGGCGGGTCCCGGCGGCGTCGAGGCGCGCCTTGCCGGCCACGGGCCGCTGCGCGCGGCGCTGGTGGTGGCGGCGGACGGGCGCAAATCGCCCCTGCGCGAGGCCGCCGGCATCAGGACGATCGGCCACGACTATGCCGAAACCGGCATCGTCACCACCATCGAGCACGAGAAGGATCATGGCGGCATCGCCCACGAGCGGTTCCTGCCCGCCGGCCCGTTCGCGGTGCTGCCGCTCACCGGCCGGCGCTCGTCGCTGGTGTGGAGCGAGAAGCATCACGTGGCGAAGGCCCTGCTGGCGCTGGACGAGGCAGGATTCAACGCCGAGATCATGAAGCGCACCGAAGGGTTCCTGGGCGAGGTCAGGGCCGTCGGGCCGCGCTTCTCCTATCCCTATGCGGTGCACGTGGCCGAACGGGTCTTCGGCGACCGGCTGGCGCTGGTCGGCGACGCGGCGCACGGCATCCATCCCATCGCCGGCCAGGGGCTCAACCTGGGCTGGCGCGACGTGGCGGCGCTGGCCGAGCTGGTGGTCGACCAGGCCCGGCTGGGCCTCGACATCGGCTCGCCCCTCCTGCTGGAACGCTACGACCGCTGGCGGCGCATCGACACGCTGACGCTCGCCGCGGTGACCGACAGCCTCAACGCCCTGTTCACCAACGACATCGCCCCGATACGCCTCGCCCGCGACGCCGGCCTCGCCGTGATCGACCGCCTCCCACCGCTCAAGCAGTTCTTCATGGAACACGCCCGCGGCACCGTCGGCACTCTCCCCCGCCTGCTGAAGGGCGAGGCGCTGTAGCCGAACTGTCGCTGCCGTATGCGGTGATCCGAGTTCACACTTGCCCAACACCGGGAGCCCTGAGGAGCGGCGAAGCCGCGTCTCGAAGGGCGGGATGCCGCGCCTCACGCGGCCCGGGCTTCGCGACGGCCCTGCGGGCCTCCTCAGTCCTCTCGGTGGTGGGTGGCCGCGGGTTAGATGCGGGGATGTGCTCGCCAGCCGCTAAAAAGCCCCCGCTGCTCCATCGCGGCCAATTCAAAAGGCCATCAAGGAGAGAGAGCCGTCTACCCCCAACACCGAGAGCCCTGAGGGCGGCGAAGCCGCGTCTCGAAGGGCGGGATGCCGCGCGTCACGTGACCCGGGCTTCGCGACGGCCCTTCGGGCCTCCTCAGCCCTCTCGGTGGTGGGGTGGCCGCGGGTTAGATGCGGGGATGTGCTTGCCGGCTGCTGCGCGCCCGCCATCAAGAGAGAGGGCCGTCTATCCCCAACACCGAGAGCCCTGAGGGCGGCGAAGCCGCGTCTCGAAGGGCGGGATGCCGCGCGTCACATGACCCGGGCTTCGCGACGGCCCTCTCGGGTCATGGGGCGGCGAGCGCGAACTCCGCGAGCCATAAAAAAAGGCCGCCAGCAATGCTCGCGGCCAAGTCTGGGGGAGTCATCAGACCGGCCAAGGGAGGGGTAATGCCGATCCGACAGTGCCTACCATAGAGCGGCGAACCTTAACGCCGGATTAACGGAAGCGGATTTTCCGCCGCCGCTCATTTGAACAGCTTTGCCGCCGCGGACTGGCTGGACTCCTTTGATTCCATGACCTTGCGGGTTCGCTGGACCTCCGCCTCGAGGAGGCCGATCCGTTCCTTCAGTTCATAAATCGACAGGTTGTCGAGCGATTCCCGGGCGAGTCCGGCGGCGGCGCCGTCCGGGCGCGGGCGGGGCAGGTCGTCCAAATCCACCTTGTCCTCCTGTTCACCATTGGTAAGGTGCCCCGACTCTACTCCAGAAACGGCTCCATTCGAAAACGGGGAACGCCAGCATGTCCGACCTGCCCAAGACCGCGCCCGCCATCGTCCTCGCCAGGTTCGGCGGCCCCGAGAACATGATGTTGCAGGACGTGCCGGTCGAGGCGCCGAAGGCGGGCGAAATCCTCGTACGCGTGCGCGCGGCGGGCGTGAACCGGGCCGACGCGGTGCAGCGCGAGGGCCATTATCCGCCGCCCAAGGGCTCGTCCGAGATCATGGGCCTGGAATGCGCGGGCGAGGTGGCGGCGCTCGGCGAGGGCGTGACCGGCTTCGCGGTCGGCGACCGGGTGTGCGCCTTGCTGGCGGGCGGCGGCTACGCCACCTATTGCGCGGTGCCCGCCGTCCAGGCGCTGCCGCTGCCGAAGGGTTACAGCTTCGAGCAGGGCGCGGCGATCATGGAGACGTTCTGCACGGTCTGGACCAACGTGTTCGAGCGCGGCCGCTTGCAGCAGGGCGAGCGCCTGCTGGTGCATGGCGGCTCGTCGGGCATCGGCACCGCCGCCGTGGCGCTGGCCGCGGCGCTGGGCGCCGAGGTCTACGCCACCGCTGGCACGCCCGAGAAGTGCGAGGCCTGCGAGGCGCTGGGCGCGAAGTGCGCCATCAATTACCGGACCGAGGACTATGTGGAGGTCATCAAGGCCGAGACCGGCGACGGCGTCGACGTGGTGCTCGACATGGTGGGCGGCGACTACCTGACCCGCGACCTGTCGATCATGCGGCTGGAGGGCCGGCACGTCAGCATCGCCACGCTGGGCGGCACCAAGGCCGAGATCCCGATCCTGCAGATCATGCTGAAGCGCCTGACCGTCACCGGCTCGACCCTGCGCACCCGCACCCCGGCGCAGAAGGGCAGCGTCGTGCGCGGCGTCCATGACAACGTCTGGCCGCTGTTCGAGAGCGGGCGCATCGCGCCGGTGATCGATTCGGTCATGCCGCTCGCCAGCGCCGCCGACGCGCATCGCCGCATCGAATCCAGCGCCCATATCGGCAAGATCATCCTGTCCGTCGACTAGGCCCGGACGCCGCGGCGATCCAGACAAATCTTTCATTCGGACGCCCTCCGGCCTATATAGGGGCGACATCCGAGCATTGACTTTATCCGTCGGCGCCGATGCGGCGCACAGGAGACTATTGATGACCCTACCGTTGATGCCGAAGGCCACGGCCGTCTGGCTCGTCGACAACACGAAGCTGACTTTCCGTCAGATCGCCGATTTCTGCGGCCTGCACGAGCTCGAAGTGCAGGGCATCGCGGATGGCGAGGTGGCGCAGAACATCGTCGGCCTCGACCCCATCGGCAATGGTCAGCTCACCCGCGAGGAAATCGCCCGCGTGGAGGCCGATCCGGCCACGCGCCTGAAGCTGAACCAGCCGGTGATTCCCGAGGCCAAGAAGCGCAAGGGCCCGCGCTACACCCCCGTTTCCAAGCGCCAGGATCGGCCGGACGCCATCGCGTGGCTGGTGCGCTATCATCCCGAGCTGACCGACGCGCAGATCGGCAAGCTGATCGGCACCACCAAGCCGACCATCGCCTCGATCCGCAACCGCACCCACTGGAACATGACCAACCTGAAGCCCACGGATCCGGTGACCCTGGGCCTGTGCAGCCAGATCGAGCTGGACGAGGCGATCCGCGCCGCCGCCGCGCGGCTCGAGAAGATGCGCGCCGCCGATCCCGACATGCCGGCAGGCATGGGCGAGCAGCCCTATGTCGACCTGGGCAAGATGCCCCAGCCGGACGTCAGTTTCGACTGAGCCGGTAGTTTCGACCGAGCCGGTCCGCCATCGGCCGTCCCGGAAATCGCGCGGGCGACTCCGGGAGACGGCCGCCGGCGGTTACGGCTGCAGCCGGGTCATTTCTTCCTTGATGCGGAGTTTTTCGCGCTTGAGGGAGGTCAGCCGGGTCTGGTCCGGCGAGGGGCGAAGCATTTCGCCGCTGATTTCGTCTTCGAGACGATGATGCTTGGACTCGAGTGCGGTCAGGTGCGCCTCAGTGGTCATCAAAATCTCCTTCATCACGTACCAACCCGTATATTACACACGGCAGTCGCGGCAGAGTCACGGAAGAACGATTCTAAAGTTGAGCGGAGGCCCCAATCTCCAGCGCCCCTGAAAGGTTGATCGTCGGAATCACCGGCGCCTCGGGCGTGATCTACGGGATCACGCTGCTCCGGGCGCTCAGGGAATCGGGCGTCGAGTCCCATCTGGTGGTGTCCCGCGCCGCCGAGATGACCCTGGGCTACGAGACCGACTTCAAGGCGGCCGACCTGCGCGCGCTGGCCGACCGTCACTATCCGGCCGCCGATGTGGGCGCGGCCATCGCCTCGGGCTCGTTCCGCTGCCTCGGCATGGCCGTCGTCCCCTGTTCGGTGCGCTCCATGTCCGAGATCGCCACCGGCGTCACCACCTCCCTGCTGACCCGCGCGGCCGACGTCACCCTGAAGGAGCGCCGCAGGCTGGTGCTGATGGTGCGCGAATCGCCGCTCCATCTGGGCCACCTGCGCAGCATGGCCGCGCTGACCGAGATGGGCGCCGTCATCGCCCCGCCCCTGCCCGCCTTCTACCCGCGCCCGGACAGCGTCCAGCAGATCGTCGATCATTCGGTCGGGCGCATCCTCGACCTGTTCGGCATCGACAACCAACTGGCGCATCGGTGGCGGGCCGGATAGGCGGGATCAGCCGAGGGCGTCCAGCAGCGGCCGGGCGGTCTCGATGAACCGGCCCTCGTCCACGCCCAGGATCGCGGCATAGGCCGACAGGTTGCCTTCGGCGGTATCGGGGCGCCGCGCGCCCCGCGGCGCCAGCCCTTCAAGGATGTCCTGTTCCTGCCGCTCGGCCGCCAGTTCGGCGCGTCCGGCGGCGGCGCGCGCCTCGCTGCCCCGGGCCAGCGCCCGCCGCGCGGCGCGCAGCCCGGCGATGCGGGACCGGATCGCCGCCGTGGCCGCGACGGCAGCGGCGAGGTCGCCGCGCCCGAGCGGCCGGCCGGCCCACAGGCAATAGAGGACGAGGTTCACGTCGGCGCCGAAACGATCCTGCAGCGCCAGGCACGCCGTCTCGACGCCGGCTGCGCCGTACAGTTCGACGGAGAATGCCCAGAAACCGCGAGCAGGGGACATATGCGACTGAAAACCTCCCGAAATCCGCAATCCCCTGTTATCATGATACCGGGAACTTTTGTGGCCTTACGGAACGATGATCGATCGAGCGACGCTGGAAGCCAAGCTGGCCCAGTTGGAGATTGAACACAGCGATCTGGACGCCTCGATCTTGGCCCTGCAGGCGCAGGCGCATGTGGATCAGATTCGCGTGCAGCGGCTGAAGAAGCGGAAACTGGCCCTGAAGGACCAGATCGCGAAAGTGCGCAGCGAGCTTACGCCGGACATCATCGCATGACGACGCAGAGCCGCCGCTTGCTCCCGGCGGATTCCCGCCTATAATCCCGCGCTTTTCCGGTGGAAGGCAAAGCAATGGCGGATCAGCCGCTGGTGGGGATCATCATGGGCAGCCAGTCCGACTGGGCCACCATGAAACATGCCGCCGACATTCTCGCCGAGCTGGGCGTGCCCTATGAAACCCGCATCGTCTCGGCGCACCGCACGCCGGACCGCATGGTCGAGTATGCCAGGTCGGCGCGGGCGCGCGGCCTGAAGGCGATCGTCGCCGGCGCCGGCGGCGCGGCGCACCTGCCGGGCATGACCGCGTCCATGACCATCCTTCCCGTGTTCGGCGTGCCGGTGGAATCGAAGGCGCTGAAGGGCCAGGACAGCCTGCTGTCCATCGTCCAGATGCCGGGCGGCATTCCGGTCGGCACACTGGCCATCGGCGTGGCCGGCGCCAGGAACGCCGGCCTGCTCGCCGCCCGCGTCGTGGCGCTGATGGACGAGGCGCTCGCCGCCCGGCTCGAGGCGTGGCACGAGCAACTGACCGCCTCGGTCGCCCTCGAACCCGTCGACGAGGCCTGAGCCGTTCCATGCGCATCGCACCAGGCGGAACCATCGGCATCCTCGGGGGCGGCCAGCTCGGGCGGATGCTGGCCCAGGCGGCCCGCAAGCTGGGCTATCGCACCGTCGTCCTGACGCCGGAGGAGGACAGCCCCGCCTCGCAGGTGGCCGACGAGACCATCATCGCGCCCTACAAGCGCGAGGAAGCGCTCAAGGCGTTCGCCGACAAGGTGGACGTCATGACCTACGAGTTCGAGAACATCCCGCAGCAGACCGTGCTGTTCGCCAGCAAGGACAAGCCGGTGCACCCGTCGCTGCTGGCGCTGAAGACGTCGCAGAACCGGCTGGACGAGAAGACCTACCTGAACCGCATCGGCGTGCCGACCACGCCCTTCGCGGCGGTCCAGCTGCTCGAGGACCTGGTGGCCGAGGCGCCGCTCCTCGGCTTCCCCTGCGTGCTCAAGACCCAGCGCGGCGGCTATGACGGCAAGGGCCAGGTGCTGATCCGCGAGCGCCGGAACATGGGCAAGGCCTATGCCGAGATGCTCGGCCAGTCCTGCATCGTCGAGGCGTTCGTCGAGTTCACCCGCGAGCTGTCCATCGTCTGCGTGCGCGGCCGCTCGGGCGCCATCCAGTTCTATCCGGTGGTCGAGAACGAGCACCGCAACCACATCCTCTACCGCACCACCGCGCCCGCCGAGATCTCCGAGCGGCTGGAGCAGCGCGCCCAGACCATCGCCACCAAGATCGCCGACGCGCTCGACTATATGGGCGTGCTGGCGGTGGAACTGTTCGAGACGGTCGACGGCGACCTGCTGGTCAAC
>CAZVVC010000070.1:0-13290 GCA_964630425.1 uncultured Bifidobacterium sp. | reverse complement strand
CAGTAGCGCCAGGTGAACTGGAGCTCGATCGTGCGCGGCATGATCGGCGTGCCGGTCCGGTCGGCCGAGAAGCCGGCGGCCGTGCCGGTGAAGCCGCCGGTCGACGGCGTGTCGCCCGACGCGACCAGCGCGTATTTCTCGAACAGGTTCTTGCCGATGACCGCGAACTGCCAGTTGCCGCTCTCGCTGCCGAAGCGGAGGGCCGCGTCGAGGGTGGCGAAGCCCTTCTGCACGTCGACCGGGTTGTTGAACGCGCCCAGCCGGTACTTGCTCTTGTACACCACGTTGGCGCCGAGGCCGAACATCAGCCCGTTGCCCACCGGCCGCTGGTAGTCGAAGCCGATGAGGCCGGAAATCTTCGGCGCCAGCGCGCGGGTCTCGCCCGCGAGCTGCTGCTTCGGCACCTGGCCCGCGGCGAAGATGCTGCAGCCCAGGGCCGGGGTCTGGCCGGCATAGCACGGCGCGATGAAGTCGCCATATTTCGAGACGTTGTAGGCCAGCGAACCGCTGACGGTCAGCCCTTCGACCTCGCGGGGCGCCCAGGTGGCCTGGAGCTCGACGCCGTCGGTCTTGGCGCTGCCGGCATTCTCGGTGATGTAGGCGAAGGCCGGCGAGTTGAAGAAGTCGATCTGCAGGTCCTTGAACTTGTAGTGATAGGCCTCGAACTCCAGGCTCAGCGTGTTGTCGAACAGCGACGCCTTCACGCCGCCCTCGAAGCCGGCGACGGTCTCGGGCTCGAAGGTGATGTCGCCGAGCTGGTCGACGGTAAGGGTGCTGTAGATGGCGCTGTTCGAGAAGCCGCCCGACTTGAAGCCGGTCTTGTACGCGGCATAGAGCGTCAGGTTGCTGGTCGGCTCCCAGCGCAGGGTCACCTCGGGCGAGCCGTCCTTGAACGTCTGCTCATGCAGGCCGGAGAGCGGCAGGCGGCCCTGCACGAACAGGCCCTGCACGAACGGGTTCACATAGGGCTGCTCGTAGTAGGAGTCCTTGGTCTCGTGCGTATAGCGGGCGCCGCCGGTCAGTTGCAGGGTGTCGGTGATGTCCCACTTCAGCTCGCCATAGATCGAGATCGTCTCGCCCCAGGTCTCGGAGACCTTGTTGTAGGAGACGAACCTGTCCTCGGCCCGCGCGGCGGCCGAGTTCTCGGTGCCGGCGAAGTAGACGTCCTGGAAGAAATAGCGGTGGGTCTTCTGGTAGTAGACGCCGACGATCGCATTGAGCGGGAAGTCGAAATGGGTGCTGGCGCGCACCTCGGTCGAGAAGTTGCGGAACCGGCTGTCCTCGTCGGCGAAGATGGCGGTGGCGCCGCCGCCGTCGAAGTCGCCGACCCAGTAGGTCTGCTGGTGGTGATAGTTGATGATCGCGTTGACGTCGAAGGTGTCGAGCGAATATTTCAGGTTACCGGTGACGCCGTAGGACCGGTAGATTTCGCCCAGCTCGCCGCCGAACTTGCCCAGCAGCGGATTGGTCGAGGCGATGGTCGGCGGGATCGGATTCGCCGCCTTCTTCCAGTCGCCCTTGCACTCGGCCAGCGGGTTGGGAACCGGGCCGCCGGTAACCGGATCGACCTGGTGCGGCGTGCCGTTCAGCGCCGGACAGGCCCACAATTCGCTGCCCTGGGTGTCGCTGATCTGGTAGTCGGCATAGGAGCCCTTGATCGAGTAGGTGAACCTGTCGCTGGGTGTCCCTTTCAGGGTCAGGCGCGCGAAGATCGATTCCTCGCCCGGCCATTTGCTGTTCGCCGGCGCGCCGTTCGGATGCACCGTCGGGACGAGGGTGGCGGCGTCCAGGGTGGCGTAGCTCGTCGGACCGGCGGTGTTGTCCATGTAGCCGCCCCACATCTTGGTGCCCCGCACGGCGAGACGGATGCCGAACTTGTCGGTCACCGGCACCGAGATCATCGCCTCGGCGGCCAGCCGCTGCTGCTCGATCTCGTAGCCGATGCGGGCCATGGCCTCGAACTCGCTGCCCGGATCGTTGGTCGTGACGGACACCACGCCGGCGGTGGCGTTCTTGCCGAAATACAGCGCCTGCGGACCCTTGAGCACGGCGACCTGGGACACGTCGAACAGCCCCTCGTCCATGACGCGGCCCTGCGGGTAATAGACGCCGTCCAGGATCACCGCCACCGACTGCTCGATGCCGATGGAGGTATTGGACGAGAAGATGCCGCGGATCGCGATGCTGGTGCCGCTGCCCGAGCCGCCGCGCACGATGGTCAACTGCGGCGTGGCGCGCGCCACGTCCTCGAGGCTGCTGATGGCGAATTTCTCGAGCTGCTCCTGCCCAATGGCGGTGATCGCCACGGGAATGTCGCGGACCGACTGTTCCTCGCCGCGCGCCTGGACGATGACCTGCTCGATCTGTGCCTGTGCCGGCGGCGCAAAGACGAACGCCGCCCAGACAGGCAGCGTTGACAACAGGATCCGACGGCGTGTGGAAACGGCGCGCACGGCGCCATGACGCTGATTCATTGGTTTTCCCTCCCCAGAGAACAACTGCCAGCGACGACTGTCGTTAAACAATCAAGACTGTAACGGTACACGCGAACGGTTATCCGCGTAACTCCCAAAAAGAGAGTGCTTGCGGGAAAGAAGGAGGACCGGTCCATCGGTGCGCGCGGCCGGGCGGCGCGCGCGGCGCGCCTTACTCTCCGGTAACACTGGTTGCGCGCCGTGGGGCGAGGCGCTAGCGTGCGCGATAAAGGAGGCGGCGGCCTTCGCGGACTCAAGGGAGACGAGAATGAAGAAGATCAAGCTGGGCCTGATGATCGGCTATTCCGGCCAGAACATGAGCCTGCCCATGGACAAGATCACGCTGGCCGAGGAACTGGGCTACGACTCGGTCTGGACCGCCGAGGCCTACGGCTCGGACGCGGTCACGCCGCTGGCCTACATCGCCGCCCACACCAAACGCATCCGCCTGGGCACCGCCATCATGCAGATGGCCGCGCGTTCGCCGACCATGGCCGCCATGCAGGCCGCCACCGTCGACGCGCTGGCCGGCGGCAACCGCTTCATCGCCGGCATCGGCATGTCCGGCCCGCAGATCGTCGAGGGCTGGTACGGCCGCCCCTGGGGCAAGCCCTATCACTGGATGAAGGACTACATCACCATCATGCGCAAGGTGTTCGCGCGCGACGCGCCGGTCACCCATGACGGCCAGCAGCTGCCGCTGCCGCTGCCCGCCGACTATCCGGGCGCCATGGGCATCGGCAAGCCGCTGAAGTCGATCCTGCACACCAACCCGAACATCCCGATCTGGACCGGCTCGGGCACCGAGACCATGGTGAAGCTGACCGCCCAGCTCGCCGACGGCTGGCTGCCGCTGGGCTGGACCCCGCGCGGTATGGAGCTGTACGGCGACTGGCTGAAGGAAGGCTTCGCCAAGGCCGGGAACGGCAAGAGCTTCAAGGATTTCGAGATCCAGGCCGGCGTCGGCGTGCACATCACCGACGACGTCAAGGCGGGCCTCGCCGTGCTGAAGCCGACCATCGCGCTCTATGCGGGCGGCATGGGCCACAAAGACAAGAACTTCCACAAGGACCGGATGGTGAAGTTCGGCTATGGCGACGCCGCCCAGCGCATCCAGGAGTTGTTCCTGGCCGGCCGCAAGGAAGAGGCCGCCGCCGCGGTGCCGGACGAGTACGTGGACGAGCAGAACCTGGTCGGCCCCGAGAATCGCATCCGCCAGAACTGGGCGGCCTGGGCGGATTCGGGCGCCACCGGCATCTCGATCTCGACGCGCCAGACCGAGGCGATCCACCTGATGGCCGACATCGCCGGCACCAGGGAACAGGCCGCCGCCCAGTAAGGCGCCTGCCTCGGCGAACGACGCTCGGCCCCGCTCCGGCGGGGCCGTTCCCGTTCCGGGGCATCTTGCTGCCGGGGCCAAGGCGGCGTATGGAACGGATGTGATCGACTTCAGGCCAATCCTTCAGGTCATCGGCATGCTGCTCGGCATCCTGGCGGTGGTGATGCTGATTCCGGCCGCCGTCGACCTGGCCTACATGCAGCGCGAAAGCTACGGCTTCGTCGGCTCGGCGGTGATCACCGGCTTCGCGGGCGCCATGCTGTGGCTGGGCAACCGGGGCCACACCCGTTCCGAACTGACGCTGCGCCAGGCGTTCCTGCTGACCGTGCTGACCTGGATCGTGGTCAGCGTCTTCGCCTCGCTTCCCATGATGTTCGGGCACTCGCGGCTCAGTCCCGCCGACGCGTTCTTCGAGACCATGTCGGGGCTGACCACCACCGGCGCCACCGTGATCGTCGGGCTGGACCACATGCCGCCCGGCCTGCTGCTGTGGCGCGCGCTGCTGCACGCCATGGGCGGCGTCGGCATCATCGTCGTGGCGCTGGCGCTGCTGCCCATGCTGCGGGTCGGCGGCATGCAGCTATTCCGCACCGAATCCTCCGAGAAGGAAAAGAAGCTGCTGCCCAGCACCGGCCAGCTCGCCCTCGCCATCTCGCGCGTGTTCGGCGTGCTGGTCAGCCTGTGCACCCTTGCCTACCTCATGGGCGGCATGACCCTGCTCGACGCCCTGTGCCACGCGCTGTCGACGGTGGCGACGGGCGGCTTCGCCAATTACGACAACTCCATCGCGGTCTTCGACAGCGTGTATCTGGAGTCCGTCGCGGTGGTGTTCATGCTGGCGGGCGCGCTTCCCTTCACCGTCTATGTGGCGCTGACCAGCCGCAAGATGAGCCTGCGGGCGATCCCGTCCCTGTTCGACGACCAGATCCGCTGGTTCCTGATCTTCTGCGCCGCCGTCTCGCTGGTGATGAGCGCCTGGCTGTATTTCGGCAGCCACTTCTCGCTGGGCGGCGCGCTGCGCCACGGGGTGTTCAACGTGGTCTCGGCCATCACCACGACGGGCTTCGTGTCGGCCGACTATATGCAATGGGGCGCCGGCGCGACCATGGTGTTCTTCGCACTCTATTTCGTCGGCGGCTGCACCGGCTCGACCACGGGATCGGTCAAGATCTTCCGCTATCAGGTGCTGTTCCAGGCGATCCGGCGTATCCTGTTCCGCATGGTCAACCCGCACGGCGTGATGCGGCTCAAGCTGAACAACACCACCGTCAGCGAGGAGACGCTCACCTCGGTGATCGCCTTCATGTTCCTGTTCTTCGTCACCATGTTCGCGGTGGCGATGGGCCTGACCCTGACCGGCATCGATTTCCTGACCGCGCTGTCGAGCGGCGCGGCGGCGGTCTCGAACGTGGGGCCGGGCCTGGGCGACATCGCCGGGCCGGTGGGCAACTACGCCACCTTCTCGGACGGCGCCAAGCTGATGCTGTGCGCCGGCATGCTGCTGGGACGCCTCGAGCTGTTCACGGTGTTCGTGCTGTTCACGCCCCGCTTCTGGCGCGTGTAGCGGCCGGCCTACGCGGCCTGGCGAACCGCGGGACGCGCGGCGCCGCCTCCGTCCGGCGGGACGAACGGCTCGGGGCCGTCGCCGGGAATGTGCTCGAGATAGAGCGACCGGCTCGGCAGCGCGAAACCGGACCCGGCGCCCTCGACCGTCTCCTTGACCTTGCAGGCGAGTTCCTCCTTGACCTTCAGCCATGCGCCCCAGTTGGTGGTCTTGGTGAAGCAGTAGATCATGATGTCGATGCTGGATTCGCCGAACGCGTCCACATGCACGAAGGTCGACACCTGATCCGAATATTCGAAGTCGTCGTTGGTGGCGATGTAGTCCAGCAGCTCGCCGCAGATCCGCCTGAGCTGGTCCACGTCGGTGCCGTAGCGGACGCCGACCTTCCAGTAGATGCGGCGATGGGTCATGCGGCTGAAATTGGTCACCGCGTTGTCCGACAGCTTGGCGTTCGGCACGAAGACCGGCGCCTTGTCGAAGCGACGGATGAAGGTCGAGCGGAAGCCGATGGCCTCCACCGTCCCCTCGACCACGCCGTCGACCAGCACCCATTCGCCGGGCGCGAACCGTTTCTCCACCAGGATCAGCACGCCGGCGATCAGGTTCTTGAACAGGTCCTGGGCGCCCAGCGCGACGGCGACGCCGAAAAGGCCGAGGCCTGCCAGCAGCGGGCCGACCTCGATGCCCCACATCTGCAGGATCACCGCGCCGCCCAGGAAGGCGATGATCGCCTTGATCGCCTTCACCAGCCACTGCACCGTGGCCTCGCCCAGCATGCCGTTCAGCCGTTCCAGCATCATGCTGGCCGGCGTGATCGCGCGGAAGATCGCCCAGAAGATGGCGAACGCCACCAGCGAGCGCACGATGGTGACGAGCACCTCCCAATATTGCGGCGCCATGCCGAGCGTGCGGAACGCCAGGTAGAGGCCCAGGATCACCGGCACCAGCCGCAGCGGCGGCGAGACCGCCTCCACCATCAGGTCGTCCAGCGTGCCGCGCGTCCGCCTGGTGAGCATCTGGAGATTGCTCAGGACAAGCCGCGTGAACAGCGGCCGGACGACGAGGGCCACGGCGAAGATGCCGACGGCGACGAGGATCTGGCCGACCGTCGCGCCGAGCAGCCCCTCGTTCCACACGCCGCGCACCAGCAGCCAGAATTCGTTCAACGCTTCCATGTGACTCTCTCCTCGATCCTTACCCCGCGTCCCCGGCTTCCGGCGCCTGGGGATCGAGCGACGCCGACATGGGCGTCGTCCGCGGCAATGTCTGGTAGGGCTGCTGCCGGGCGGACGGCACCGGCGCGCTCCTGCGCTGGCGCCACAGCGCGAAGGCCAGGCCCCCCGCCGCGCACAGGCCGATGAAGCCGTAGAGCCCGGCCGGCCCGGCCACGGTCATCGCCGCCGAGGCGGGCACCGGCCCGGCGGCCGCTCCCACCGAATAGGCCAGCACCAGCCCGCCGCTCGCCGCCACCCGGTCCTCGGCGGACAGGTGATCGTTGGTGTGCGCCACGCACAGCGGATAGAGCGCGAAGGTCAGCCCGCCGAACGCCGCGCCCAGCAGCATCAGCGCCCAGCCCGCCCCGCCCAGCATCGCCATGCCGGCGCAGACCAGCGCGGCGGCGGCGAAGGTGCCGACGATCACCCGCCGGCGGTCCAGCAGGTCCGACAGCCGGCCGATCGGCCATTGCAGCAGGATGCCGCCGACGATCACGGCGCTCATGAAGGCGGCGATCGACGGCAGATCGAGGCCCAGCCGCCGCGCATGCACCGCGCCCAGCGCGTAGAACGCCCCCAGCATCAGCCCGGTCACCCCCGCGCCGATCATGCCCAGCGGCGAGGCGTCGAACAGCCACCTCAGCCCCAGCGCCGGCCGCTTCTCGATGACCGGGCCGGCCATCCGCGTCAGGACGACCGGCAGCACCGCCAGCGAGATCAGGATCGAGGCGGCCATGAACGGCATGGACGGCTTCTCGTGGCTGACGGCCAGCAGGAACTGGCCCAGCGCCTGCCCGGAATAGAGCGCCACCATGTAGGCCGCCAGCACGGTGCCGCGCGAGCGCGCCTCGGCCCGGTCGTTCAGCCAGCTTTCCACGCACACGAAGACGCCCGCCATGCAGAAGCCGTCGACGAACCGCAACCCGGCCCAGAACGCCGCGTTCTCATAGGTCGCATAGGCCAGCGTGCTGGCCGAGAACAGCGACACGAACGCGGCGAAGGCACGGATGTGGCCCACCCGCTGGATGACCGGCGTGACCCGCAGCGATCCCACCGTCAGGCCGACGAAATAGGCGGTGGCCACCGGCCCGATCAGCAGCGGCGAGGTGCCGGACGCCTCCAGCTGCAGGCTGACCAGGGTGGCCATGAAGCCGCTGCCCGCCGCGAGCAGGAACACGGACAGGAGCAGACTGCGGACGGAGAGGACGGCGCTCAGCATCACCGGCCCGTCGGCGCTCCGGAAGCGGTGGCGGCGGCCTCTCTCTCCGTCCGTCCGGGCCCGGCCCGGCCCGGCACCTGCGTGCCGCGCAGCGACGCGCCGGCCGTCTCGTCGACGAAGCGCAGCGCCACCATGCCGACGAGGCAGGACGCCATCATCAGATAGGCGGGCACCAGGATGTCGCCGGTCCGCTCGATCAGCAGCGCGTTCACCACCGGCGCCGTGCCGCCGAACAGCGACGTGGAGACGTTGTAGGCGATGGCGAAGCCGGCGAAGCGCACATGGGTCGGGAACATGGCCGGAAAGGTCGCCGAGATGGTCGCGAGCTGCGGCACGTAGAGCAGCCCCAGCAGCACGAAGCCGGCGACGGCGCCCAGCGGCGACACGGCCATGAGATGGAACAGCGGCACGGCGAGCAGGAACAGCCCGATCAGCGAGAAGCGCCAGACCGGCTTGCGCCCGATCCGGTCGGACAGGCTGCCGGCGAGCGGCAGCAGCGCCATCATGAACAGCATGCCGATGATGGGCACCAGCAGCGCGGTATCCGGCGACAGCCCGATCTGCCGCGCCAGATAGGTCGGCATGTAGCTCAGCAGCGTGTAGTTCACCAGGTTGAGCGCCACGACCAGGCCGCCCAGGGCGAACAGCGGCCGGCGATGACGGCTCAGCAGCAGCCGCAGTTCGCCGCCGATGCCGCGCGGCCGCGCCCCGGCCGCCGCCACTTCCCGGAACACGGGCGTCTCCGCGAGCTGGGAACGGAGATAGACGCCGGTCAGCCCCAGCGGCGCGGCCAGCAGGAACGGCAGCCGCCAGCCCCATTCGTGCATGGCCGCCTCGCCCAGCGCGAGCGAGCAGCCCAGCATCAGCAGCGCGCCCAGCGAGAAGCCGCCCAGCGTGCCGACCTCGAGGAAGCTGCCGCAGAAGCCCCGCTTCTCGTCGGGCGCGTATTCGGCCATGAAGGTCGCGGCGCCGCCATATTCGCCGCCGGTGGAGAAGCCCTGGACCATGCGCAGCACGATCAGGATCGCCGGCGCCCACATGCCGATGGCGTCATAGGACGGGATCAGCCCGATGCAGAAGGTGGCGGCCGAGATCAGGATGATGGTCAGCGCCAGCACCCAGCGCCGGCCGAACCGGTCGCCCAGCGGTCCCCAGACCAGGCCGCCCAGCGGCCGGACGAGGAACGAGATGGCGAAGGTGCCCAGCGCGAACAGGCTCGCCTCGCCCGCGCTGCCCGGGAACAGCGCCACCGAGATGTAGCCGACGCCGAACGCATAGATGCCGTAGTCGAACCATTCGGTCGCGTTGCCGATGGCCGAGGCGGCGATCGCCTTGCGCAGGACCCTGCGCGACGCCGCTGCGTCGGTGCCCGCCATGCCCTAGCGCCGCCCGGCGGTGAGCGGACCGCGAACCGGGGCCAGCGGACGGACCTGGCGCGCGGCGATGAAGTCGGGCCGCGGCGCCGGCGCGCCGAACGGCGCGACCAGCCGGTTCGACACCGCGTTGTAGACGATGAACGCGTTGGAGCGGGGCCACGGCGTGATGTTGCCGTTGGAGCCGTGCATCAGATTGCAGTCGAACACGACCACCGTGCCCGGATCGCCCGTCGGCGCGGCGATACCGTGCTCGTCGACCAGCATGGCGAGCGTGTCCTCGTCGGGAACGCCGAACCGCTGGCGCCGCAGCGAGCTGCGGTAATGGTCGGCCGGCGTCTCGCCCACGCAGGTCACATAGGTCCTGTGCGAACCGGGGATCAGCATCAGCGGGCCGTTGTGCGGCGTGTTCGGCGCCAGCAGGAGCGACATGGACAGCGCGCGCATGCGCGGCATGCCGTCCTCGACGTGCCAGGTCTCGAAATCCGAGTGCCAGTAGAACTCCTTGCCGTGGAAGCCTGGCTTGTAGTTCAGCCGCGACTGGTGCACGTAGACTTCGTCGCCCAGCAGGAAGCGGGCGACCCCGGCCAGCCTGTCGTCGGCGGCCAGCCGCGCCAATACCGGGTTCTGGTCGTGGATGCGGAACACCGAGCGGATCTCGGCGCCGTCCGGCTCCATGACGACCGTCTCCGGATCGAGCGCCGCCGGATCCGACAGCAGGGCCGCCGCCTCGGCCTGGAGCAGGGCGACTTCCTCGGCGCCGAACAGGCCCGAAAGCACCAGGAATCCCTGCCGGTCGAACAGCGCCGCGTCGTCGGCGCCGAGCGGGGCATCCTCGCTCCAGCGCCCGTGCACCACCGGATCGACGCGCGGCAGCAGCGCGGCGCCGGGCGCCGTGCGGGAAGGATAGGGATCGCGCATGATCAGGGCTCCCGCGCCGCTATCCCGCCGCCGCTTCGGCCGGATAGGAACCGGCGTCGTCGTGGACCTCGCGGCCCGTCACCGGCGGATTGAACACGCAGGCGGTGACGATGTCGGTCCGCGGGCGCACCACGTGCCGGTCGTGCCGGTTCAGGGCATAGAGGGTGCCCGGCCGCAGCTCGTGGACCTCCCCGGTGGCGAGGTCCTCGATGGTGCCGTTCCCCTCCATCACGAACACGGCCTCCAGGTGGTTCTTGTACTGCATGTGCAGTTCCTGGCCGGCATACATGGTGGTGATGTGGAACGAGAAGCCCATGCCCTCGTCCTTGAGCAGCATCCGGGCGCTTTCCCAGCCCGGCGTGACCACGTTGCGCTGCGAGGCACGGATGGTGTCGAGTTGTCGGATCAGCATGGAACGCCCTCCCTATTCGGCCGCCATGGACGGCGACAGCACCCCGGCGACGCATGCCTCCAGGATGTCGAGGCCCTCGGCCAGCAGCTCGTCCTCGATCACCAGCGGCGCCAGCACCTTGACCACCTCGTCATGGGCGCCGCTGGTCTCGATGATCAGACCCTTGCGGAACGCCGCACCGGTGATCGCCGCCGCCACCTCGCCCGACCCCACGTCGATGCCGCGCATCATGCCGCGCCCGCGCGTGCTCAGGCCGTGCTCGTCCGCCATGGCGTCCAGCCGCCGGGCCAGATAGTCGCCCTTGCGCGCCGCGTCGGCCTCCAGCCGGTCCTCGGTCCAGAAGTGCTTCAGCGCCGCGGTCGCGGTGACGAAGGCATGGTTGTTGCCGCGGAAGGTGCCGTTGTGCTCGCCGGGGCTCCACTGGTCCAGCTCCGGACGCAGCAGGGTCAGGGCGAAGGGCAGTCCCATGCCGGACAGCGACTTGGCCAGGGTGACGATGTCGGGGACGATGCCGGCCTTCTCGAAGCTGAAGAAGCCGCCCGCGCGGCCGCAGCCGGCCTGGATGTCGTCGACGATCAGCAGCGCCCCGTGCCGGCGCGCGGTCGCGGCGATGCGGCGCAGCCATTCGGGCGAGGCCGCGTTGAGGCCGCCCTCGCCCTGCACCGTCTCGACCAGGATGGCGGCCGGCGCGTCGAGGCCGCTGGACGGGTCCGACAGCCGCTGGTCGAGCATCGCGGCGGTGTCCACCTCCGCGCCGAAATAGCCGTCATAGGGCTCGTGGCTCACATGGGTCAGCGGCACGCCCGCGCCGCCGCGCTTGCCGGCATTGCCGGTGCAGGCGAGCGAGCCCAGCGACATGCCGTGGAAGCCGTTGGTGAAGGCGATCACATGCTGTCGGCCGGTGACCTTGCGGGCCAGCTTCAGGGCGGCTTCCACCGCGTTGGTGCCGGTCGGGCCGGTGAACATGGCCCGGTACTGCAGGCCGCGCGGCTTCAGGATCAGCGTCTCCAGCGCATCGAGGAACGCGGCCTTGGCCTCGGTATGCATGTCGAGGCCGTGGGCGATGCCGTCCGAGGCGATGTAGTCCAGCAGCGCCTGCTTCAGCACCGGATGATTGTGGCCGTAGTTCAGCGACGAGCAGCCGGACAGGAACTCCAGGTACCGGCCGCCGGCGTCGTCGTGCAGCCAGACCCCGTCGGCGCGGGTGAACTGCCGCGGCATGCTGCGCGCATAGCTGCGCACCTTGGACTCCATGCGCTCGTAGATGGCGGTGTCGGGTTTCGAAGGCGTGGGCTTGGGCCTGAGGGTCATGATTCCTCCTTCGTATCTAAAATGGGACGGACGCCGAGGGGTCCGATGGAAACGAGGTGCTCGGTGTCGTGGGCGCCCTCGAAATGGCGGTCGCGGATGAACAGCGGCCGGGACTGGAACGATGCGCCCGCCCGGCGGGCAAAGGCGCGGAACAGCGCCCAGGACGCCGCGTTGGGGCGGGTGATGGTGGTTGTCAGCGTCGCCGCGCCGGACGCCGCCGGACGGGCGAGCAGTTCCGCCAGCATCCGCCCGCCCAGGCCGAGGCCCCGCGCGTCCGGATGCACCGCCACCTGCCATACGAAGACCTGCTCCGGCTCGGCGGGCGGCCGGTAGGCGGATACCCAGCCCACCGCCTCGCCGTCCCGTTCCGCCAGCACGCAGGTGTCGCGGAAATGGAAGCACTGCAGCAGGTTGCAATAGAGCGAATTGGCATCCAGCGGCGGGCAGGCCGCGATCAGCCGGTGTACGGCCGCGCCGTCCTCCGGCGCCGGGGTCCGCAATTCGACGGGTCCGCCGCGGACGCCGATGCGTCCGTCGGCGGCCGCCCCGGGCCGCACGCGTTGATCAGCGTTATAAATACTTCAACTCCCAAAGTTGTTTTTTCGACCAGGCTAAGCCGCCTTCCCCGATCGCGACACAACACCTAGTCCAAATACGGCTTGATTTCAACCTATTGAGAAAAATTAATCTGTCTCTTGGTACCCAAGGCCAGCATAAATCCTTCGGTTTTAGAAGTTTATTCGCCTTCCTCGCGCCCTTCAAAAAGGCTAGTTCTGGGGCATGGAGAACACGGTCACCAACGACGCGCTGCGGGCGATTCGCCGCATATTACGGGCCACCGACATGGGCGGCCGCAAGCTGGCGACGGCCACCGGCCTGACGCCGTCCCAGCTTCTGGTGCTGCAGCAGATCGAGCGCAGCGGCGAGATCACGCCCAGCGTCGTCGCCGCCGCCCTGCAGTTCGGCCAGGCCACGGTGACCAACATCGTCGACCGGCTGGTGTCCGAGGGGCTGGTGACCCGCCGCCGCGGCGACCGCGACAGACGTCAGATGCTGCTGCGCGCCACCGACGACGGCCGCCGGCTGCTGGAGCGCGCCCCTGATCTGATGCAGGAGCGGTTCCGGGCCGGGTTCGAGAAACTGCCGCCGTGGGAGCAGGCCATGATGCTCGCCGCGCTGGAACGGCTGGCGCACATCCTCGACGCCGACGGCATCGACGCGGCGCCGCTGATCGACGCCGGCGTCATCGACCGCTCACTGAAGTAAGGCGCGCGGGGCGGGCCCTCGACTCGGCCGTCATGCCGACGACGGAGCGTGTGAAGGGAAGTCAGCCTTTCCGGCTACCGATCCAGCCGTGGATCAGGTGTCGAGGAAGCTGCGGAGCTTGCGGCTGCGGCTGGGGTGCTTCAGCTTGCGCAGCGCCTTGGCCTCGATCTGGCGGATGCGCTCGCGCGTCACCGAGA
>CAZVVC010000069.1:0-13314 GCA_964630425.1 uncultured Bifidobacterium sp. | reverse complement strand
CTGCAAACACAGTCGCTGAGGAGCGGCGAAGCCGCGTCGCGAAGGGCGGGATGCCGCGCGTCTCACCCTGCCCGGGCTTCGCGACGGCCCTGCGGGCCTCCTCAGTCCTCTCGGACGTGGGGTGTGATCTATCCGCCCAGTCTCTGCCGCAGCCGCTCAACGGTCTCCGGCGATGCGACGACGCCCAGCTTGGAGCGCCGCCACAGGAAATCGTCGGCGGTGCGCAGCCATTCGTGGCGGCACAGATAGGCGATCTCGGCCTCGTAGACGCCGTCGCCGTAATGCGCGCCCAGCTCGGCGAGGGAGGCCGCGCCGCCGAGCAGCACGGCGATCCGGGTGCCATAGGCGCGCGCCAGCCGGTGGGCGAGCGCGGCCGGCAGCCACGGATTGGCGGCCCGGACGCCCGCCAGGAACGCCTCGAAATCCGCCTCCGGCATGTCGCCGCCGGGAAGCGGCGCATGCTCGGTCCACGGGCCGGGAAGATCCGGCAGGAACGGCGACAGGTCCTCCAGGGCGGCTTCGGCCAGCACCCGGTAGGTGGTGATCTTGCCGCCCAGCACCGACAGCAGCGGCGCCTGTCCGTGCGGCGCGTCGAGGGTGATGCGGAAATCGCGGGTGACCGAGGACGGGTCGTCGTCGGCGTCGTCGACGAGCGGGCGCACGCCGGCGAACGACCAGACCATGTCGGACGGCGCGATGGGCGACCGGAAATAGCGGTTGACGATGCCGCACAGATATTCGGCCTCGCCGGGCGTGATCTCGACCGCCTCGGGCATGTGGTCCAGCTCCAGCTCGGTGGTGCCGATCAGCGAGAAGCGGTCGAGGAAGGGCAGCACGAAGATCACCCGTCCGTCGTCGTTCTGCAGCAGATAGGCGTCGTCGGCGCCTTCCGGGCGCGGCACCACCATGTGGCTGCCCTTGACCAGCCGCAGCCGCCCGCCGCCGCCCATGCCGAGCTGGCGCTCGATCACCTCGGCCGCCCACGGGCCGGCCGCGTTGACCAGGATGCGGGCGCTCACCCGCTCCTCACGACCCGTCCCGACATCGCGGATCACCGCGCGCCATGCGCCGCCGTCGCGGCGCGCTCTCGCCAGCTCGGTGCGGGTGCGGATGACGGCGCCGCGCTCGGCCGCGTCCATGACGTTCGCGACGACGAGGCGCGCGTCGTCGGTCCAGCAATCGGCATAGGTGAAACCGTGCTCGTAGCGGCTTTTCAGCGGCCGCCCCGCCGGATGCTCGCGCAGGTCGACGGCCCGCGAGCCGGGCAGCCGGCGGCGGCCGCCCAGATGGTCGTAGAGGAACAGGCCGATGCGCAGCATCCAGCGGGGCCGCGAGTTCTCGCCCTGGGGCAGCACGAATTCCAGCGGCGCGACCAGATGCGGCGCGGCCGCCAGCAGCACCTCGCGCTCGGCCAGCGCCTTGCGGACCAGCGCGAACTCGTACTGCTCCAGATAGCGCAGGCCGCCGTGGATCAGCTTGGAGCTGGACGAGGACGTGGCGCCGGCGAGATCGCCGCGCTCGACCAGCATGACCGTCAGACCGCGCCCCGCGGCGTCGCGGGCGATGCCCGCGCCGTTGATGCCGCCGCCGACGACGAGCAGGTCAACCGATTGGCTTTGTTCGTCTTCCATAGCATAGTCGTAGCATGACGACGGGGACCGCCATACTGGCTATCGATCAGGGGACCACCAGCAGCCGCGCGCTGGTCTTTGACATGGCCGGGAACGTGATCGCCACGGCGCAGCGGGAACTCGCCCAGCACTATCCCGCCGACGGCTGGGTCGAGCACGACGCCGAGGACATCTGGGCCGCCACCATCGCCATGTGCCGCCAGGCCATGTCCGAAGCGTCGGCGAAGGGCTATCGGGTGGCCTGCGCCGGCATCACCAACCAGCGCGAGACCACCATCGTCTGGGACCGCCGCACCGGCAGGCCGATCCACCGCGCCATCGTCTGGCAGGACCGCCGCACCGCGCCGCTGTGCCGATCGCTGCGCGAGGCGGGCCACGAGCCGCTGTTCGCCGCGCGCACCGGGCTGCTGATCGACCCCTATTTCTCGGGCACCAAGATCGCCTGGCTGCTCGACAACGTGCCCGGCGCGCGGCAGGCCGCCGAACGGGGCGAGCTGGCCTTCGGCACCGTCGACTGCTTCCTGCTCTGGCGGCTGACCGGCGGCCGCCATGCCACCGACGCCACCAACGCCTCGCGCACCCTCCTGTTCAACATCCACACCCAGCAATGGGACGACGAACTGCTGGAGGTGCTGGGCATCCCGCGCGGCCTGCTGCCCGAGGTGACCGACTGCGCCGGCCCGCTGGGCGAGACCGCCCTGCTGGGCGGGGCGCTGCCGATCACCGGCATGGCGGGCGACCAGCAGGCGGCCACCGTCGGCCAGGCCTGCCTGCGGCCGGGCATGATCAAGAGCACCTACGGCACCGGGTGCTTCGCGCTGCTCAATACCGGAAGGCAGGCCGTGACGTCGCGCAACCGGCTGCTGACCACCGTCGCCTATCGCCTCGACGGCGTGCCGACCTATGCGCTCGAGGGCAGCATCTTCATCGCCGGCGCGGCGATCCAGTGGCTGCGCGACGGGCTGGGCATCATCGCCACCTCGGCCGAGAGCGCGGCGCTGGCCCGGTCGCTGCCGGATAACGAGGGCGTCTACATGGTCCCCGCCTTCACCGGCCTGGGCGCGCCGTGGTGGGACCCGGACGCGCGCGGCCTGCTGACCGGCATGACCCGCAACACGGGCCGCGCCCATCTGGCGCGCGCGGCGCTCGAGGCGGCGTGCTACCAGACCCACGACCTGCTGACCGCCATGCGCGCCGACTATCCGGGTCCCGTCGCCGCCGTCCGGGTGGACGGCGGCATGGCCGCCAACGACTGGCTGCTGCAATTCCTGACCGATATCCTGGCCGCCCCGGTCGAGCGCCCGCATACGACCGAGACGACGGCGCTGGGCGCGGCGCTGCTCGCCGCGCTCGGCCACGGGCTGATCTCGCGGCCGGACGAGATCGAGGGGCTGTGGCGCCGCGAGGCGCGTTTCGATCCCGCCATGCCCGGCGACGCCCGGGACACGCTGCTGGCCGGCTGGACGCGCGCCGTCCGCCGCGCCCTCGACACCGGCTGAACAAGGAGAGACCCGTGAAAGCCAAGGTCTGGGACCTTCCCGTCCGTCTGTTCCATCTGCTGATCATCCTGCTGGTCGCCGTGCAGTGGTGGACCGGCGAACGGCTCGACAAACCCGAGGTCCTGGGCGGCTGGGACCCGTTCGTCCTGCACATCTGGGCCGGCTGCTCGATCCTGGCGCTGGTGCTGTTCCGCGTCGTCTGGGGCTTCGCGGGCAGCACGACGGCGCGCTTCTCCAGCTTCGTGAAGGGGCCGGTGTCGGTGCTCCGCTACACGGCCCGCCTGTTCTCGCGCGGCGAGCCGCATGTGCCGGGCCACAATCCGCTGGGCGGCTGGTCGGTGCTGCTGATGCTGGGCTTCCTGCTGGCGCTGCCGCTGATGGGCCTGTTCGCCGCCGACGAGGACCTGATGGGCGCCGGCCCCGAAGGACCGCTGACCGGCATGGTGGACAGCGGACTGGCCGACGACCTGGCCCGCTGGCACGGCGATGCCTGGGACATCTTCCTGATCCTCATCGGCCTCCACGTCGCCGCCGCGTTCTTCTATCTGATCGTCAAGCGCCGGAACCTCATCGGCGCCATGATCACCGGCCGGGGCGACGTGGAAGGGGCCGAAACCCTGCGGTTCCGGCCCCTCTGGCTCGCCCTGCTGATCCTGGCGGTCACCGGCGGCGCCGTGGTCGCGGCGCTGTGGTGGCTGCCCTAGATCAGTCTTCCTTGAACTTGTCGTGGCAGCCCTTGCACGCGCCGCCCACGACCTTGGCCGCGGCGCCGATGGCCGCCTGATCCTGCGAGGCGACCGCCTTCGACAGGTTCGCCGCCGCCGTCTCGAAATCGCCGGCCAGCTTGGTGAATTCGGAACCGGCCGCCCAGATGCCGTCCTTGGCCTCCGTCTTGGCGCCCGAACCCGCGGTGTTCTGGGCGAACGCGCCCTTCACGCGCTTGGCCGCCTCGGCCAGCGCATCGGCGTGGTAGGCGAGATCCTGGGGCTGCGACACCTTGCCGCCGAGCACGGCGAAGAACGATTTGGTGTGCCCGCCGATCACGTCCATCAGCGCCTCCCGATACTTCACGGCCTCTTCGGGCTTGTCCGCGGCGAACGCCGACGGCAGGGCGGCGACGGCGAGAACCCCAGCGAACAATGCGGACCGAACAACGAGTTTCATAAGATTTCCCCTCGGATAAAGATTCATGCGCTCCTTGGAGATAGTATCCCACTACGCGCGGCGCCGGAAGAATGTTGCGCTCGCCGCTCGCCGTCCCAGCCGGAATATTCTGCGGCACCGATGAAAATTTAGCATTGCTATTGCGAGTCATTATTAAATAGAGTCGGAGACGAACCGATGGATGAGTCTCCCGATGAAAACCGACATGTTTCCCACCGAACGCGCCCACACCTTCGACACCGAAACCCACGGCTTCGCCGACCAGTTCGTGCTGTGGTCCATGCGCAAATGGGTGATGGGCCACAAGGGCGCCCCCACCGCCCTCACCCTGCTGGAAAGCGCCTATGCGCGCACCAGCGCCGACGGCGCGGTCGAGCATCTGGACGGGCTGATGCGGGCGATCACCACGGGCGCGGCACGGCGGATCGCCGTCCATGCGCCCTGCTGCACCGCCATCAGCACCGACGAGCTGCTGCTGATCGACGCGGTGGCGCTGGCCCAGGCCGAGGTGAAGGTCGACGTGGCCTTCCTGCTCCGCCGCTTCCTGACCCCGGCGGGCGCCCGCGCCGCGTCGGGCCCGCTGCGGGCGTTCGCCCGGTCGCTGCGCGAAAGCGGGCTGAGGCTGACGGTGCGCTCGGGCACCTATCCGCTCGCCACCGTGCCGCTGGAAAGCGTCGCCACCTCGGCGGCGATCCACTAGCGGGCAGCGCCTAGCCTCAGTCCAGGGGCTCGACGTCGAACGCCACGCAGATCCGCCGCTCGTCGCTGCGGAACGGCACGGTGCCGTGATAGAAATAGGATGGGAAGAGGAACATCCGGCCATAGGCCGGCTGGTACTGGCGCACGTCGAAATCGCCGCCGACGTTGAGATGCCGCGTCGGCCGGCCGAATTCCAGCCAGCCTTCGGGCCGCCGCGCCGGATCGTCGATCACCCGGGGAAGCTGCACGTAGAACACGCCGCTCAGCCAGCCATTGGGATGGATGTGCGGCCTTTCATGCCCCTTGTCGTGCATCACCACGCCCCAGGCCGTCAGGCGCCACCGCTCGGGCGCCCAGCGGACGGCCGGATGGTCCGGGTCGTCGGGAAGCTGCCGCTTGTACCAGGCGACCGCCTCGTCGATGCGCTTCAGCATGCCTTCCATCGGGCCGAAGGGCGGCTTGACCAGCTCGCCCGTGTGGCGGCCGTTCTCGGTGGACATCACCCCGGCGCGCAGCGTCGGATGGGTCTTGACGTGACGCCCCAGCGCCTTGTTGAACGCGGTCATGTCCTCGAAGCCTTCCGGCGTGTCGAAGGCATAGGTCTTCACATAGGTGTCGAAATCCAGCAGCCGCGCGGCCTCGGCCGTCCGGCCCGCCTCGACCAGCGCGTGCGACTGGTAAGCCAGCGCGTGGAAGTCCCTGCCCCGCGCGGCCATGCAGGCGTCGAACACGGCGACCGCCTCGTCCGGCCGGCCCCGCGCCAGGCAGAGGTTCCCCAGGTCGTAATAGGGATCGCCGTATCGCGGCTCGCGGGCGATCGCCTCGCGGAACGCGGCTTCGGCCTCGTCCGGCCGGCCGGCCTTCACGCAGATGGCGCCCAGGTTCATGTAATAGCCCGGCTCGCGGGCGCCCAGTTCGATCGCCCGGCCGACGAGCTCGTATGCGGCGTCGCAGCGCCCCGCCTGGAACTCGATCATGCCGAGGCCGCTGAGCGCGCCGACATGGTTCCCGTCGAGCGCCAGCAACTGGCGATACAGGGTCTCGGCCTCGCGGAAGCGGTCTTCCCTGTGATAGACGACCGCCGCCTGGAACGCCGAGGCGGCGTTCTCGCGCGTGACCAGCGGCTGTTGCGGCCCACCCGCCTGCCGGCGAAGCGACTTTTCCTGCATCCTGCGCTGCTGGCGGTTCGACATGCTTGTCCCGCGATCCCCGTTGTGCTTGTCTCGCCATCATAATGATGGTTTCGGGGGGCGGCCATGCGGCAAATCTTCCTTTGTCCGTCGCGCCTCGCCGCCGCCGGTCGCGGCCTGTAACCGGACCGCAAACACCATCCCGCAGTATCGTCATCTCCTCTCCGCCGAAAGCGCCATGCACACGAGACACCAGGGCCATGCCTATCAAACCAGCCTGCGCGGCACCGAGCTGCTCAGCCAGCCGCTGCTGAACAAGGGCACCGCGTTCACCCGGGACGAACGCGAGAGGCTGGGGCTGCTCGGCCTGCTGCCGCCCGGCGTGGCGACGCTGGAGGAGCAGCTCACGCGCACCTACGAGGCGTTCCGCGCCAACACCTCGGACATCGCCAAGCACATCTATCTGCGCGCCCTTCAGGACCGCAACGAGACGCTGTTCTACCGGCTGCTGATGGAGCATCTGGGCGAGATGATGCCGATCATCTACACGCCCGTCGTCGCCGAGGCGTGCCAGCGGTTCAGCGACATCTACCGCCGGCCGCGCGGGCTGTTCATCTCCTATCCCGAACGCGACCGGATCGACGAGATCCTGGCGAACTGGGGCGCCGAGCATGTGGACGTGATCGTCGTCACCGACGGCGAGCGCGTGCTGGGCGTGGGCGACCAGGGCGCGGGCGGCATGGGCATCCCCATCGGCAAGCTGTCGCTCTACACCGCCTGCGGCGGCATCGACCCGGACGCCACCCTGCCCATCTTCCTCGACGCCGGCACCGACAACCAGGAACTGCTGCGGGACCCGCTCTATCTGGGCTGGGAGCACGAGCGCGTCCGGGGCGAGGCCTATCTGGAATTCGTCGACAAGTTCGTCGCGGCGGTGCGCCGCCGCTGGCCGGACGTGCTGCTGCAATTCGAGGATTTCGCCCAGGTCAACGCCGTCCCGCTGCTCACCCGCTACCGCGACCGGCTCTGCATGTTCAACGACGACATCCAGGGCACGGCGGCGGTGGGGCTGGGCACGCTGATGGCCGCGGGCAACGTGCTGGGCCTGAAGCTGCGCGAGCAGCGCGTGGTCATCGTCGGCGCGGGTTCGGCCGGCTGCGGCATCGCCGAGCAGATCGTCGCCGGCATGCGGGCCGAAGGGCTGGACGACGCCGAGGCCCGCGCCCGCGTCTTCATGGTCGACCGGCCCGGCCTGCTGCACACGGGCATCCCGGACCTGCTGCCCTTCCAGCAGCAGCTGGCGCAGCCCGCCGCGCGCTTCACCCCCGACGAGGCCGGCCGCGTCAGCCTGCTCGACGTGATGCGCCAGATGCATCCCACGGCGATGATCGGCGTGTCGGGCCAGCCGGGACTGTTCACCGAACAGGTCGTGCGCGAGATGGCCGCCCATACGGCGCGGCCCATCGTCATGCCGCTGTCCAATCCCACGTCGCGGGCCGAGGCGCGCCCCGACGAGCTGGTCGCCTGGACCACCGGCCGGGCGCTGGTGGCGACCGGCAGCCCGTTCCCGGACGTAGAGTTCGAAGGCCGGCGCCTGCGCGTCGCCCAGTGCAACAACGCCTACATCTTCCCCGGCCTGGGCCTGGGCGTCATCGCGGCCAGGGCGAGGCGCGTGACCAACGGCATGCTGATGGCCGCCTCGCGCACCCTCGCCGCCCAGTGCCCCGCCCTGTCCAACGAAAGCGCCGACCTGCTGCCGATGCTGAACGACCTGCCCCGCGTCAGCATGGAGATCGCCGCGGCGGTCGGCATGCAGGCGCAGGCCGACGGCGTCGCCGAACCGACCACCGAGGAGGCCCTGCGCGCCCGGATCGAACAGCGCCGCTGGCGCGCCGAATACCCGGCCATCGAACAGGTCGAGGACAGCGCGCTGGGCCCGCGATAGACACGGACGCCGCCGCCCCTCTGACCGTCATCCCGCTGAAGAGCGGGATCCAGACCCATGCGAACAACGGGAGCGCATTGCGCTCACTGTCCAGTCTGGATGCCGCCCTGCGGCGGCATGACGGCTGGGGATGTTCAGAACGCCGCGATCGCCTCGGCCAACGCTTCGATGGTGGCGTCGGGCTTGCCCACCACCGGCACCAGCATGCGGTGGATGCCGGCGTCCCGGTAGCGGCGGACGGTGTCGAGGCCGGTCGCCATGTGCCACATGGCGGTGATCTCGATCTCGGCGGGGTCGCGGCCGACGGCGCGGCATGCCTCGGCGATGCGGTCGCGGCCCTCGATGACCTGCTCCAGCGTCGGGCGCGGCGTGTACCAGCCGTTGCCGTACCTGGCGATGCGCTCGAACGCCTTGCCCTTGTCGCCGCCGATCACCACCGGCAGCGGCGACTGGACGGGCAGCGGATAGGACTTGAAATTGGACCAGTCGAGGAATTCGCTGCGGTGCTCGACCACCTCACCGGACCAGACCTTGCGCATGGCCTGGATGTAGTCGTCGAACCGGGCGCCGCGCCGCTCGAACGGCACGTTCATGGCGTCGAACTCCTCCTTCAGCCAGCCGATGCCCAGGCCCAGCATGAGCCGGCCGTTCGACATGAAATCGAGGCTCGCCGCCTGCTTGGCCAGTAGCAGCGGGTTGGCCTGCGGCAGGATGTTGACGCCCGTGCCCAGCCGCACCGTTTCGGTCGCCGCCGCGATCGCCGCCAGGGTGATCAGCGGATCGACCAGCACGGTCTCGGGCGGCACACCCATCTTGCCGGTGTCGTTGTAGGGATAGGCCGAGCGGTATTCGAGCGGGATCATGACGTGCTCGCCGGTCCAGACGGATTCGACGCCCACGGCCTCGGCGCGCCGCGCAAGTTCGATGATCGAGGCGCCCGAGCGCGCGCCGGTGTTGATAAAGACGATCCCCAGTTTCATGCCATCCTCCGCTGACTGCTACCGCACGGTAACAGGCGCGGCGGCGGAGGCAAGCCCCCTCACACGCGGGTGATCCACGCGCCGGGGATCGCCATGCGCTGCATCTGGTCCTGCAACAGCACGATGGTCTGAATCCCGGCGAGACCGGCCGCGCGGTGGACCGCCGCCCGTTCGTATCCCGGCAGGCCGAACAGGCGCAGCGCGTCGGCGATGGAGGGGAATTCGCTGATCACCGCATCGTCCCACCGGCCGTCGCCGACCGGCACCGCCGCGACCGGGCCGGCGACCAGCATGCGGCCGCCCACCAGCGGCATCAGCGCCTCCTCCACATGCCACAGGAAGCGCTGATACGCCTCGCGGCCGCTGACCCCGGCCGGAAAGTCGCCGCTCTCGTAGCCGACCGGATAGCGGGCGTGTTCGTGATAGCGGTGCAGGTTGACGAAGATCACGGGCTCGTCCTGCCTGAGCGCCGACAGCGCCGCGGTCTGCTCGCTTGTGGGATCGATCACCTGAGGCTCCTTCAGCTGTACGAGGCGCGTCTGCGGATCGCCCCCGACTGGATAACGGCTGGCGGCCGTATCGGTGCCGGCGACGAGGCTCCATGCCGCACTATTCCGATGACGGCCGGACAGGATCGAGGCACGGCCCGCGGCCCGCCGGGCGCGGCGATCGAAAAACCTCCGTTGAATTGACCGGGCGGGAGTGCCAGCATTCCCGTCCTGGTTTCTTGGAGGGCAACATATGGCGCCGGCGCAACGCTGGTCGATTCTGGCGCTGGCGCTATTGGCGGCCTGCGGTCGCGGCGAAGGCACGGGCGACCGGGACCAGCGGCCCGCCCCGCCCACGGCGGCCGCGCTCTACAAGCAGCATTGCGCCTCGTGCCACGGCAGCGGCGCCATCCTCCCCTATGACGACGGGTTCAAGAGGATGCGGCCCGAGGCCGTCGTCGCGGCCATGCGCGGGATCATGGCCGAGCAGGCGAAGGGGCTGGACGACGGCCAGCGGATCGCCGTCGCCGAATACCTGACCGGGCGCAGGCTGGGAGACGCCGCCCCGCAGACGGCGCCGGTGACGTGCGCCGAATGGCAGAACCGCCTCGATTTCAACCGCCCGCCCGGGATGGCGGCGCGGCTTTCGGCGGCCGAGGCGCCGCGGCTGGCCGTGAAATGGGCCTTCGCCTTTCCCGGCGCGACCCGCGCGCTGGCCCGCCCGGCGGTGGCGGGAGGCGCGGTCTTCGTCGGCGGCGAAGACGGCACGGTCCTGGCGCTCGACGAGCATGGCGGCTGCGTCCGCTGGCGCTTCCAGGCCGACGCCGAGGTCCGCTCGGGCATCGCGGTCACGCCCTGGCAGGCGGGCGACACGGCGGCCGCGCCGCTGGTCTATTTCGGTGACTATGCCGGCAACGCCTATGCGCTGGACGCCCAGACCGGCCGCCTGGTCTGGAAGGAGGAGATCGATCCCCATCCCAAGGCGATCATCGCGGGAGCGCCGGTGCTGCACGAGGGGCGGCTCTACGTGCCCGTCGCCTCGACCGAGTGGATCGCCGCCGCCGACCCCGACTATGGATGCTGCAGCTTCCGCGGCAGCGTGGCGGCGCTGGATGCGGCGACGGGCGCGCGCCTCTGGCAGAGCTGGGCGATCGAGGCCGACGCGAGGCTGACCGGCGACACCAACGCCGCCGGCACGCCCACATGGACGCCGGGCGGCGCGCCCGTCTGGAGCAGCCCGGTCGTCGATGCCGGACGCAAGCGCCTGTACATGGCGACGGGCGCCGCCACCACCTCGCCGGCCTCGCCCGCCAGCGACGCGGTGATCGCGCTCGACCTGGAGACGGGCAATCCCGTCTGGCGATACCAGGCCACCAAGGGCGACGCCTGGACGCTCGCCTGCATCATGGAGGACAAGACCAACTGCCCGGCGGAGAACGGGCCGGCCTTCGACTTCACCGCGCCGCCCCTGCTGCTCAGGACCGGGGACGGCAAGGACATGGTCGTCGCCGGGCAGAAATCCGGTTACGTGCACGCCGTCGACGCGGATTCGGGCCAGTTGATCTGGCGTGCCCGGATCGGCCGGGGCGGCTTCGCGGGCGGCGTCCATTGGAGCATGGCCGCGAGCGGCGAGGCGCTCTACGTCCCCGTCGCCGACACCGAATTCGCCGGCCAAGCGAAGGGCCGCGGCCAGCCCGGACTGTTCGCGCTCGATACCGCCACGGGCGCCCCGCTCTGGTCGTCGCCCAATGCGGACACCTGTCCGCTCGTGCGCAAGCCCGCCTGCGATGCCGGCCTGTCGGCCGCCGCGGCGACCTTTCCGGGCGGCGTGCTCGCGGGCGGCTACGACGGCCAGCTCCGCGCCTACGACGCCGCCACGGGACAGGTGATCTGGTCGCTCGACACCACCGCCGACGTGACCGCCGTCAACGGCGAGACCGTCCGGGGCGGATCGATCGAGGGCGGCGGCCCCGTCGTTTACGGCAACCGGGTGTTCGTCACCTCGGGCAGCCTCTATGGCGGCCGGATGCCGGGCAACGTCCTGATGGTGCTGGAGCCGTCATGGAACGCGCCGCCCCAGCCGGCCCCGGACGCCGGGGCGGCCGAACCCCAGCCGGTTTCGCTGATGCCCTGATACCCTGAGGCCCTGGCCGCTCAGGCGGACGCGCGGCCCCGGCGCAGCAGGCGGCCCGGCAGCGCGCCGGCGGGATCGACCTGGTCCGCGCCATGCCGCCGCAGCACGGTGCCGTTGACGATCACCGCCTCGATGCCCACCGCGTCGGATTGCAGCCTGTCGGCGCCCGCCGGAAGGTCGTGGACGCGCCGGATCGGCGCGGTGCCGACCGTGGCGGGATCGAACACCACCACATCGGCGGGCAGGCCCACGGCGAGACGCCCGCGATCCTCGATCCCGAACACCTCGGCAGGGCGCGAGGTGAGCGCCCGCACACCCTGTTCCAGGGTGAGCGCGCCCTTCTCGCGCACCCAGTGGCTGAGCAGATGGGTCGAGAAGCAGGCGTCGCAGAGCTGGCTGGCATGGGCGCCGGCATCGGACAGCCCCAGCACCGTGTTGGGATCGTGCAGCATCTCGGCGATGGCGTCCTCGTCCGTGTTGAGCACCGCGGTGCGGAAGCGCGCCTTGAGATCGGTCGCCAGCGCCATGTCGAAAGCCAGATCGGTGGGATCGACGCCCTTCTCGCGCGCCACCTCGGCCAGCGCGCGCTCCTCCAGCGACGGGTCGGGCGGATAGACCGCGATGGTGGTCCGGTCGGTCCAGCCCACCAGCACCGGGATCAGGCTGTCGCGCACCTTCCGCCGCCAGGCCGGATCGCCATAGCGGGCAAGCCGTTCCTCGCGGCTCACCGCGCCCAGCTCGGCGAACATGGGCATCGCCTCGAACGGGAACGGCGCCTCGAACTGGAACTCGAAATTCAGCGGCCGGCACGCGACCTGCGGGACGATGTTGAGGCCCTCCTCGACCAGCTCGGCCGTGCGGTCGAGCTGCTTGCGGTGGCCGCCCGGGCCGAACAGGCCGGTCAGCATGGCGGTCCAGCTGATGTTGCGGCCGGTGCGCCGGGCGATGGGCGCCAGCTCCTTAAGATAGAAGCCCGGCCCCACATTCACCTGCAACATGCCGCCCACGTCGCCGACCGGGCTGGCGATCTCCTCGATCTCGTCCAGCTCGGCGAGGCGGCTGGGCACCGGCTTGCCGTGATAGCCCCAATGGGTGATCGCCTTGGAGGTCGAGAAGCCGACCGCGCCGGCTTCCAGCGCCTCGCGCACCAGGGCGCGCATCCGGGCGACTTCCTCGGGCGTCGCCGCGCGCTCCACGGCGTCCTCGCCCATCACATACATGCGCAGCGGCGTATGGCCGACCAGCACGCCCAGATTGATGGCCATGCCCTTGCGCTCGATGGCGTCGAGATATTCGGGGAAGGTCTCGAAGCCCCAGTCCTGGCCCAGCCCCGTCTCCAGCGCCTCGAGCGACATGCCCTCGACGTTCTCCAGGGTCTGGAGGATCAGCCGGCGGTGGTCAGGCCGGGTCGGCGCGATGCCGAAGCCGCAATTGCCGACGACCGCCGTCGTGACGCCGTGCCAGGGAGAGATGGTCAGCATCCGGTCCCACAGCACCTGGGCGTCGTAATGGGTGTGGATGTCGACGAAGCCCGGGCAGACCACCTTGCCGGCGGCGTCGATGACCGTCGCCGCCTGCCCCGGCGCGTCGCCCAGCGCGACCACGCGGCCGTCGCGGATGCCCACGTCGCCGCGATGGCCGGGC
>CAZVVC010000068.1:0-13323 GCA_964630425.1 uncultured Bifidobacterium sp. | reverse complement strand
CGGCCAACCATCAACTAACATGGAAACTGGACCACCCTTCAGGGGCAGGCCATGACCATCGGACAGATCGTCGATGCGCTGGACTCTCCCCTGCCGCACCGAACCCTGCAATACCGCCTCAGGTCTCTCGTCCATGTCAAGCGCCTGCTCATGGAAGGCCAGGGGCGCGGCATACGCTACCGCGTGCCGCCGATCGAGACGGGCGAGCAGCATGGTGCCAGGGCGGAGGGCAAAGTCCCGCTGCCCCTATCGGAGGCGGGGGCCGAGATTCATGCTTATGTCCGGCGTTCGCCCGAAGCGCGCCGGCCGGTTGGCTACGATCGTGGTTTCCTCGATTCCTACCGTCCCAACCACACCTTCTATCTGTCGGATGCCGAACGGACGCACCTTCAGGAAATCGGCCGGCCGAAGATCGCGGAACAGCCGGCCGGCACTTATGCCGGACAGATCCTGAACCGGCTGCTGATCGACCTGTCGTGGAATTCGAGCCGCCTGGAAGGGAACACCTATTCGCTGCTCGATACCAAGCGTCTCATCGATCTCGGTGAAGAGGCCGAAGGGAAGGCGCGGCGCGATGCGCAGATGATCCTCAATCACAAGGACGCGATCGAGTTCCTCGTCGGCACGGCGGCGGACATCGGATTCAACCGCTACACCGTTCTCAATCTGCACGCGTTGCTGGCGAACAACCTTCTGCCCGATCTGGAAGCCGGCGGCCGGCTGCGCCATATGGGGGTTGGCATCGAACGTTCGGTGTTTCATCCGCTGGAAGTCCCGCAACTCATCGAGGAGTGTTTCGACCAGATCCTCGCCCTGGCCGCGGCCATCGCCGATGCCTTCGAACAGGCGTTTTTCACGATGGTGCATCTGCCGTATCTGCAGCCGTTCGATGACGTCAACAAGCGGGTGTCACGGCTCTGCGCGAACATCCCGTTGATCAAGGCTAATCTATCGCCGCTGTCGTTCGTGGACGTGCCGCGGGAAACCTACACCGCCGCGGTGCTTGGCGTGTACGAACTGAATCGGACCGAGTTGCTCCGGGATGTATTCGTCTGGGCGTATGAGCGGTCCGCCGCGCGCTATGCCGCCGTGAGACAGTCGCTGGGCGAGCCCGATCCGTTCCGGTTGCGGTATCGGGCGGGGCTGCGCGAGGTCGTCGGCGCGGTGGTTCGTGGGGGCCTGGGAAAGAAGCAGGCCGTTGCCCACATCGGCGCATGGGTCCGGCAGCATGTCGATCAGCGGGACCGGGAGCAGTTCCGCTCGATTGCCGAAAGCGAGCTTGCCGGTTTGCATGAGGGAAATTTCGCGCGCTATCAGATCAGGCCTTCCGAGTTCGCGGCATGGCGCGAAATCTGGAGCGGGCAATCCTAATCCTTGTAGATTTCGTCGAGCAGCGTCCTGGGGTCCTGCATGGTGACCGGTTCGAAGCGGGTGACCATGACGCCGCCGTTGTCGAAGGTCCATATCAGGTAGTGGGTTTCCTTGCCGTTGCCGCCGCCGTCGCAATAGGCGTGGATGTCCGTCGAGGTGTGCGCCGCCGAGCGGGGCGGGTCGATCTCGATGCGCATCTTGCCGGCGCAGCGGCCGGCGTCCAGCGCCAGCAGGTTGCCGATGATGGCGTCGGTCTCGGGCTTGCCGATCCGGCCTCGGACGGCGGTGCCCACCAGCATGCCGGTTTCGGTGCGCCAGCCCACGTCGTAGCCGGGAAGGGCCTCGGCCATCTCGCCGGCGAGCAGGAACTTATGCCTGGGCTCGTCGTGGTCGGCCATGGAATTGGCCAGCACGGCCATGACCTGGGATTTGTCGACGCGGGTCGCGCCGGGAACGTCGAAAGGCGTGGCGGGCGGCGCCGCGGCGGGCGCCGGAGCGGCCTTGCCGCGCGATGGGGGCGGCTCCATCGCGCAGTCGTAGAGTTTGGGCATGACCTCGTCGAGCGTGCCCAGATCGAAGGTCTGGTTGCCCTTGCGGGTCTGCACGGTCAGGACCTTGCCGGCGCCCAGGCGGTTGTAGACGGCCTGGTTGTCGGGGGCGTCGAACTCGACATAGAGCAGGTCGGCATCGCCCACCCTGGCCTGGGTGGCGATGGTGACGCCGTCGATGACGAAGTCCGCCTCGGTGGTCTTCCGGCTGAAATTCCAGTCCCGCCGGGTGACGGCGATGCCCACGCCGCCGTCGGGCTCAAGCCTGATGGAAAGACCGTCCCTCGTGCCGATGCTGGTGACGGCGGTGCAGTAGACCAGCTCGCCGGCGGCCGAGGTGTGGCGCAGGCCCGACCACGCGCCGATGGCGAAGACCGGCGCGGGGCCGGGCTGGACGGCAAGGGCCGGAGGCGCCGCCAGCGACGCCGCGAGGGCGAGGGCCGTCAGGGTGGAGCGCATGATGCCGGTTCCCGTCAAAAGCTGTGTTCCTGGAGGCCGCGGGCGATGGCCTCGCCCGTGTCTTCCACCGCGTCGTTCTGGCCGGCGGTGAGGGCGAGGGTGCCGGTGGCGAGCAGCAGGCCATCGTCGGTGACGTAGACGACGTAATAGGTTTCGAGGTCGCCATCGTCGGACGAGCAGGTGGTGAACAGCTCCTTGATGGCGGCGCTCTCGGTTTCCCGGGACCGCCGGACGCCGGAGGCGAAGTCGCCCCGGCAGCGGGCGGCCTCGAGCCCGAGGATGTTGCGGGCGGCAAGTTCCATATCCGCATCGCCCGCGTTGCTGAAGAGGGCCGCGGCGCCCAGCGTGCCGTCCGGGTTGCGCCAGGCCACGTCGAAATCGGGCAGCGTGTCCCGGTATTCGGAGGGCGCCAGGTACACCTGGCCGGTGAGGCCGGCGGCGGCCAGCATGTTGACGACGAACACCATGGCCTCCGACCGCTCCATGCGCACGGCCTCGCTTTCCTGATAGATGGCGCCGACCTCGTCCGAAGCGCCGCCCTCGTGCGCCAGCGCCTGCTGGACGCAACCGACGAGCGCGCCGAGCGCCTGCGGGGCGGCGGCGAGGTCGAAGGACGCGCTTCCGGCCGGCGTGCGGATCGTGAGCCTCCGTCCGGCGGAAATGGTCTGGTAGACCCGGGCTGCTTCCGAGGCGTTCTCGTAGACCAGGCGGATCGTGTCCGTGTCGGTGACCTGGACCTGGTCGGCGATCAGGTCGTCATCGACCATGACCGCCGCCATCAGCGTCGCGCCCTTCCTGAATTTCCAGCCGGGGGCGCTTGCGGCGACGGCCAATACGCCGCTGCCGCCGACGGCCAGGATGAGTATGTCCTCGCCGCCGGACACGTTGGTCGCGGCGCAATGGGAGAAGGCGCCGTCATGGTCGATGCGGTGCCCCTGCCAGGAACCGATCTCGAACGCCGGATCATCGGCCCATGCGGGGCTGCCGCCGGCGAAAAGCAGCAGGAAAAGCGCGAAAATACGTTTCATCCCAAGCCCCAGCGCGCCGGAGCGCGTCCCCCAAGACGCCGGACCGAAAATAGGCTGTCCCAGCAAGGGCAAAGACTAGCAGCGGCTGGAACGAAAGGGAAACAAATTCGCGCGGCAGCCGATGCGCGTTTCCGGCCTGAAGCTGGGGCATGGACAAGTCTGCCGTCCGGCTACATATAATTTCCACCACCAAGGTTGAGGGAAGCGCGGCACTGCCGCGGCGGCTTTGGAGAAGGGCTGACATGCAGACTGAAATCAAGGTCTACGCCTCGTGGGATGATGAGGCGAAAGTCTGGTGGGCGCGCAGCGACGACATCGAGGGGTTGTCGACCGAGGCGGCGACCATGGAGGATCTCGTGCGCAAGCTTCGCGATATCATCCCCAGGCTGGTGAGATTGAACGGGTTGCCGAACGATGGGGATCTGACGTCTCTGCCTGTTTGCGTGGTGGCCGATCGTCTCGTGCAAGTGGATATGCCCGCGGCCCATTGATGGTTGGCTATACCCGGTCCGTCAAAAAACTTCTTAAAGAGGCCGGCTGTAGCTTTCACGAGCACGGCACGGGTGACCATGACACATGGTATAGCCCCATCAGCGACCGGTACTTCACGGTCGACTCGGACATCAGGTCGAGACACACGGCCAACGAAACCCTGAAGCAAGCGGGCCTGAAGAAGGCTTTCTGAGACCACCAGCGAATTCGATGCAAGGGCGTCCATCCGGGCGCCCTTTCTTTTTGACGAAGGACCGGCGATGCCAGCACCGAAACAACAGGAGCGGATAGAAACCATGTCGGCCGAGCGGCTGGCGCGTGTCGAAACCCGCGTGGAACACGTCGAGATCGGGGTGCGCGACCTGAACGGCAAGGTCCAGAAGCTGAGCGACGACAACGCGGCCCAGCACATGGCGAACCTGGCGGCCTCGAACGCGGGGATGCAGTTGCTGCACGAGCGGATCAACCGCCAGCAGCGGGCGAGCACGGCGTGGGTGGTGAGCACGGCCGGGGTCATCATCCTGCTGCTGCTGGGGATCACGGGGTATCTGATCACGAATCCGGTCATGCTGCATCCGGCGGTGGAGAGGAGCGGCACATGAGCTTCCATCCAGGCCAGTTCCGGGACTTCGTCCGCGGCACCCTTCTGGGGTTCACGCCGATCCCGTTCTCGGAGAAGGCGGTCACCCTCCTGCTGATGACCGCAGCGCACGAGAGCGAGCTGGGGTGCTTCCTGAAGCAGCATCCCGGCCCCGCGAGGGGCGCGTGGCAGATGGAGCCCGCGACCCTCGAGGACCATCTGGCGTGGATGCGGTCGCGGCGTCCGGAGATGCATGAGCGCACGGAGGCATTGAGGCCGCCGGCGCTGAAACCCCCGGACGCGCTCATGCTGTGCCTGCCCTATGCCTGCGTCACGGCGCGCATCCACTATTTCCGCCGCCCCGATCCGATCCCCGAGGATCTGGCGGGCATGGCCGCATTGGCCAAGAAGGTGTTCAACACATCGGCCGGGAAGGCCACGCCTCAGAAGTATCTCGATGCCTACCGCCGCTTCTACGGATAGGCCGACATGGCGCATCCGGCGCCGGATCATCCACGTCACGCTGCTGCTGTGCGCCCTGGAGATCGGCTACCTGACCGTATGGGGCCGGGACACCCGGCTCGCAGAGACCCTTGCCACCGGGGCATTCCTGCTCGCGGGGGCCGTGATCGGCTCCTACGTGTTCGGCGCGGCGTGGGAGGACATCCGGTTCAAGCAGGCCAGCCGCCGCGATCGCTATGACGATGACGCTGGCGGCTACGACTATGGAGGCTGACATGTGGTTGACCGTCCTGAACTGGCTCGGCGCCAACAGGTTGCTGGCGAGCCTCATCGGCGGCGTGGTGATCGCGGGCATCCTCGGCGGCGCCTATTGGTGGATCACGGACAGCGCCTACGACCGCGGCGTGGCCGCCGAGCGCGCCGGCTGGGAGAAGACCCGGCAGCAGGCCCAGCGGGAAGCCGAAAAGCGCAGCCGCGACACCCAGGACCGTGTCGAGCGGATCGCCAGGGAGCGGGACGAGGCCCGCGTCCGCGCCGCCGCGGCGGAATCCGTCATCATCGGAAAGGTGAACTATGAGATATCGAAGGATCGCGTTGTGTATGGCGGCTGCCGTCATACTCCCGGCGTGCGCCGGGAAATCGGCCGGCTTCTGCGTACAGTCCCAAGTGCCGCCGCTGATGGGCGACGCGGCGAAACTGTGCCGGGTGACGCTGCCGTTCCTTGATCCCGAGACGTGGGCGCAGGACATGGCCAATCTGACGGTGCTGGTCCCGGCCTATAACGACTGCGCCGCCCGGCACGATTCCGCGCTGCGCCAGTGGGAGGAGATGCGCGCCCGGCTCAATGCGGAGTGTGGCCGGCCTTCTTGACTCGTCCCGTTTCCCGATATAGAACAAAAAGAGAACAAACATGATGTGAACGTACCCCATGTCAGGGAACAGCAGCGTGGTGGCGGTGCTGCGAGACCGCATCCGCAGGATCGAAGGCGTCGGCCAGGTGGCCGGACATCCGGTGCTCCCCCTGGGCATGGAGCCGGTCGACCGGGTGCTGCCCGAGGGCGGGCTGCCGCTGGCGGGGGTGCACGAGGTGCGCGGCGACCGGGCGGCGACGGGCTTTTGTGCCGCGCTGCTGGCCCGGATGCATGAAACCGACGGCAAGCCGGTGCTGTGGCTGGAGCGGGGGCGCGACCTCTACATGCCGGGCCTGACCCGTTTCGGGCTGAAGGCGGGGGCGGTGTTGACCGTCTCGGGCATCAGCCGGGACGCTGACATGCTGTGGGCGATCGAGGAGGCGCTGGGCTGCGGCGCCCTGTCGGCGGTGGTGGGCGAGATCCGCGCGGCGGACTTCACCGCCAGCCGGCGTCTGCAACTGGCGGCCGAGGCGGGCGGCGTGACCTGCCTGCTGCTGGGCGAAGGACGCCAGGGTGGCGCGGCCACGGCGCTGAGCCGGTGGCAGGTGACCTCCATGCCCAGCCTGCCGGACGGGACGGGCGTGGGATGGCAATGCTGGCGGGTGGCGCTGTCGCGCTGCCGCAACGGGCGGCCGGCGGCCTGGACGGTGGTGTGGAGCCCGAAAGGATGGACCGCGATCACCGAGGCCGCGCAGGAGGATTTGTTTGTCCCCAGCTTGAAAATCGCCGGGTAAGCTAATGAGAAAAGGGCATAAAAGACGCATCCTCGCTGTCTGGTTCCCGTGGCTGGTGAGCGAGAGGCTGGTGCGGCGCGAGCCCGAGCTGGCCCGGCAGGTGCTGGCGGCGATCGAGGAACGGCGCGGCCGGCTGGTGCTGGCGGCCGTGAACCGGCGGGCATTCCACGGCGGGCTCAAGCCCGGGATGGTGCTGGCGGATGCACGGGCAGTCCAGCCGACGCTGCAAACCCGTTTCGTCAACGGGGCGGCGGACCGGGCGGCGCTGGTGCGGCTCGCCAACTGGGCGACGCGCTACACGCCCTGGGCCGGGCTGGCGGAAGGCGACGGCCTGTTCCTGGATATTTCGGGCTGCGCGCACCTGTTCGGGGGCGAGGAGGCGCTGGCGGCCGATCTCGTGGCGCGACTGAAGGGCTTCGGCCTGACGCCGCTGACGGCCATCGCCGATACGCCCGGCGCCGCCTGGGCGGCGTGCCGGACGCGGCAGGAGGAGGTGAGCGTCCTGCCGCCGTTCGAGGCGCTGACCGATGCGATGACGGCATTGAGGGATTTTCCGCTGCCTGCGCTGCGGTTGTCCGCCGACACCTTGGACGGCCTGACCTCGTTCGGCCTGCGGACGCTGGGGGCGCTCTACCGGCTGGAGCGCCGCTCGCTGACCGAACGCTTCGGGGCCGAACCGGTACGGCGGCTGGACCAGGCGCTGGGCGTGGTGGACGAGCCCATCTCGCCCATCGCGCTGGTGCCGGCGCATGAGGCGCGGATGGCCTGCGCGGAGCCGCTGACGACCCGGGAAGGGATCGAGGCCGGCCTGAGGGCGCTGCTGGAGGAACTGTGCCGCAGCCTTGCCCAGTCGGGCGAGGGAGCACGGCAGCTGACCCTGGCCTGTTACCGGGTGGACGGCACCGCGGCGCGTATCCGCGTCGGCACGAGCAGACCTTCGCGCTGGATCGATCCGTTATTCCGGCTGTTTCCCGAGAAACTGGATGAAGTGGATCCGGGCTTCGGGATCGAGGTGATGGCGGTTTCCGCCACGCGGACCGAGGCGCTGGAGGCCCTCCAGGATCATTGGCAGGCGAAGGGTGGGAACGGCTCCGGCCTCGCCGAGCTGGTGGACCGCCTGGGCAACCGTTTCGGCTTCGGGCGCATTGCCCGGCCGGCACCGCGCCAGAGCTGGCTGCCGGAACGGGCGGTGGAGGATGCGGCGCCGTTCGCCGAGGCGGGCGGCGAGTGGCCGGCGGGCCGGGAGCGGCCGTTGCGCCTGCTGCCGGTGCCCGAGCCGGTGGAGGCGATGGCGCTGGTGCCCGACGATCCGCCCATGCAGTTCACCCGGCACGGCAGGGCGCACCGGGTGCGCGCGGCCGACGGGCCGGAGCGGCTGGAGGGCGAATGGTGGCTGAAGGACGAGCCACCGCGCGACTATTACCAGGTGGAAGACGAGGAAGGCCGGCGCTATTGGCTGTATCGTCAGGGTCTGTTCGGCGGGGGCGAGACACCGCGCTGGTTCCTGCACGGGGAGTTCGCGTGACGGATTACGCCGAATTGCAGATCATCAGCAATTTCAGCTTCTTGCGCGGTGGTTCTCATCCGGAGGAGCTGGTGAGGGAGGCGGCCGAGCTGGGCATGGCCGGCGTGTCCGTCGCCGACCGGAACACGCTGGCGGGGGTGGTGCGGGCACGCCGGGCGGCGCGGGAGATCGAAAAGGAAACCGGTGAGACGATCCGGCTGGCGGTGGGCGCGCGGCTCGATGTGGTGGATGCGCCGAGCGTGCTGTGCTATCCGCGCAACCGGGCGGGCTATGCGCGGCTGTCCCGGCTGATCACCAAGGGCCGGATGGCGGCGCCCAAGGGCGAATGCCGGCTGAGCCGGGTGGACGTGCTGGCGGCGGCCGAGGACAATCTGTTCATCGCCATCCCGCCGGCGCTGCTGGACGAGGCCTATGCGGCAGAGCTGAAACTGTGGCGCGAGGGGCTCGATGCGCCGCTGTACCTGGCGGCGACCCATTACTACCGGGGCGACGACGCCAAGCGGCTGGAACGCCTGGAGGCGCTTGCCCTGAAGATGCGTACGCCCATGGTGGCGACCGGCGACGTTCATTATCACGCGCCGGAACGCCGGCGTTTGCAGGACGTGCTGACCTGCATCCGGGAGAAATGCACCATCGACACGGCCGGCTGGCGGCTGGCCGCCAACGCGGAACGGCACCTGAAGGCGCCGGAGGAAATGGCGCGGCTGTTCCGGCAGCATCCCGAGGCGATCCGCCGGACCATGGAGGTGCTGAACCAGTGCCGGTTCTCGCTGGACGAACTGCGCTACGAATATCCCGACGAGATCACCGAAGACGGCCGGAGCCCGCAGGAGGAGCTGGAATTCCTGACCTGGAAGGGCGCGACCCAACGCTATCCGGATGGTGTTCCGCAAAAGGTAGGGATCAATATAAACAAGGAGTTGGAGCTGATCTCTCAAAAGGACTACGCGCCTTATTTCCTGACAGTCCACGACGTGGTGCGGTATGCGCGGGACCAGGATCCGCCGATCCTGTGCCAGGGGCGCGGGTCGGCGGCCAATTCGGCGGTCTGCTACTGCCTGGGCATCACCTCGGTCGATCCGAATGCCGTGGAACTGCTGTTCGAGCGGTTCCTGTCGGCGGACCGGGACGAGCCGCCGGACATCGACGTGGATTTCGAGCACGAGCGGCGCGAGGAGGTGATGCAGTACATCTTCAGGAAGTACGGCCGCGAGCGGGCGGGCATCGTCGCCACGGTGATCTGCTATCGCAGCAAGGGCGCCATCCGGGACGTGGGCAAGGTCATGGGGCTGAGCACGGACCTGATCGACAAGCTGTCGCGCACCATCACCTGGTGGTCGGGGCTGAACGAGGAGCGGGCGCGCGAGGAAGGGCTCGATCCCGGCGACAGGACCCTGATGCTGGCGCTGGAGCTGGCGAAGGCACTGCATGGTTTTCCCCGTCATCTGTCGCAGCATACGGGCGGCTTCGTGATGTCGCGGGGGCCGCTGTGCGAGGTGGTGCCGATCGAGAACGCGGCCATGGAGGACCGCACAGTCATCCAGTGGAACAAGGACGATCTGGAGGAACTGGGGCTGATCAAGGTCGACGTGCTGGCGCTGGGCATGCTGACGGCGATCCGAAAGACCTTCGCGCTCATCGAGAAACATTACGGACAAGCCTTTGACCTGGCATCCATTCCCCAGGACGATCCGGACGTCTACGGGATGATCCAGAAGGCCGATACCATCGGCGTGTTCCAGATCGAGAGCCGGGCGCAGATGGCCATGCTGCCGCGGCTTCGACCCGAGAAATATTACGATCTGGTGATCGAGGTGGCGATCGTCCGGCCGGGGCCGATCCAGGGCGACATGGTGCATCCCTATCTGCGCCGGCGGAAAAAGCTGGAACCGGTGGAATATCCCAGCCCCGAGCTGGAGGAAGTGCTGGAGCGGACCCTGGGCGTGCCGCTGTTCCAGGAACAGGCCATGAAGATCGCCATCGTGGGGGCCGGTTTCTCTCCGTCCCGGGCGGACCAACTGCGGCGCGCCATGGCCACCTTCAAGCAGTCGGGGAAGATCGAACAGTTCCGGGGCGAGTTCGTCACCGGCATGGTGGCGCGCGGCTACGAACAGAAGTTCGCGGAACGTTGCTTCAGTCAGATCGAGGGCTTCGGCGATTACGGCTTCCCGGAAAGCCATGCGGCGAGCTTCGCGCTGCTGGCCTATGTGTCGTCGTGGCTGAAATACCATTATCCCGAGGTGTTCACGGCGGGTCTGCTGAATTCCTATCCCATGGGGTTCTATGCGCCGGCGCAGCTGGTGCGGGACCTGCGCGAGCACGGGGGCGAGGTGCGGCCGGCGGATGTGAACCTGTCCGGCTGGGACTGCACGCTGGAGCCGACGGACGGGGCGCGCCGCGCGCTGCGGCTGGGGCTGCGGCAGATCAAGGGACTGCCGGAGGCCGAGGCGGAGATGCTGGTGAAATGCCGGGGCACGGGCTACCGGTCACCGCTCGACCTGTGGCAGAAGGCCGGGCTGCAACCCAGGACGCTGGTGCGGCTGGCGGAGGCGGATGCGTTCCAGTCGCTGGGGCTGGACCGGCGGCAGGTGGCGTGGGCGGTGAAGAAGCTGACCGAGACCAAGCCGCTGCCGCTGTTCGATGCGCTGGATCATGGCGCCAGGGTCGAGAAGGAACGGCACCTGCCGGGGATGGGCCTGGGCGAGCACGTGATCGCCGACTATCAGACCACGCAGCTCTCGCTGAAACAGCATCCGGTGGCGCTGCTGCGGGACAGGCTGGCGCGGGCTGGCGCACGTCCGACCCGCGACCTGCTGACCGCGCGCAACGGCAGCCGGATCGTGGTGGCCGGCGTCGTGCTGGCGCGGCAGCGTCCCGGGACCGCCAAGGATGTGATGTTCATCACTCTGGAGGACGAGACCGGCGTGGCCAATCTCGTCGTATTCCCAAGTGTTTATGAGGCGAACCGGAGAGATACGCTCACGGCACGGCTGATGGCGTGCCAGGGCAAGGTGGAGAGCGCCGAGGGCGTCGTCCACCTGATCGTCGAGAAGGTGCATGAGATCAATGGCTGGCTGAGCCTGCTGACCGATACGCCGGCGGCGGCGCCGGAGGCGTTCCTGGACAAGGGGCGGTTCTTTCACTGAGGCTTGCCCCGGCCGGTCGCAGCCGCCACTCTGCGGCGACATCGTCAAGGAGCCGCCCCATGAAAATCCATGCCTCGCCCGCGTCGCCCTATGTGCGCAAGGTCCGGGCGCTCGCCATCGAACTGGGCGTGCCGCTGGAGATGGTGATCGTCGATGCCGCCGCGCCGGACTCCGATTACGGCAGGATCAACCCGATCCATCGGGTGCCGGCGCTCGAGCTGGACGACGGCGAGGTGCTAGTCGACAGCCCGGTCATCTGCGAATATCTGGACGCGGTCCACGGCGGCGGATTCTTCCCGCCCAACGGCCCGGAACGCTGGCGCGTGCTGAAGCTGCAGGCGCTGGGCGCCGGCATCATGGACGCGGCGGTGCCGCGGCGCGGCGAGGTGCTGCGGCCCGCGCAGCAGCAGTCGCCCGGACGGCTCGCCGCCTATGAACGGTCCATCCGTCAGGTCCTCGACGCGCTGGAGCAGGACGTGGCCGGACTGCACGGCGTCAACATCGGCACCCTCGCGGTGGCCTGCGCGCTGGGTTATCTGGACTTCCGTTTCCCCGAGGACGCATGGCACGAGAGCAGACCCGCCTTGAAGGCATGGTACGACGCCTTCAGCCAGCGTCCCTCGATGGCCCGGACGGTTCCCTGCTAGAGGGCCGTCATGATGTGCACGGCTTCCTCGTTGCCTTCCAGGCTGAAGCCGATCGCCACCTCGACCTGATAGCTGTCGATCTTGCCGTCGGCGATGTGGCCGCGGACCTGGTTGATCTCGAACCAGGACAGATGCCGCAGCGTCTTTCCCGCCGTGGCAATGGCGTTCTGGACGGCGCCCTCGATGCTCTGACGCGACGTTCCGATGAGCGTGATCTTCTTGTAGACCGGTGCTGACATGATCTTCCCCATTCCCGAAGTCTGACCTTCCTGACATGGGGCGACGGTCGACGGAGACGAGGATATTACGCGATTGCGGCGGGATCGGGCTTCGGCTAGTGTGCCGGCCATCCACTGGGGAGTAACCGCCTCCATCGCAGGAGGGGATGCGTCAACAAACTTGGCCGCGGCCATGGCGTATCCGGCCCACGGGCATGGTGAGACCAATGGTTCGGTGCCCCGATCCGGGTCGGGCGGACACCGGATCGTTGTTCGTGCCCCGACCCAGGGTTCCGTCATGCAGTCCTTCCTCGTTTCCACCGGCGTGGTCGCCATCGCCGAAATCGGCGACAAGACGCAGCTTCTGGCGCTGCTGCTGTCCGCGCGCTTCCGCAAACCGCTTCCGATCATCGCCGGCATCCTCGCGGCGACGCTGGTCAATCACGGCCTCGCGGCCCTGCTGGGCATCGCCGCCGCCGACTGGCTGCGGGGGGAGGCCTTTCAATGGGCGCTGGGGCTGTCGTTCATCGGCATGGGCCTGTGGGCGCTGAAACCCGACACGCTGGGCGAAGGCGAGAAGCGCCGCGCGGCGGGCGCCAGCGCCTTCCTGGTGACGCTGGTGGCGTTCTTCCTGGTGGAGATCGGCGACAAGACCCAGGTGGCCACGATGGCGCTGGCCGCCCAGTACCAGGACATCTTCTGGGTCACGGCCGGCACGACGCTGGGCATGATGCTGGCCAATGTTCCCGTGGTGCTCGTGGGCGAGGCCGCCGCGACCAGGCTGCCGCTGAAGGCGATCCGCATGGCGGCGGCCGGCGTCTTCATCCTGCTGGGGCTGATGGTGCTGGCGCGGGCCATGCACGTCTTCGGTTAGCCTGTCGGCGGCCGGCGTTTCGCGTTAGCCTCGTTACCGAGGAAACGGGAGAGCTGTGATGGACCTGCCGGCGCTGCGCTTCGGCCACGGTGACGAGATCGACATGCTGCGCGAAAGCGTCAGGCGCTTCGCCCGGCAGGAACTGGCGCCCCGTGCCGCGGACATCGACGCGCGGAACGCGTTCCCCATGGATGTCTGGCCGAAGCTGGGCGCGCTCGGCGTGCTGGGCATCACGGTGCCGGAGGCGGACGGCGGCGCGGGACTGGGCTATCTGGCCCATGTGATCGCCATGGAAGAAATCTCGCGGGCATCGGCCAGCGTCGGACTG
>CAZVVC010000067.1:0-13343 GCA_964630425.1 uncultured Bifidobacterium sp. | reverse complement strand
GTTTTTCATTACGGCCAGGCCTTCAGGATGTTCCCTGGGTGGGCGGAGCCATCTGTTATCAGATATTCCCCGATCGCTTCAAAAAAGGCGGTTCTCATACCGGTGCAATACCGGGTGAATACAGCTTTGACGGCGGGATTGTGACTGTACACTCCTTTGATGAACAGCCGCTTGAATATGAGAGCGGGCGATGCCTCGATTTCTTCAATGGTGATCTGGCGGGCATCGAGGATAGCCTCGACCATTTCAAGAAACTCAGCGTCGATACGCTGTATCTGAACCCGATCGGAAGAGCCCGCACGACACACCGTTACGATTGCACCGACTTTTTCCATGTGGATGAGAAGCTCGGAGGCGATGAGGCGTTTGAGCACCTGTGCAACACACTGCATGCACAGGGGATGAAGATCATCATCGATATCTTCAACGACGCCTGGCGCGACAATTGGGGCTACATCCCCATGACCGACGCCGAGATCGAGAAGATGGGCAAGGACCTGAAGCCGTTCGTCAAGGAACAGGGCTGCATGATCGCCGAGTGGGACGGCGTGCCAACCGCCTTCATGCTGACCGTGCCCGACATCAACCAGGCTGCCTTCGACCTCGACGGCAACATGCTGCCTTTCGGCTGGGCCAAGCTGGCCTGGCGCCTGCTGGTGAAATCGCCTACCCGCTGCCGCGTGCCGCTGATGGGCGTGCGCCAGGAATTCCAGGGCACGCTGGCCGGCGCCTCCATGGCGCTGCTGCTGATCGAGACCATCCGCGCCGCGACGGTCAAGGAAGTGGGCTACCGCCGCGCCGAGCTATCGTGGATTCTGGAGAGCAACGTGCCCATGCAGCGCATCCTCGAGATGATCCTGTGCCGGCACTACAAGACGTACCGGATGTACGAAAAGGCGCTCTGAACCGGCCTCCGCGGCACGCCCCGAGGTAGCCCGTTCCCACATCGGACGATTTCTGGTAACCTGACGGCGCAATGGCGATGGGGGCATGGCCATGTTGCGCGTTTTCCTGTCGAGCCTGTTCGCCTTGGGTCTGGTCGGTTCCGGCGCGGTCGCCCTCGCCGAGACGGGTCCCGCCGCGCTGAACGCAAAGCCCTGTCCGCCCGGCCGCGAACCCGTCATCATCGGCTCCAACGCCAAGGTCGGCTCGGGAGCCAGAGCCAGATCGAAGGCGGTCTCGACGCTGACCGGGCTGGCCGGCGGGCTGCTGGGCGGCGGTGGCGGCAGCGGCAAGAACGGCCCGCCCCTCGTCAGATGCAAGATCAAGGACAAGCAGATGACGGTGTTCACCGACCCGGGCACCGGCATCTCGCTCAAGGTCGGCGCGAAGCAAGCCGGCGACGCCCTGTTCGTCTTCGCCGAGGTCGACAAGTCGCCCGACAGCGGCACCTTCCAGACCGCCTTCCTGGAAACGCCGGACGGCGCGGTCCGGACGCCGGACAAGCTCGACATCTGCAGCCTCTGGGGCGAGTGGTCGCTCACCGTCTCCTGGACGAAGACCACCTATGTGGACGGACAGGTGGTGAGCCGGGAATCCGGCGGCTATTCCCGCACGGGAGACTTCAACATCCCCGGACTGGTTTCCTCGGACCAGGCGCCGCAGGGCCTGTGGCGGCAGATGGGTTTCTCCAACGCCTCGCACGGCGCGCGGATGATCGGGATGCGCTACAAGCTGCCGCCCGGCGGCCTGTCCCAGCCGCTGGCGACGGTGATCCACGTCACGCGCCCGGGCCAGGACCCGGTGATCTCGCAGCCCTTCGCCCTGCTGATGACCCAGGGACCCGACGGGATCGTCCTGAACCGCCAGCCACCCCTCGTCTGCCCGCCCGCCGGCCCGGTGATGGCGGACGGAGACGGCGGCCCGCCCGCGCCCGGCCCGTTCAATGCCGGCGACGGCGCGCCGGCCACGGGCTCCCGTGGAGACCCGCCGCCCGCCGGGCCGCTGGTCGCCACCGGCGGCGACATCGCTCCGGCGACGTCGGGCGGCACGACCGCCCGCCCCGCACAGCCGCCGCCCACATCGCCGCCGCTTGCGTCGCAGCCCGGCGATATCGCCGTGGTCAGCGGCCAGTCCGTAACCTCCACCGGCTGTCCGTGGCCGTCCGGCAAGCTGGGCGTCCATTTCGTGGACCACGAGGTCTATTCGCCGATCACCTACGGCACCACGGAGACGTTCACCGACCTGGCCGACATCGTCCGTCAGCTCCGCGCCAAGGTGGCGCCGCACTACGACCCACTGGGCCTTTGCGGGAAATGCATCCAGCAACTGGATGTCTGGGGCCACGGCGACACGGGCGGCGGCTATATCAGCTTCGGCCCCAACGACGCCGTGATCGGCAAGCAGAGCATGGGCACCGACCTTGACCGGAATCTTGCCGCCGTGGGCGCGCTGATGTGCGTGGGCGGCAAGGTGGTCATCAACCAGTGCAAGGGCGGCACGGGCACCAAGGGGACGGAGGCGCTCCAGCAACTCGCGGACAAGATCGGCGTGCCGGTTTCCGGTCCCACCGGCGAGATCAAGAGCTGCCGCATCTTCGGCGGCCTGCTGACCGGCTACAAGGAGCAGGCGCCCGGCCCCGGCGCCAGGACACCGGTCCAGAACCAGGCCGGACCGGTCGGCCCCTAAAGCGTCGTGCCCACCACGCCGCCCTCGACCAGCAGGGCCGCGCCGGTGGTGGCGGACGCCTGGGGCGAGCAGACATAGACCACCATGTTGGCCACCTCCTGCGGCGCGGCGAAGCGGTGCAGCAGCGAGGTGGGCTTGTTGGTCCTGAGGAAACCGGCGCCGACCTCCTCGGGCGTGACGCCCTGCTTCTTCGCCACCGCGCCGAGAAAGCCGCCGACGGCGCGCGAGGTGGTCGGGTCGGGCAACACCGAATTCACCGTGACGCCGGTGCCGGCCGCCGCCTCGGCGAGGCCGCGCGCCAGCGCGATCTGGGCCATCTTGGTGGTGCCGTAATGCACCATGTCCTTCGGCACCCGCTGGGCCGATTCCGAAGAGATGAAGACGATGCGGCCCCAGTCGCGCGCCAGCATGCCGCGCAGATAGGCGCGCGACAGGCGCACGCCCGACATGACGTTGGTTTCCCAGTAGCGGTTCCATTCCTCGTCGGCCAGGTCGAGGAAGGCCGAGGCCGAGAACGTGGCCACGTTGTTGACCAGGATATCGATGTCGCCGACCGCCGCGGTCATGGCGGCACAGCCGTCCGCGCTGGACACGTCCGCCGCGACGCCGCGGACGGTCACGCCCGGATGGGCGGCCCGCATCTCGGCCACGGCGGTGTCGACGGCCTCCTGCGTTCGGCCGTTGACGACGACGTCCGCACCCGCGCCCGCCAGCCCTTCGAGGATCGCCCGGCCGATGCCCGCGGTGGACCCGCTCACGAGCGCGGTCCTGCCGCCCAGATCAATACGCACGGTCATCCTCCCCTTCTGTCTTCGCGCGACGATTCACAGAGCGGATACGACATCCGTCCGCGCGAAATCGTCGCCAATATACAATAGCGGCGCGTTCAGCACTTTCGCCAAGGCGTATGAGAAGCAATCGCCATAATTGAGCGGACCACCATGACCCATTCCCCGGCCATATTCGATACGCGCCCGCAAGGCGATCCTCGCCTGGGTTTCATCGACAGCTTCCAGTTGGATGCCGACACTCGACAGATACGCTTCCAGATCCGCCATCGCGGCCGCGCGATTGTTCGTCCTGCGCCCGGCCATGACGGAGCCCACCTCGATATATGACGCGGTCGACATCCTTCGCTCACCCGGCGGTTCGGCCAGAAGACGTTCGGTGACCTCGCGAGCCAACGCCTCCTCGAAAAGGATGGCTGCCACGGCGGAGGAATCCACGACGATCACGGGCCGTCGCCCCAGCCTTCGTCCCATTCCTCCTTGGTCGCCGGACGGCAATCGTAATTCTTCCGGATGCGCGCGGCGTGATCGAGCAACCGCTGCACCTCCCTCGGGTCCGCCTGCCGCGCCTTGCGTTCACGTTCCAGGCGCTGGACAAGCGCCTTAGTGACCGCTTCCGTCATCGTTTCGCCCGTCAGTTGGGCCAACTCGCGCGCCAGCCTGTCGGCGGTCTCGGTCTTGATGCTGAGGGCCATCGGAACCACCTTTCTAGAAACATATTCTAGATAGCATGATTCCCCGGATTTCAACAGGCCCGGCGGTCAATACGTCCCGCCCAGCTTGGAATGATCCCAGCTGATGATCTTCGACGGCGTGAACCGGATGATCACCCGCTTGCGGGCGGAGTAGCGGACGCTTTCCATCTCCTCGGGTGGGAATCCGGTTTTCGAGGGATCGCGCTGGCGGCGGATGTTCATCATGGTTTCGACGACGAAGTCGTTGTCGTCGATGATCTCGGCGGTGGCCTCGGCCATCATGGACCGCAGCTCGGCATAGTCGTGGCCGGCCTCGATCAGCAGCGCCGCCCTGGGGTCGCGCCGCAGGTTCACCACCTTCTGGCTGGTGCCGTAGGTGGATACCAGGAACCGTCCCTGTTCGTCGTAATGAAAGAACATGGGCATGGGATGGGGAAAGCCGTGCGGGCCGTTGGAGACGATGATCAGCGTGTGCTCGCGCAGGATGAACGCCTTCAGCTCGTCCGGCGTCATGGCGATCTGGTCGCGGCGTGAGGCCACGGCGCCTACTCCTTCGGCTTGAAGCTGCCCATGCCCACATAGATGAGCATCTCGGTGATGAGGCCGGCCTCGTCGAAGGTGAGCACGTTGGCCGTCTCGACGATCATCGGCTTGCCGTCCGGGGCGACCTCGGCGATGGAGCAGGCCAGCGCGCGGTGGCCGGCGATACGCGTGGCCCCGTCGGCGCGCATGGGGATGCGGCCGCCCGAGCCTTCGAGCGCCGCCTTGTAGCGGGCGCGGATGGCGTCGTGGCCGACGGCCGGCGCGGTGCCCACCGGCTCCTCCCAGCGCGCATCGGGCGCGAACAGGGCAACGATGCCGTCCAGGTCGCCCGCGCCCATCAGGGCGCGGTAGCGCTCGAAGGCCTTGCGGATATATTCGTCGCCGGGCTGCTTGCGCAGCGCGCCGAATATCTGCTCCAGTCGCGACATGTTCCCCTCCTCCTCTGCTGATTCCCTGGCAGGTATACGACAGGTGAGCCGGACTCTCCAACCGGCAGGCGGGCCAACCGGCAGGCGGAGACGAAGCAGCCCGACCATGACGACGATGAGGCCGACCGCCGGCATCAGCATGGCCTGCGGCGCGCTCATGGCGGCAAGGGTCAGTCCGCTGGCCGCGCACCACAGCAGCGGCAGGACGAGAAGCGCCCAGCGGGTGCGGCCCGCGCCGAACAGCAGCATGGCCATGGTGGCCGTGGCCGTGGGATCGGGCGCGACCGCGAAAATCTCCGCGCCGGTCCAGGGACGGCCGCCCAGCGGCCCCGCCAGCGGTTGCAGCAGCAGCGCGACGGCGAGCAGCATGGCCGCGGCGCGCCCCGCCGCATTGTCCGCGACGGCGAAGACCGGCGGGCGAAACGCCGCCCAGGCGAGCAGCCCCGCCTGGGCGAAGAACATGACGGCGAACCACGGCGCCGCCGTGTTGATCGCGGCATAGCGTTCCAGGTGGAAGGCCCAGCCCACGAACGCCCACGCGGCGGCAAGGATCAGCAGGATGCCCCGCCCCTGCCAGCCGGGCCTCTTCCACAGCAGCCAGACCATGAGGATCGCCGCCGCGGCGGCCGCGATCTGCGCCGGCCAGACGGCGGCGTTGTGCAGCTCGAACATCCGGCGGTAGGTGGCCGGCGAGAACATCAGGAAATCGGACAGGCCGTAGGAAAGCCAATGCGCCATCACAACGCTTCCACATGGGCCGCCATCCGGCGGCGCGCCGCCTCGTCGGGCTGGACGCCGCGCATCGCGCCCATGTTCTCCTCCAGATGGTCGATGCGGCTGGTCGCGGGAATCGCCACCGTCACCGCCGGATGGCTGACGACGAATTTCAGCAGGAACTGCGCCCAGTTGGCGCAGCCGATCTCACTGGCCCAGGGCGGCAGCCGGTGGCGCTTGACCCGCTCGATCAGCGCGCCCTGCCGGAACGGCCGGTTGACGATGACCGCGATGCCCTTCTCGCGCGCCAGCGGCAGGATGCGCTGTTCGACCTCGCGATCCACCGGGCTGTAGCTGATCTGGATGAAGTCCAGCGCGTGATCCCGCATCACCCGCTCGAACTCGTCGTGCCGCCGTCCGTGCGACGTGGTGATGCCGACATAGCGCAGCTTGCGCTCGTGCTTCATGCGCTGAAGGGTGCGCAGATGATCTTCCCACGACAGCAGGTTGTGGACCTGCACCAGATGGAAATACGGCACCTTCCAGTGACGCCGCGACTGTTCGATCTGCGCCGCGCCCTCGTCGCCGGCCGAAATCCACACCTTGTCCGCCGAAAACACCGCGCGCTGCTTTCCAAGCCGGGCGACAGCCTGGCCGATGGCCGGCTGGGACGAGCCGTACATGGGCGAGCTGTCGATGACCGTGCCGCCCAGCGCGAAGAAGCGCCCGATGACCTCGGTGCACCGGTCCAGCGCCTCCGGGTCATTCCCCACATTGAAGGTCTGCCAGCTTCCGAGGCCGATGGCGGGCAGCATCTCGCCGGTCCCGGGGATCGGCTTCTTCAGGACCGGGGCGGTCAGGGCCGGGGCCGCCGTGGGCACCGCCGCCAGCACGCCCGCCGCGCCCAGCATGCCGAGGACGCTGCGCCGCCGAAGCCCGTCGGTTGAACCCATGCCCGCCTCCCTGCGGTTGATCCGTTCCCTGATCTGGATATAACAGTCCGCGCGAAAGCGCCCACTTCATGACCGTTCCGGTTGCGGAATCCTTGTTTCCGCCCCATCACCGACCCAATCCGGCAATTTTAGCAATTACCTGGAGTTGACCGGCAACAGCAGGAAAGAGATGCGATGACGGCCACATCGGTGCGCTACGGGGTGCCGTATTTCACGGCGCAACAGCAGGAAAGAGATGCGATGACGGCCACATCCGCGCCCGAGCCTTCCAAGCCCAGCACCGCGTCGGGTCCCGCCCGGATGGAGGCGCTGGACGGGCTGCGCGGATATTTCCTGGTGTTCATGCTGCTCAACCACCTGTCGCTCCAGTACGGCTACCTGCTGGTCAAGTTCAACCACAACCAGCTCGCCTTCGTCGAGGACGCGCCGGGCTTCGTCTTCCTGTCGGGCCTGCTGATCGGCATGGTCTACACCGGCAAGATGTTGCGGAAGGGCCTGACCGGCGCCGGCGCGATGATGTGGCGGCGCGCGGGCGAGCTGTTCGTCTACTCCTCGGCCTGCATCCTGACCGTGCTGCTCCTCGCCTGGCTCGTGCCGCATGCGTCCCATGCCTGGGACCCGTGGCTGGGACGCCTGAACGACGGCGGGCACGCCTATATCCTCGCCGCGCTCGCGCTGCTCTACCAGCCGACCTACATGGACATCCTGCCGCAATACATCGTCTACCTGCTGGCCGCGCCGCCGCTGCTGTGGCTGTGCGTGCACCGGAAATGGCACTGGGTGGCCGTCGCCTCGCTGGTGCTCTGGCTGTCGGTGCAGCTCGGGCTGGCGATCCCGGTGAAGGAAGGCATGAACCAGGCGCTGGGCACGCTGCACGAAGGCATGGCGCTGCGCGGCGAATTCAACATGCTCGCCTGGCAGATCGTGTTCATGGGCGGCATGGTGCTGGGCACGCTGACGGCGCAGGGCGCCATCGACTGGGGCCGCGTCTTCAGCCCGCGGCGGAGCTGGCTGCTGAAGCTGGCGCTCGGCCTGCTGGCGTTCTTCACGGCGCTGAAGCTGTCGCTGACCTTCGGCCTCCTGCCTCAGGCCGTGCTGGACCGGGTCTTCCCCTATATCGACCGCCCGGAATTCAGCGCCATCTACCTGCTGAACTTCGTCGCGCTCGCCTGCGCCGTGGCGTGGCTGATGCTGGCCGGGCCGTCCTCGGACAACGTGGTGGCGCGCCGGACGGGCGCGGTGCTGAACGGCCTGTTCCGCCTGCGCTTCCTGCGCCTGCTGGGGCGGCACTCGCTGCAGGTCTATGCCTGGCACGTCATCGTGGTCTATCTGATCGCGGCCTATGACCGCCATGCCGGCCCGCTGCCCGAGCTGACCAAGAACCTGATCGCGGTCGGCGCCGTCGCCAGCCTCGCCCTGCCCGCGCTCTACCGGGAGTGGCGCGCGGCGGAGCGGCCGCTGGCGCCGAAGCCGGTGCTGTCCCGCGCCTCCGCCGAGGCCGCGGGCTAACCCGAGGTCAGGTAGCGGATCGCCGCGTCCCGCTCGAACAGGTAGAGCAGGACGCGCAGCGCCTTGCCCCTTTCGGACTTCAGTTCGGGATCGTCCCGCAGGACGGCCGAGGCATCCTCCCGCGCCAGCCGCAACAGGTCGCCGTGGGCTTCGAGATCGGCCACGCGGAAGGCCGGCAGGCCGCTCTGGCGGGTTCCCAGCAATTCCCCGGCGCCGCGCAGCCGCAGATCCTCCTCGGCGATGACGAAGCCGTCATCGGTGTCGCGGATCACCTTCAGCCGCTGCTGCGCGGTCTCGCTGAGCGGGCCGCCATAGAGCAGGATACAGGACGAGCGCGCCGCGCCGCGGCCCACCCGGCCGCGAAGCTGATGGAGCTGCGCCAGGCCGAAGCGTTCGGCGTGTTCGATCACCATGATGCTGGCATTGGGCACGTCGACGCCGACCTCGATGACCGTCGTCGCCACCAGGACGGCCAGCGCGCCCGAGGCGAAGCGCTCCATCACCGCGTCCTTCTCGGCCGGCCGCATCTTGCCGTGCAGCAGGCCCGCCCTGTCGCCGAACCGCCGCTGGAGCGCGGCATGGCGCTGCTCAGCGGCCGCCACGTCGAGGGTTTCGGATTCCTCGACCAGCGGACACACCCAATAGGCCTGCGCGCCCTCGCCGACCGCCCGCTCCAGCCGGCCCACCACCTCGTCCAGCCGGGTCACCGGAACGGCGCGGGTATCGATCGGCGTGCGGCCCGGCGGCTTCTCGGCGAGGCGCGAGACATCCATGTCGCCATAGGTGGTCAGGGTGAGCGTGCGGGGAATGGGCGTCGCCGTCATCACCAGCACGTCGACCGGCCCGCCGCCCTTGGCGGACAGGGTCAGCCGCTGATGGACGCCGAAACGGTGCTGCTCGTCGATCACCGCGAGGGCGAGGTCGTCATAGGCCACGTCCTCCTGCAGCAGCGCATGGGTGCCGACGACGATCTGCGCGGCGCCCGAGGCGATCTCGCCGAGCAGCGCCTCGCGCGCCTTGCCCTTGTCGCGCCCGGTCAGCAGGCGCAGCCCGATGCCCAGGCGCTCGGCGAAGGGGCGGATGGTCTCGCAGTGCTGACGCGCCAGGATTTCCGTGGGCGCGAGCAGCGCCGCCTGGGCGCCCTCCTCCACGGCGGTCAGCATGGCGTGCAGGGCGACGACCGTCTTGCCGCTACCCACGTCGCCTTGCAGCAGGCGCAGCATCCGGTCGGGCGAGGCCATGTCCGCGAGAATCTCGCTTATGGCCGCCTCCTGCGCGCCGGTGAGCCGGTAGGGCAGCAGCCCGGCGAGCGCCGCGCGCAACGCGCCGCTGCCTTTCAGCGGCCGGCCCTTGGCCCGCCGCATCCGCGCGCGCACCAGCGCCAGGGCAAGCTGGTTGGCGAGCAGTTCGTCATAGGCGAGCCGCTGGCGCGCGGGCGACGCGGGATCGAGATCGTCGGCCGCCTCGGGGCTGTGCGCCGCGCGCAGCGCCTCGGCCCAGGGCGCCCAGCGCCCCCGCGAGAGCGCCGCCGCCTCCAGCCATTCGGGCAGCACGGGCAAATCTCGCAGGGCGGCACGGATCGCCTTGGTCAGCACCTTCGGCGACAGCCCGGCGGTCAGCGGGTAGACCGGCTCGACGATCTGCACGCTGCGCAGCTCCTCGACCGGCACGATGTAGTCGGGATGGGTCATCTGCCGGCCGCCGTTGAACTCCTCGACCGTGCCGCTGACCACGCGGGTGCCGCCCTCGGGCAGCATCCGGCGCAGATAGTCGTCCCGCGCGCTGAAGAACACCAGCGCGATGAAGCCCGTGTCGTCGCTGCACAGAACCCGATAGGGGCTGCGCGCGTTATGGGGCTTCTCGTGCCGGTCCACCCGCAGCGTCAGCGTCACCACCTGGCCGGGCGGCGCATCGGCCACCTTGGGAGAGAACCGGCGGTCGACCAGGCCGCCCGGCAGATGCCAGCAGAGATCGATGACCTTTTCCCCCGCCACCTTCTCCACGAGCTTGCCGACACGCGGCCCGATGCCGGGCAGCGTGGTGACGGGCGCGAAGAGCGGAAACAGGACCTCGGGACGCATGGCGGCCTTCCGGGTGATGACAGGAACGGTGAGAGACATTATATCGGGGCCGCGAAGGGAGCGAGCGTCATGACCGAAAGCCACGACGTCATCCGGAAAAAGCTGCGGTTACGTGCCCGGCACAGGGGAACCAAGGAAGCCGACCTGATGATGGGCCGGTTCGCCGACGCCCATCTGCAAGAATTCGGCGCCGAGCAGCTGGCCCAGTTCTCGGCCCTGCTGGAAGAACAGGACCTGGACGTCTATGGCTGGGTCATCGGCCGCGATCCGGTGCCGGAGCGGCACCGGACGCCGGTCATGGACATGCTCCAGTCGTTCGATTTCACGGTCGAGGGGCTGAAGTGAACCCACGCGTCCTGGAGATGGCCGGCCGCCTGACGCTTTGCGGCGTCCCCGAAGGCGCCGACGCCCTGATCCTCGCCGAGGTGGCCCGCGCCCGCGCGGCCGACGGCGAGACCGGCGGCGTGCTGCACATCGCCCGGGACGACGCGCGCCTTGCCGCGCTGGCCGACGCGCTGGAGTTCTTCGCGCCCGAGATCGAGATCGTCACCCTGCCCGCCTGGGACTGCCTGCCCTACGACCGCATCTCGCCCAATCCGGTGCTGTGCGCGCGCCGCATGGAGACGCTGGCGCTGCTGGCCGGCCCCAGCGCCAGGGGCCGCGTGGTGCTGACGACCGTGAACGCGGCGGGCCAGCGCATGCCGCCGCGCGAGGTGCTGCGCCGGAACAGCTTCACCGCCCGCATCGGCGACTCGGTGAAGATCGACGGCCTGGTGAGGTTCCTGACCGAGAACGGCTATATCCGCTCGAGCACGGTCAGCGAGGCGGGCGAGTTCGCCGTGCGCGGCGGCCTCGTGGACATCTTCCCGGCCGGCGCCGAGGAGCCCATCCGCCTGGACTTCTTCGGCGACGCCCTCGACGGCATCCGCCGCTTCGATCCGCTGACTCAGATGACCACCGGCAAGGACAAGCGCTTCCGGCTGGTGCCGGTGAGCGAGGTGCCGCTCGACGAGGCCTCCATCGCCCGGTTCCGCGCCGGCTACCGCGAGCTGTTCGGCGCCGTGACAGGCGGCGACCCGCTCTACGAGGCGGTCAGCGAAGGCCGCAAGTACCAGGGCATGGAGCACTGGCTGCCACTGTTCTACGACCGCCTGGAAACCATCTTCGACTATCTGCCCGAGGCGTTCGTCAGCCTCGACCACCTCGCCGACGAGTCCTTCACGGCGCGCCGCGAGATGGTGGACGACTACTACAAGGCGCGCAGCGAGCAGGCGCAGCAGCGGGGCGAGACCCGTTACCATCCGCTGCCGCCGGATCGCCTCTATCTCGGCGCCGCCGAGTGGAACGAGCGGCTGGAGGCGCAGGACGCACGCGCCTTCAACGCCTATCAGCTTCCCGAGGCGGCGAACGTGGTCGATTACGGCGCCCGCCGCGGCCGCGACTTCGCCCCCGAACGGAACCAGCGCGAGGTCAACGTCTACGACGCGCTGCGCCAACACCTGATCGCCCTGGTGCAGGACGGCAAGCGCGTGCTGATCGCCAGCTATTCGCAAGGCTCGCGCGAGCGCCTGGGCCTGGTCATGGCCGACCACGGCATGACCGCGACCAAGCGGATCGATCACTGGTCCGAGATCGGCAGCCTGCCGGCCAATTTCGCCGGCCTCGCGGTGCTGCGGCTGGAGCACGGCTTCGAGACCGCCGACCTGGCGCTGGTCACCGAGCAGGACATCCTGGGCGACCGGCTGATCCGCAAACCCAAGCGGTCGCGCCGCGCCGAGAACTTCATCGCCGAGGCGTCCTCGCTGAACGAGGGCGACTATGTGGTGCATCTGGAGCACGGCATCGGCCGCTACGAGGGCCTCAAGACCATCGACGTGTCGGGCGCGCCCCATGACTGCGTGATGATCGTCTATGCCGGCGGCGACAAGCTGTTCGTGCCGGTCGAGAACATCGACGTGCTGTCGCGCTACGGCTCCGAGGACGCCATCGTCCAGCTCGACAAGCTGGGCGGCCAGGCGTGGCAGAGCCGCAAGGCCGCGCTGAAGCAGCGCCTGAAGGACATGGCGGACGAGCTGATGAAGGTGGCCGCCGGCCGCGAGCTGCGCACCGCGCCGCGGCTGCTGCCGCCGCAGGGCCTCTATGACGAATTCTGCGCCCGCTTCCCCTATCAGGAAACCGACGACCAGCTCCGTGCCATCGACGACGTGATCCACGACCTGGCGGAAGGCAAGCCCATGGACCGGCTGGTCTGCGGCGACGTGGGCTTCGGCAAGACCGAAGTGGCGCTGCGCACCGCCTTCACCGCCGCGCTGGACGGCCAGCAGGTGGCGGTGATCGCGCCCACCACGCTGCTGGTGCGCCAGCATTTCAAATCCTTCACCGAACGCTTCGCCGGCCTGCCGGTGCGCATCGAGCAGCTTTCCCGGCTGGTCGGCGCCAGGGAGGCCAAGCTGATCAGGGAGAACATGGCGAGCGGCCATGTGGACATCGTCGTCGGCACCCATGCCCTGCTCGGCAAAGGCATCAAGTTCAGGAATCTGGGCCTGCTGATCATCGACGAGGAGCAGCATTTCGGCGTCCGCCACAAGGAGCGCCTGAAGCAGCTTCGCGAGGACGTGCACGTGCTGACGCTGACCGCGACGCCGATCCCGCGCACGCTCCAGCTCGCCATGAGCGGCCTGCGCGGCCTGTCCATCATCGCCACGCCGCCCGTCGACCGCCTCGCGGTGCGCACCTTCGTGATGCCCATGGACCCGCTCGCCGTGCGCGAGGCGCTGCTGCGCGAGCATTATCGCGGCGGCCAGTCCTATTATGTGTGCCCGCGCATCTCCGACCTGGCCGAGATCGAGGCGTTCCTGAAGGAGGAAGTGCCGGAAGTGAAATACGCGGTCGCCCACGGCCAGATGGCGGCGGGCGAGCTCGGGGACGTGATGACAGCGTTCTACGACAACCGCTCCGCCGTGCTGCTGTCGACAACGATCATCGAATCCGGCATCGACATCCC
>CAZVVC010000066.1:0-13365 GCA_964630425.1 uncultured Bifidobacterium sp. | reverse complement strand
CTTGACCATGATGCCGTGCTCGAAAAGCGCCCTGGCCGCCACGACCTGCACCATGGGAACGGCCAGCCCCAGGGCGCAGGGGCAGGTGATGATCAGGAGCGCGACGGCGATGGTCACCGCGTGATGCCAATCGCCGGTCGCCAGCATCCACCCCAGGAAGCCGAGAAGCGCGGCGCTGTGGACCACGGGCGCGTAAAGGCGCGCCGCCCGGTCCGCCACGCGGCGGAAACGGGCGCGGCCGCCTTCGGCCGCCTCCATCAGCCGCATCATCTCGGCGAGGAAGCTGTCCCGCGCCGCCGCCGTGGCGCGGATCGTCAGCGGCCCGGTCAGGTTGAGCGTGCCCGCGCGCAGGCGGTCGCCGGGGATGACGGCCTCCGGCGCGCTCTCGCCCGTCGCCAGCGACGCGTCGATGTCGGACCGGCCCTCGAGCACGGCCGCGTCGACCGGGATTCGGTCGCCGGCGCGGAGCAGGATGGTCATGCCCGGCTCCAACTCCTCGGTCGGCAGATAGGTCCGCCTGCCGTCGTCGGTCACGACGGTCGCGCCGTAGGCGGTGAGGCGGCCAAGGCCTTTCACCGCCGTGCGCGCCTTCTCGCGCATCGCGTGATCGAGGGTCCGCCCGATGAGCAGGAAGAAAAGCAGCGAGACGGCCGCGTCGAAATAGGCATGGGGCTGGCTCAGGATCGTGTCGTAGAGGCTCATGGCGAAGGCGAGCAGCACGCCGATGGAGATCGGTACGTCCATGTTGGTGTGGCCGTGGCGCAGCGCCTGCCACGCCGATCCGAAGAACACCCGCCCCGAATAGGCCAGCGTCGGCAGCGCGATGGCCGCGGACAGCCAGTGGAACAGATCGCGGGTCTCGCCGGCGGCGCCCGACCACACCGAGATCGAAAGCCCCATGATGTTCATCGAGGCGAAGCCCGCGACCGCGAGCGCCCGGATCAGGGCGCCGAGCTGCGGGTCCTTCGCGTCCTGGCGCGCCTCGTAGAGAAAGCCGTCATAGCCGAGACTGGCGAAGGTCTCCCCCAGCGGCGGCGGCCCCTCGTCCTCGCGCCAGTCCACCGCGACCCGCTTGGTCGACAGGTTGACGCGCGCGCGGGTGACGCCCGGCAGCGCGCCGATCGCGCCCTCGATCTTCCGGATGCACCCGCCGCAGCGGATGCCGGGAACCGACAGGTCCGTCTGCCGCAGCCCCGCATCGATCTCCCGGCTTGCGAGGAACAGCTCGTCGGCCGACAGGCGGGTGAGGGCGGACGCGCCGGTCATGGCGTCACCGGACCGCGCGATAGGCGTGCCAGGTGGCGTGGCCCAGCCACGGGAAGACCAGGATCAGCCCGAGGAAGCCCGTCGCGGCCGACAGGAGGAACAGGACGAGCACGATGGCGCCCCAGACCAGCATGACGGGCAGGTTGTTCCAGACCAGCGCCCAGCTCGTGCCCATGGCGGTCAGGGCATCGATCCGCTGGTCCAGCATCATGGGAATGGAGAAGGCCGAGATCGCGAAGGAGAATCCCGCGAACAGGCCGCCCACCAGCGTGCCCACGACCAGCATGGCGATCCCGGTCGACGAGGTGAACAGCATCGGCGCGATGTGATCGATCCCGGGAAACGACCGGACGCCGAAGAACAGCGCGTAGATGATCACCGCCGCCCGCATCCAGAGCAGCATGAGCCCGCACAGCAGCGCGCCCGTGAACAGGACCTGTCCGCCGGCGCGCGCATGAAGCATCAGCATGTGGCGCAGCGACACCGGCTCGCCCAGCTCGAGCGCCCGGCTCTTGTTGTAGAGGCCGATCGCCAGCGCCGGGGCGAACACCAGGAACCCGGCGATGGCCGGGAACAGCGCATAATCCAGGTCGCGCCAGATCAGCCCGGCGACGATGCCCGCCGACAGCAGGAAGACGAAGACGCCATAGAGCAGGCTGGGTTCCGGGCGGGTGACCAGATCGCGCCAGCCGGCGCGCAGCCACTCGAACGGGGCTCCCGGCGCAAGGTCGCGCGCATAGCGCCGTTCGATCGGAAGCGGCGGAACGACAGGCGGGATGGTGCTCATCATCTTCTCCCGATCATCTCAGCACGATGACTTGGCGGCGCCGAAAACGCCGGCGCCCTTCACGGTTCCGTCGGCCCTGGCGTGCGCGACGCATTGGGGCTGCGAGTTCGACGCGACATAGACGAGATGGGCGTTGGCGACCAGGATGGCCCCCAGCGCGGCGATCGCCAGCGTGACGTAGAAACCGCGTGAACGGGGCAGCCTCATGGCTTGCCGGCCTTGTCGAGCAGGAACACGGTCAGGATCTTGCGCTCGGCCGGGCTCAGGCGATGCTCCCATGCCGGCATCTCGCCCTGCCGGCCGCGATAGATCGTCGCGTAGATCGCGTCGACGTCGCCGCCATAGAGCGAGGTGCCGTCGGTCAGGTCGGGCGCGCCGACCTTCGCATCGCCGCGTCCCTGATCGCCGTGGCAGACGACGCAATTGGCGGCGAAGACTTCCCGGCCCTTGGCGACCGCCGCCGTCCGGCCTTCCGCCCAGGCCGGATCCGACAGGGTCTTCACGTAATGGGTGACGGCGACGACCGACTCGTTGTCCAGGATGCCGTCCTTGCCGAAGGCGAGCATCTGGCCGACGCGGGTGTCCTTGTGCGCCGGGCTGTTGATCCCCACCGCGATCGTCTGTGCGATGGTGTCCGGATCGCCGCCCCACAGCCAGTCCCCGTCGACGAGGTTGGGGTATCCGGGGTTGCCGGTCGCGTTCATGCCGTGACAGGCGGCGCAGTTGTCGCCGAACAGGCGGTGGCCGTCCTCGCGCACCTTGGCCATCAGGCCGGAATCGGCCCTGATCTGGTCGTAGTCGAGCGCGACGACGCGCTGCGTCCAGGCGGCGTGCTCGCTCGCGGCCGCGCGCACGCGCTCGGCGACGATCTCCTTCTGGTCGTTGTCCAGCAGGCCTCGCGTATAGGTCTTGCCCAGCGGCCAGGCCGGCATGAGCACCCAATAGCCGACCGAGAAGAGAGCGGTCAGGACGAGGAAGAACCAGACCGCTTTGGGGACCGGCGTATTGAGTTCCTTGATCCCGTTCCACTCGTGGCCGGTCGTCATGTGCCCGCTATGGGGATCGCGCTCGCCTACCGACACGGCTTGTCCTCGTCTTCGATGATGTCGCGCGCGGCCTTGTCGAACCGGGTCTTGTTGCCGGGCCAGCAGGCATAAACGAGGGCCACGGCCGCCATCGCGATCAGGTAAAACAGCCCGAACGACTTGGAGAAGTCGACCAGCGTTTGATGTTCGATATCCATGCCAACCCTACTCCTTTGGGGGCGGCGCCGGCTGCGCGGCGTTGCTGAGCTTGCCGAGAACCTGGAGGTAGGCGACCAGCGCGTCCATCTCCGTCGTCGTGCGCGGATCGCCATCGAACGATCGGACCTGCGTGGCCTCGCCGTAACGGTTCACGAGGCCTTTCGTATCGTCGTCGGGCGATGCCTGCGCCACCGCGTCGGCGGACGCATGGGCGATCATCTCGTCGGTATAGGGCACGCCGACAGCCCTGAGCGCGCGCAGATGCTCGCCCAGATGCCTGGTCTGCAACGGGCTTTCGCTCAGCCAGTTGTAGCGCGGCATGATCGACTGGGGCACGACGGCGCGCGGGTTGTTGAGATGCGCCGTATGCCACTGGTCCGAGTATTTCCCGCCGATGCGCGCCAGGTCCGGCCCGGTGCGCTTCGATCCCCAGAGCATGGGATGATCGTATTTGGATTCGACGGCGAGCGAGTAGGGGCCGTAACGCTCCACCTCGTCCTGAAGGGTGCGGACCATCTGCGAATGGCAGGCGTAGCAGCCTTCCCGGATGTAGATGTTCCGGCCGGCGAGCTCGAGCGGCGTGTAGACCCGCATGTCGGGATCGTTCTCGACCGTGTCGTCGATGGTGAAGAGCGGCGCGATCTCGATCAGTCCGCCGATGCTGGCCACGATCATGATGGCGACCGCCAGCACGACCGATTTGCGTTCGATGCGGTAATGGGTTCCGAACATCGGCGCTTATTCCGCAGACTGGAGGTTGGCGGGAAGGGGCGTGTCGCCCGCGGGAACGGGCGCGTCGGCCGGCCGGCGGATGGTCATCCAGATGTTGTAGCAGCCGACGACGGCGCCGATCAGGAAGAGCAGTCCGCCGATCGCGCGCGCCACGTAATAGGGGTGCATCGCGACCATGCTGTCGAGGAACGAATAGGCCAGCGTTCCGGTGTCGTTGTAGGTCCGCCACATCAGGCCCTGGATGATGCCCGAGTTCCACATGGCGAAGACGTAGACGAGCGTTCCGGCGAGCGCGAGCCAGAAGTGGACCTCGACCAGCGCGGGGGAATACATGCGCTCGCGCTTCCACAGCCACGGGACGACGGCATAGATCGAGCCGAAGGTGATGAGTGCGACCCAGCCCATCGCGCCGGCATGGACGTGCCCGATCGTCCAGTCGGTATAGTGCGACAGCGCGTTGACCGAGCGGATCGCCATGAACGATCCCTCGAAGGTCGAGAGGCCGTAGAAGATCGCGGCCATCATCATGAAGCGCAGCGTCGCGTCGTCGCGCACCTTGTCCCAGGCGCCGTTGAGCGTCAGGAGCGCATTGGCGGCGGCGATCCACGAGGGCACCAGCAGCATGACCGAGAACGTCATACCCAGGGTCTGCACCCATTGCGGCAGGGCTGTGTAGTGGAGGTGGTGCGATCCCGCCCACATGTAGAAGAAGGTGATGCCCCAGAAGCCGATGATCGACATCCGGTACGAGTAGATCGGCCGTCCGGCGCGCTTGGGCAGGTAATAGTACATCATGCCCAGGAAGCCGGCGGTCAGGAAGAAGGCCACGGCGTTGTGCCCGTACCACCACTGGGTCATCGCGTCCTGGACGCCCGAGAACAGCGAATAGCTCTTGGCGCCGGCGAACGAGACCGGGACCGCCAGGTTGTTCACGATGTGAAGCAGCGCCACCACCAGGATGAAGGCCAGGTAGTACCAGTTGGCGACATAGATGTGCGGCTCCTTGCGCCGCGCGAGCGTGCGCAGATAGAGCAGCAGATAGACCACCCAGACGATGACGAGCCAGATATCGGCATACCATTCGGGCTCGGCGTATTCCTTCGACTGCGTGATGCCCAGGAAATAGCCCGAGACCGCCAGCAGGCAGAAGAGATTGTAGCCGACGAGCACGAACCAGGGGCTGAACTGGTCCGGCAGGCGCGCGCGGGAGGTGCGCTGCATCACGTGGAACGAGGTCGCGATCAGGGCGTTGCCCCCGAACCCGAAGATCACGCCGGTGGTATGCGCGGGCCGCAGCCGCCCGAAGCTCGACCAGGCGGCATCGAAGGTCAGGTCGGGAAAGGCGAGGAGCCAGGCGACCCAGTCGCCGACGAACATGCCGAACACGGCCCAGATCATGGCGAGGACGACGCCGACCTTGCTCGGGGCGTCATAGTAGCTCTCCAGGCTCTCGGCGGAGGGTTCCGGCGCGGTATAGCCGTTCAGAACCACGAAGAACACGCCGAGGCTGAACAGCAGGACGATGAAGCCGTGCGCCTGCATCGGGTCCGCGCGCCCGGCTCCCGCCGCGGCCATCGCCAATCCGGCGAGGGCGAGCGCGGCAAGGATCGCCATGCTCCACTGGCGCTCTCTTATGGTAAGTCCTGACACCACCCTCCGGGCCCTCCTTCTGGAACGGATGTCATCGCCTAACATTAAAAGAGTATTTTCTATACCTCTTTTAACGAGGCATCAGCCCTGCAATCCGTTCAAGTCCCAAACCGGCCGTTCCCGGCGCCTTCCGGATCGAGATTACCGCGACGGGACGCCGCAGGGAAGGGTGGGGTTGGGGGCCTGTCTGGTAACCGGCCACCGCCCCACCCGATCCTTGCCTCAAACCGGACGGTGAAGCTGCGTGTACATGGCGGCGGGCTCGTAGCCCAGGAAGGTCTTGCCCAGCTCTTCGTAGTGCCGGTACGAGATGAGCATGTGATTCGCCGCCTGCTGCGCGTCCCGTAACTGGCGCTCGAGCGGGCTGTCCATCCGGCTTCCCGTCGTCCCCGCCGTGTTGTTGATCATGCCGACGATCTCCCGCGTCGACTGCGCGGCGTGCGCGCAGGCCAGCAGGGCGGGCCAGAAATACTCCCATTCCGGCGCCAGCCGCCCGCCCTTCGACGGCAGCGGCCCCAGATGCGCCTCCAGGCGCTCCTGGGTGTCCATGACGAAGGCGCGCGCGGCCAGCAGCTTGGCCTGGGCTTCGCCGATCCGGTACTGGACCAGGGGCTGGTCCTTGAGCTTGGTGCTGGTGGTCCACGGCACCTTGCCCAGCGCGAGGTCGATGAACGAGTCGATGGCGCCGCGGCACACCCCGAGCGCGACCGCCGCCTTGTTGTAGATGGCATGGGTCGGGTTGCGGTAGGTCGGGTTGTCCCAGATCTCGCTCGGCGCCAGCGCGCGGCCCGGCAGCAGGTGCTCGGGTGGCACGTAGAGGTCGGCCATGCGCACGTCGTGGCTGCCCGAGCCGCGCATGCCCGCCGTATCCCAGGTGTCGATGATCTCGAACTCGCCTTTCGGCACCATGAACGACGCTGCCGAGGTTTCCCCGGTGGCCTCGTCGGTGCACATGGAGCCCATGAGGAAGTTCCAGGTCGCGTTCTGGCAGCCGCTGGCGAATCCGCCCTGATAGTTCAGCCGCCATCCGTCGCCGTCCCGGCGCACCCGGCGCCCCGGATTCGGGCCGTTGGCCGGGCCGTGGCCGGAGCAGACCAGCGCATACCAGTCGCCGAAGATCTCGTGCGCGAAATCGGGCTGCATCTGGCGGATGACCAGTGCGTTGATCTCCGAGGAGATCTGGGTGCACCACCCGACCGAGCCGTCGATGGCGGAAACCGCCTCGATGATCTCGATCTGCTGGCGGGCCTGGAGGTTCTCGCCGCCCAGCTCCAGCGGCAGCGCATAGCGGTAGATGCCGATATCGGCCATCTCCCTGGAGGCCCAGGCGGGCAGGTGGCGCAGGCGCTGCGCCTCGTCGCCCGCCGCGGCGAGCGAGTCCCTGATGCCGGCGATCCGCTCCAGCATGGGTGTCTTCGATATTTCTTTCTGCCGTTCGATGATCGCGGTGCCCACCATTGGAGCCGTCCCCCTTCTGTCGTGATTCCGTTTGCAAAAAAGCGCCGGTGAATGATAGCGGAGCCGAACGGCCGGGTCCGCTCCTGAATGACGCTCCGGCGCACATTGGGGAATTCGCCGCGGGTATCCCGAAACCTGCCGGCCCGGCCCAAGAACCTTTTTGACGCGGCCAAAAACTTTTTTGACTCGGAAGGCCGTTGCGACGATGGTTCGCGCCCATGAGTGCCACACCTCCCGCGTAACCTGGGACGAACCCACCCTCCGGCCACGACGTCCTCCCGGCGGCCCGTCCGGCGGGTCCTCGTCCTTCGCCGTCCCGCGACGATCCGGCGTGCGGACGGTTCGGGCCCAACACGAAACGGAAGAGTATCGCCATGCCAGGCATCGACGAAAAACTGGAACCGATTCTGAACGAGGTGCTGCGCCGCAATGCCGGCGAGACCGAGTTCCATCAGGCCGTCCGCGAGGTGCTCGAGAGCCTTGGCCGTGTGATCGCCAAGCATCCCGGCTATGCGGACGACGCGCTCATCGAGCGCATCTGCGAGCCCGAGCGCCAGATCATCTTCCGCGTGCCGTGGGTCGACGACGCCGGCCATGTCCAGATCAACCGCGGTTTCCGCGTCCAGTTCAATTCGGCGCTCGGCCCGTTCAAGGGCGGCCTGCGGTTCCACCCGTCGGTGAACCTGGGCATCATCAAGTTCCTCGGCTTCGAGCAGATCTTCAAGAACGCCCTGACCGGCCTGCCGATCGGCGGCGGCAAGGGCGGATCGGATTTCAACCCGCGCGGGCGCTCCGACGGCGAGATCATGCGGTTCTGCCAGTCCTTCATGACCGAGCTGTACCGCCATCTGGGCGAATACACCGACGTGCCGGCCGGCGACATCGGCGTGGGCGGCCGCGAGATCGGCTACATGTTCGGCCAGTACAAGCGCATCACCAATCGCTACGAGGCGGGCGTGCTGACTGGCAAGGGGCTGGTCTATGGCGGCTCGCGCGCCCGCAAGGAAGCGACCGGCTACGGGGCGACCTATTTCGTCCAGCGCATGCTCGGCACCCGCGGGACCGATCTCGAGGGCAAGCGCGTCGTGGTGTCCGGCTCGGGCAACGTCGCCATCTACGCCATGGAGAAGGTTCTCGAATTCGGCGGCATCGTCGTCGCCTGTTCGGATTCCAACGGCTATGTGGTCGATGAGGCCGGCATCGACCTCGATCTGGTCAAGGAGATCAAGGAGACGTGCCGCGAGCGCATCTCGGAATATGCGCGGCTGAAGGGCGCGGGGGCGTACTACGTCGAAAAGGGATCGGTCTGGGACGTGCCCTGCGAGGTGGCCATGCCGTCGGCGACCCAGAACGAGCTGACCGGCAAGGATGCGCGCACGCTGGTCAAGAACGGCCTGGTCGCCGTCAGCGAAGGCGCCAACATGCCCTCCACGCCGGAGGCGATCCGCATCTTCCAGGACGCGGGCGTGCTGTTCGCGCCCGGCAAGGCCGCCAATGCGGGCGGCGTCGCCACCTCGGCGCTGGAGATGCAGCAGAACGCCTCGCGCGATAGCTGGGCGTTCGAGAAGACCGAGGAGCGGCTGGCGGAGATCATGGGCAACATCCACGACGCCTGCGCCGCCACCGCCGAGGAATACGGCGCCCCCGGCGATTACGTGCTGGGCGCCAACATCGCCGGCTTCGTGCGCGTGGCCGAATCCATGCAGGCGCTCGGCGTCATCTGAACGGCTTCGTCCGGGGCGGCGCATGGTCGCCCGGGGTAGCGTCAAGATTCTGGTAATATTCCGTAGACCTCCATTGCCCCGACCGGCTACCGTACCGGCGAAATGTGACGAGAGAATCCCCGGCGGGTCGCCGGCGCTTCTCGGTGACTGGGCGGGGAGGCTCGGAAGCACTGTCGACGATCGAGCAACCCGCGGCCGCCGACGCCGAGGAGAAGCCCGCCTGGTCCATCGGCGGGCGGAACTACGTCCTCGTCCTGCTGACCGCCGTCGCGGCCATCAACTTCCTCGACCGCCAGATCCTGGGCGTGCTGCTCGAGCCGATCCGCGAGGAATTCGGCCTGGCCGACTGGGTGCTCGGCCTGCTCACCGGCTTCGCCTTCGCGGTCTTCTACGCCTCGCTGGGCATTCCCATCGCCGCCCTGGCGGACCGCTTCAGCCGCCGCAACATCATCGCCATCTGCACCGGCATCTTCAGCGTGATGACCGCGGTCTGCGGCGGGGCGCAGAGCTTCTGGCACCTGTTCCTCGCCCGCATCGGCGTCGGCGTGGGCGAGGCGGGCACCATGCCCGCGTCCCAGTCGCTGGTCTCCAACCTGTTCCCCGTCGAAAGCCGAGCGACCGCCATGGGCCTGCTGGCGACCGGCGGCAACATCGGCCTGATGCTGGGCCTGCTCATCGGCGGATGGGTGAACGAATGGTGGGGATGGCGCTGGGCGTTCGTGACGGCGGCCGTCCCGGGCATGCTGCTGGCGCTCACCATCTGGTTCACGGTGAAGGAGCCCCGGCGGCCTGAGACGGCGGCCGTCGTCCGGCCCCATCTGTTCAGGGAAACCGTCGCCGCCATCGCCTACATGGCGCGCGTGCCCTCGCTGCGCTGGTTCACCGCGGGCGGCACGCTCTACGGCCTGACCGGCTATGGCCTCTACACCTTCATGCCGTCCTATTTCATCCGCTATCACGGCCTGTCGACGGGCGAGGCGGGCACCGCCATCTCGATCATGACCGGCGTCCTCGGCGCCATCGGCACCTTCGCCGGCGGATATTTCTGCGCCAGGCTGGCGGCCCGGCGGGGCATGAAGTGGAACGGCCTGGTGCCGGCCGCCGCCATCACCCTCAGCGCGCCCTTCATGATCACCATGCTGCTGTCCGACAATACGTGGCTGGTGCTGGCGCTGTTCGTCGTGCCGGGCTTCCTGTCCAGCGTCTATGCGGGACCCACCTGGGCGATCATCCAGGAACTCGTCGCTCCGGGCCGCCGGGCCATGGCGGCATCGGTCTACATGCTGATCTACAACCTCATCGCCCTCGGCCTCGGGCCGGTCTTCACCGGCACCGTCAGCAGCGCGATCGCGCCGGCCGTCGGCGACCAGTCGCTGCGCTATGCGATGGTCGCCGTCGTGCTCATCAGCCTCGCGGGCGCCTACGCCTACGTCATGGCCGCCCGCACCGTCACCCGCGACCTCGATGCCCTGCGCCAGCGCGAGGGCAGGGCCTAAGCCGACAGTGCCTGTTGTGCAACGTGCGTCTTATGATACCGTCGCCACATGCGATGGCGCCTCACATGCGCCGTGCAGGACGAAAACACCGAAAATGGGGACGCAGAGACGATGACCGATACCGCGCAATATGTGGCCGACCGGATGGCCCTGATGGATGTGATGCTGAAATACGCCAAGGGCTGCGACAATCGCGACCTGGCCCTTTACCGGTCGTGCTTCGCCGACGACGCTGTGATCAGCGGCTTCGGCGACCAGACCTACAGTGGCGGCGATGCCTGGACCGCCTATGTGGTCGAGGCGCTGGGGCGGTTCGGGCCGACCCAGCACATGCTGGGGCCGCAGCTCGCCACCATCGACGGCGACACGGCCGAATGCCGCACGGACGTGCAGGCGACGCACTACCTGAAGGACCAGCCGGGCACGACCCTGACGCTCTGGGCCACCTACGAGACCCGGATGAAGCGTGTCGGCGGCGAATGGAAGATCGCCCGCCATCACCTGGTGCCCCGCGGCACGCGCATCCAGTCCGACTGACTCCCGCAGATCCGCGATCGACGCATCAAACGTGTTTATCGTGGGCGGATAACGCGCCATACTGGATTTGGTCGCATGACCAATATCCGGTATGGCCGTAATCGGGAGGACAGTGATGACGATCGATGAGCTGCTGGAGATCGAGGAGATCCGCACGCTGCGCTCGCTCTGGGCGCATTATTATGACGGCGGCGAGATCGACAAGCTGGTCGATCTGTTCACCGACGACGCCGTCTGCGAGTTCTCCGAGGCCTATGGCGGCCATTGGATCGGGCGCGAGAACATCCGCGCCAACTACCGGAAATATTCGCCGCCAGAGAAGCCGGCCTTCGCCTCGCTCCACGCCGGCACCAACACGGTGGTCCGGCTGACCGGCCCCGACGAGGCCGAGGGCCGCTGGTACCTGCTGGACTTCAACACCCGCGAAGGCGTCGAGAACCCGATCGCCATCTTCGGCGTCTATGACGACGTCTACCGCAAGGTCGGCGGCAGGTGGAAGATCCACCGCGCCCGCCTGCATTTCCTCTGGCCTAACCGCGTGGCCGCGTTCTGACCGCCGCCTGCTAGAGCAAAAGCCACTCAGGTCGTCTCGACCTGAGTGGATCATGCTTTAGGCGGCGGCCTGCGCCGGCATGGTCCACCGTTCGGCGACCGTGTCCAGTTCGGCGCGGGCGCGCGCCAGCGCCTCGTTCCGCGCCTCCTGGTCGGCGAATTGCAGCGGCTGGGCGTCGACGAAGGCGGGGTCCGCGACGCCGATGAAGCCGAACGCCGCGCGCAGCGCCGGGGTCAGCGCGTCATAGGCGGCCAGCGGGCTGCCGGGCCGCAGGTCGGCGCCCCGGCTGGTGATGAACAGCACCTTCTGGCGGTCGAGCTGGCCCACATATCTGCCGTCGGGCGTCGCCACATAGGTGATGCCGGTCCGCACGATGTTGTCGACGAACGCCTTGAAGGCCGACGGGATCGAGAAATTGTACATGGGCATGGCGAAGACCAGCGCATCGGCGTCCAGCATCCGGCGGCACAGCGCGTCCGAGGCGGCCAGCGTCCGGCGCATGGCCTCGGTCCGCTCCTCGGCCGGCGTATAGGTGGCGGCGGCGAACGCCTCGGTCACGTGGGCCGGCGTGTCGACGGTCACGTCCAGATAATCGACCTCCAGCTCGGCGCGCTTGCCCAGCCGCTCGAGGAAATAGCGGGCGAGGGCGCGCGAATTGGACCTCTCGCGCTTGGGGCTCGCGTCCACATGCATCACTTTCATGCTCGTTCTCCTTGTCTGATGGGTTTCGCGCCGGTGCGGGCCGCCGCGCGCGCCGTCAGCCAGCCGTCGATCCTGTCGCCGAAATCCGCCGGCGCCTTGGCCGCGAGCCGGCCGTCGATATCCGCCAGCGTCTGGCCGGCCAGCGCCTCGCGCATCCGCTTCTCCGCGTCCAGCATCACGGCGTGGATCGCGCACACGCCGCGCGTCGCCCAGTCGGGCGGGCTGCCGCCGAACAGGGCGCAGCGCCCGCGGATCTCGCGGCAGTCGAACAGAGGCTTCTCGCCGTCGATGGCGAGGACCACGTCGTGGACGCTGATCCGATCGGCCGGCCGCGCCAGCCTGAAGCCGCCGCGTACGCCCTCCGTCGCCTCGACCAGTCCGGCCTTCTGCAATCTGGTGAACAGCTTCGCCACATAGTCGGCGGGCACGCCCTGGAGCTCGGCAAGATCGCGCGTGCTCGCCGAGTCCGCGCCGCCCTCCCGGCCGGCCAGGAACAGCATGCAGTGAAGCGCGTATTCGACGCCGGTGCTGATGTGGCTCACCTGAAACTCCGATTCATAGAGTCGTAGTTTTAGCGCGACGTTGACCGCGGGCAAGGGAAAAGCGGCCCCGGCGCTTCATTATTTCGTGCATGGATGAATCGCCCTCGCGGTCCGGTGGGAGTATAGTGGCGGAAGCCGAGAGTTGACCTAGCCGCGGCGAAGTCCGCGACGTCGTTCCTCCTTCGCGGGAGTTTCGCCATGCCCGGGTACACCACCGCCGACATTCGCAACATCGCCGTAACCGGCCCCGCCGCGGCGGGGAAGACCACCCTCATAGAACAGATGCTTTTCAACGCCGGCGTGATCGGCCGGGCGGGGCGGGTGCAGGACCGCAACACGGTCTGCGACCACGACGACCTGTCGCGCGAGTTCGGTCACAGCCTCGACAGCGCCGTCGTCCATTTGGACCACGACGGGCACCACATCAACGTCATCGACACGCCCGGCAGTCCCGACTTCCTGGGCAAGGCGATCAGCGTCCTGCCCGCGGTCGAGACCGTCTGCGTGGTGATCGACGCGACGGTCGGCGTCGAGGCCGTGGCGCGCCGGATGATGAAGATCGCCGCCGAACGGAACCTGCCCCGCATGATCGTCATCAACAAGATCGATCACATCGACGACGTGGCGCGGACGCTGGCGGAAGTGCAGGACGCGTTCGGGGCCGTGTGCCAGCC
>CAZVVC010000065.1:0-13407 GCA_964630425.1 uncultured Bifidobacterium sp. | reverse complement strand
GCTGGGGCAGGGCGCGGTGCCGATGGATGTTCTGGACATGCAGGTGAAGGGGTGTTGGTTACTGGCGGGCGCGTGCCTGATATTGGCCGCCTGCGATTCCGCCTCGCAGAAGACTCCGGCGGCCCAGCCGGTGCCGGTCGTCTCCTATGTGATCGCGCCGGGCGAGTTCGTCGAGCGAATCGAGGCCATCGGCACCCTGCGCGCCAACGAATCCGTCACCCTGTCGGCCAAGGTCACCGAGAAGGTCGCCCGGGTGCATTTCAAGGACGGCCAGGCGGTCAGCCAGGGCCAGGTGCTGATCGAGTTCACCAACGACGAGGAAGGCGCGCTGCTCGCCGAGGCGCGCGCGACCCAGCGCGAGGCCGAGCAGCAGCTCCAGCGCGTGCAGGAGCTGGCCGCCAAGGGCTATGCGACCAAGGCCCGGCTCGACGAGCAGTCCCGCGCGGTCGACGGCGCCCGCGCCCGTGCCCGCGCCGTCGAGGCGCGCATGTCGGACAGGGTGCTGCGCGCGCCGTTCGCGGGCGTGCTGGGCTTCCGTCAGGTGAGCCCGGGCACGCTGGTGACGCCGGGGACCGTCGTCGCCACCCTCGACGACATCGATCCGGTGAAGCTGGATTTCTCGGTGCCCGAAACCTATCTGGGCACGATCGCGTCCGGCCAGGAGGTCTATGCCCGGACCGCCGCGTTCCCGGGACGCGACTTCAGGGGCACCATCGAGACCATCGACGCGCGCGTCGATCCGGTCTCGCGCGCCGTCACCGTGCGCGCGCTCATTCCCAACGCCGACAATGCGCTGCGCGCCGGCATGCTGGCGACAGTCGAGGTCATCCGCGACCGCAGCACGGTGCTGCTGGTGCCGGAAGGCGCGCTGGTGCCGCGCGAGAGGCGGCAGTTCGTCTGGGTCATCGGCGCGGACGGGAAGGTCGTCCAGCGCGAGGTCACCATCGGCCGCCGCCGGCCCGGCGCGGTCGAGCTGCTGACCGGCCTGACGGCGGGCGAGAAGGTGGTGGTCGAGGGTGTCGGGCGCATGGTGCCGGGCACCCAGGTCCACAGCGTGGGCGATCATCGGCTGACCGGGAGCGGGAACGGGGGCGCGTGAGCCATGCTGCTGTCCGAAATCTCGGTCAAACGGCCCGTCTTCGCCACGGTGATCAGCCTGCTGCTGCTGGCCTTCGGGCTGGTGGCCATCCAGCGCCTGCCGGTGCGCGAGTTCCCCGACATCGACCCGCCGGTCGTCTCGGTCAACACCGCCTATAAGGGCGCGTCGGCCGCCACGGTCGAGGCGCGGGTGACCAAGCTGATCGAGGACCAGGTGGCCGGCATTCCCGGTGTCCGCTGGATATCCTCGAAAAGCTCGGACGGGCTGTCGTCCGTGATCATGGAATTCAACCTGGACAGGGACATCGACGCCGCCGCCAACGACGTGCGCGACCGCGTCTCGCGCGTCGTCGAGGAACTGCCCGACGAGGTCGAGGCGCCCGAGATCTTCAAGGTCGATTCCGACGAGGACCCCATCGTCTGGTACAACCTCTCCAGCACGACGATGAACCTCGAGGAGATGTCCGACTATGCGGACCGCTACATCGTCGACCAGCTTTCCGCCGTCGACGGCGTCGCCCGCGTGCTCATCGGCGGCGAGCAGCGCTATGCCATGCGCATCTGGATCGACCGGGTCGCGCTGGCCGCGCGCCAGCTCACGCCCGCCGACATCGAGGCGACGCTGCGCTCGCAGAATCTGGAGCTGCCCGCCGGGGCGCTCGAATCCACCGACCGCGACTACACGCTCAGGCTGGCGCGCGCCTACAGCACCGAGACCGACTTCGCCAATCTGGTGATCTCCAAGGCGCCCGACGGCCATCTGGTGCGCCTGGGCGAGGTGGCCCGCATCGAGCTCAGCTCCGAGGAGCCGCGCATCTTCTTCCAGGGCAACGGCGAGCCGCAGATCGGCCTCGGCATCATCCGCCAGTCCACCGCGAACACGCTGGAGGTGGCGCGCGCCGCCAACGACAAGATCGTCGAGCTGCGGGCCTCGCTGCCGGAGGGCACCTCGATCCATCACACCTATGACGGCTCGGTGTTCATCAAGGAGGCGATCCACGAGGTCTATCTGACGCTCGCCATCGCCGTCGCGCTGGTGGTCGGCGTCATCTATCTGTTCCTGGGCAGCGTGCGGGCGACCATCATCCCCACCGTGACCCTGCCGGTCTGCCTGATCGCCAGTTTCAGCGTGCTCTATGCGTTCGGCTATTCGATCAACCTGCTGACCCTGCTGGCGCTGGTGCTCGCCATCGGCCTCGTGGTCGACGACGCCATCGTGGTGCTGGAGAACATCTACCGCCGCGTCCAGAAGGGCGAGCCGCCGCTGGTCGCCGCCTATCGCGGCGCGCGCCAGGTGGGATTCGCCGTGATGGCCACCACGGCGGTGCTGATCTCGGTGTTCGTGCCGATCATCTTCCTCGAAGGCAATGTGGGGCGGCTGTTCGCCGAGCTGGGCGTCGCCGTCGCCTCGGCGGTCGCGCTCTCGGCGCTCGTCGCGCTGTCCATCAGCGTCATGCTGGCCTCCAAGCTGCTGCGGCCCATGAGCGAGAGGAAGGGCCGCCTCCAGGCCTGGGTGGACGACCGCATGGAGCGGCTGTCCGACCGCTATTCCGCGTTCCTCCAGCGCGCGGTCAGGGCGCCGCTGGCGGTCGGCGGGCTGGTGCTGGCCGTCTTCGCCCTCATCCTGCTGATCGGCAGCCAGGTGAAGGAGGAACTGGTGCCGCCCGAGGATCGCGGCGCGTTCTACATGAATTTCCAGGGGCCGCAGGGCGCCGGCTTCGACTACACCAGGGCGCAGATCGAGAAGGTCGAGCGCCTGCTGCTTCCCTATGTGGACAAGGGCGAAGCCTCGCGCGTCATGCTGCGCGCGCCGGCCTATGGCGGGCCGAACAATTTCGACACGGCCTCGGGCATGACGGTGCTGACCGACTGGTCGCAGCGCGACCGCAGCACCTTCCAGATCATGGACGATCTGCGCGGCCAGTTCGCCGCGACCCTGCCGGGCGTGCAGGTCTTCCTCATCATGCGCCAGGGCATCAGCTCGGCGCGCGGCCAGCAGGTGCAGTTCGTCATCGGCGCGACCACCTTCGAGGAACTGGCGCGCTACCGCGATATCCTCATGGAGAAGGCCCGCGCCAATCCCAATCTCGTGGGCCTCGACGTCGACTACAAGGAAACGCGGCCGCAGATGGAGATCCTGCTGGACCGCGACCGGGCCGCCGATCTGGGCGTGCCGGCCGAGGAGATCGGCGCCACGCTCGAGAGCATGATCGGCTCGCGCCAGGTCACCACCTTCGCGCGCGACGGCGAGGAATACGACGTCATCGTGCAGGCCCAGCGCTCGGACCGGGAAAGCCCCACCGATCTCTCCAACATCTATGTCCGCTCGCGCACCACGGGCACGCTCATCCCGCTGTCGAACCTGGTGCGGCTGGAGGAGCGGGCCGACGCCAAGGAGCTCAACCGCTACAACCGGATGCGCGCCATCACCATCTCGGCGGGCCTTGCCCAGGGTTATCCGCTGGGCGAGGCGCTGGCCTTCCTGGAGAACACGGTGAAGCAGGATCTGCCGTCCACCGCGCGCATCGGCTACAAGGGCGAATCCCTGGAGTTCAAGAACTCGTCCGGCGCGGTGGTGTTCACCTTCTTCATCGCCCTGCTGGTGGTGTTCCTGGTGCTGGCCGCCCAGTTCGAGAGCTTCATCCATCCCTTCGTCATCATGCTCTCGGTGCCGCTCGCCATCCTGGGCGCGGTCGCCGGCCTGTGGGTGTTCGGCAGCACCCTCAACATCTACAGCCAGGTGGGCATCATCATCCTGGTGGGCATATCGGCCAAGAACGGCATCCTGATCGTGGAGTTCGCCAACCAGCTCCGCGACGAGGGACGCAGCATCGACGAGGCGATCCTGGAATCCTGCCGCATCCGGCTGCGGCCGATCATCATGACCAGCCTCGCCACCGCCATCGGCGCGGTGCCGCTGGCGCTGGCGAGCGGCGCGGGGGCGGAAAGCCGGGTGACGCTGGGCATCGTCATATGCTCGGGCGTGATGGTGGCCACCGTTCTCACCCTGATCGTGGTGCCGGTGTTCTACCGCCTGCTGGCGCCCTATACGCGCTCGCCCCACGCCGTCTCGCGCCAGCTCGAGGTCATGCAGCGCCAGGCTTAGGACGTGTCCCGCTTCCGCCTCGCGCGTGACACGGCCGGCGGAACGTGCTTGGCTGGCGTCTTCATACCGGGGAGAGCGACATGAGCAGGATTTTCGGCCCTGTGGTGCAGCAGGGATATGTGGTGCCCGACATGCGGAAGGGCATCGCGCACTGGCTGGCCCGCGGTGTCGGGCCTTTCTACCTGATCGAGGACATCCGCCTGCCGGCCGAGCATTACGGCGAGCGCATGGACTGCCATATCCAGGCGGCCTTCGCCTATTCGGGCGACCAGCAGATCGAGCTGATCGTGCCCTATGACGATTGCGGGCCGACCATCTATGGCGACTACCTGAAAGGGCATCCGGAAGGCGGGTTGCAGCACCTGGCGGTATGGTGCGACGACGTGGACGCCAAGCTGGCCGAGCTGAAGGCGCAGGGCGTGAACTATGTGGTGGGGCACCGCTACATCAATTCGCATGCCTATCTGGACCTGCTCGACGCGCCGGGCGTGATGATCCAGCTCATGCCCACCGACGCGCTGCACATCCGGATGTTCGACATCATCAGGGAGGCCGCCGAAACCTGGGACGGCAGGACCGACCCGGTCAGGCCGCCCGCCTGGGACCGGGGCTAGAGCGGCGGCCGCCTAGCTGGCGAGCGGCGGCGGCCGGCCGACTACGAATTTCAGCGCCAGCACGCCGATCGCCAGCGCGCCGGTCATCACCACCGCCATGGGGACGGGCGAGCCGTCATAGAGCACACCCGCCAGGCCCGATCCCACCGCGCCGAGCGCGAAGGAGGCGCTGCCGGTGAACGCCGAGGTGCTGCCCGCGCGCTTCAGGTCGATCACCATCGCCGACGCGCCGCCATTGGGCAGCACGAAGCCCATGCAGGTGATGAGCAGGAACAGTGGCACGAGCAGGCCGGGCAGGCCGCCGATCCCGGTCAGCGCCGAGGCGAGCAGCAACAGCGCGAGCGCCAGGCCGATGCCCAGGGAGATCTTCAGCAGATGGTGGCTGGAATGGCGGATCAGCAGGTGGCGGTTCACCTGCGAGCCGGCGATCAGGCCGGCGGCGTTCGCGCCGAAGAACCAGCCGAAATGTTCGGGCGGGATGCGATAATGCCCGATCAGCAGGTCGGGCAGGCAGGTGATGTAGGTGAACATGGCGGCCGTCCCCATGCCGCCGGCGACCGCATAGCCGACGACGGGCCGGTTGCGCGCCACCGCCAGCAGGCCGCCGAAAGGGGATTCGGTCCGGGCGTGCTCGGCGACGTGCTCGGGCCGGGATTCGGGCAGGCGGAACAGCACCATGCCGCCGACGATCACCCCGAACAGGGCCAGCACCAGGAAGATCGCCTGCCAGTCGGCGACGGCGAGCACCCAGCCGCCGCCGATGGGCGCCAGGATCGGCGCGAGCCCCATCACCAGCATCAGCAGCGAGAACATGCGCGGCGTCTCGCGCCGGTCGTAGACGTCGGTCACCACCGCGCGGGCCAGCACCTGGCCGACGCAGGCGCCCAGCGCCTGCAGGAAGCGCAGCACGATCAGCGCGCCGATCGTCTTGGCGAAGGCGCAGCCGATGCTCATGACGATGAACAGCGCGATCCCCGCCATCAGCGGCGGCCGCCGGCCGACCCGGTCGGACAGCGGGCCGTAGAACAGCTGGCCCAGCGCCATGCCGACCAGGAAGACCGACATGGTCTGCTGGGCGCTGGCGGGGTCGGTGTTCAGGTCGGCGGCGATCGCCGGCATGCTGGGCAGGTACATGTCGATGGCGATCGGCCCGAAGGCCGTCAGGGATCCCAGCAGCAGCGTCAGCCTCACTCCCGGCGTCGGCCGTCGGGCTGGTTTGCTCGTATCGGTGGACATTCAGGCTTACTCGCGGAAGGTTTCTGCGATAAGTAAGCGATCAAAGGGCCGCTGGATACAACCAAGCAGCCGAACCGGGAATTTCGCAGGTGCTCGAGTCTGGGCCTCAGGAGGATGCGCGCGTCGGCACGAGCGAGGCGGAAGCCCTGCGCGCCGCCGAGGAAGCCTTCAACATCGAGGTCAACCGGCACCTGAAGCGCAACTATCTGGCGCTGCTTCTGCACGGCGTCTTCGGCATGACCGGGTTCCGCCTGCTCCAGGCGCCCACCTTCCTGCCCGCCTACCTCTTCGTGCTGTCCAACTCGCCCACCGCCGTCGGTTTCGTGCTCGCGGCGCAGCATATCGGCGCGACGCTCGCCTCGCTTCCGGGCGGCAACATGATCACGCACCGCAAGAGGGTGGTGCCGATCTTCATGTGGGTCGGCGGCGCCATGCGCGTCGCCGTCCTCGGCATCGCCATCGCCGGGTTCGGCGTCACCGGCCTCAGCCTGTTCGGATACCGGATTCCCGGCTTCCTGCCGGACGAGACCGTCGCGCTGTGGACCATCGGCACCTGCCTGCTGCTGTTCGGCGCGTTCAACGGCATGCAGTCGGTGGCCTTCCAGTTCACCGTCTCGAAGCTCATCCCGATGGCCGTGCGCGGCCGCTTGATGGGCTTTCGCAACTTCTTCGCCGGCATCGTCGCGGCCGCCGTCGCCTATATGGGCGGCGGCTATTTCATCGAGCACGACCTGCTGGGCAACGGCTATGCCAGCACCTTCTTCCTGGCCTTCATCCTGACCGCCATCGGCCTGCTGGGCCTGAAGCATATCCGCGAGCCCGAGCCGCCCCGCGTGCAGGCGCCCGCGCCGCTGATGGACCGGCTGCGCGACCTGCCGCGGCAGCTCCGCACGCCGGGCTTCCATCGCTATCTGGTCGGCAGCACGCTCGCCTCGCTCGCCATCGCCGCGGCGCCCTTCTACATCCTGCACGTGAAGGAGCAGTTGAATGCGTCGGGCCAGACGCTGGGCGGCTACGGCCTGGGCGTGCTGACCATCTCGTTCATGCTGCTGCCCACCTTCGTGTCGCCGGTCTGGGGCATGCTGGGCGACCGCTTCGGCAATTCCTGGACCTTCGCCGGCTCCATCCTGATCTGGGGCGTCTTCCTCGTCATCCTGCTGATCGCGCCGACCAGCCTGTTCTGGCTCGCCATCGTGTTCAGCGGCCTGGGCGTTGGCATCGGCGGATTGCAGATCGCCGGCCAGAACCTGCTGCTGGAATATGGCTCGCGCGACGACCAGCCCATGATGATCGCGTTCGCCAGCATGATCGCGTCGGCCATGTTCGCCGCCGGCCCGATCCTCGGCGGCGCGCTGGCCGAGGCGACCTCCTACACGGTCATGTTCCTGGTCGCCATCGTCATCAAGGGCATCGCGGTCTGGGTCATCATGGGCAACGTCCGCCGGCGCAGGCTGCCCATCGCCTGAGGCCGGCCTTATCCCGTCCGGCGGGATAGCGGCCTGCTCAGGCTCAATCGTCCCAGGGATCGAACAGCGCGATGCCGCAGCCCTCGAAGTCGCGGATATTCCGGGTCGCCAGTGTCGCGCCGTGTGACAGCGCAATGGATGCAATCTGGGCATCGGAGTAGCTGATCGGCCGACCGCTCCGCCGTCGGTCCGCGGCAAGACGCGGAAAGAGGGCTGCCGCATCGCCATCGAACGGAAGCACCCTGCCCGCCAGTCTATCGTTGAAGAAGATGGTCGCGGCGCCGAGCAAGTCTTCCCGCCGTCTGCCATCAGGCATGAGATGGATACCGTAGAGGATTTCGGCCTGCGTGATGGTGGTGGAGAACAGGCTCGCGCGTGGCTGCATTCCCAGCCACTGGGTGACCGGCGTGGCAGGTAGGGGCCGCATCACTTCCGAGATCACATTGGTGTCGAGAATGATCACTCGGAGAAATCCGGCGGCTCGCGTATGGGTTCGCGCGGAATTTCTGGCAGTTCGACGCCACCGAAGGGCTCGACCAGTTCACGGATGGCCGCATACAGGTTGTCCGGTTGTGGCTTCTCGGTGGCAAGGGCGGCCCTGAGGATGTCACGGACTTCCTCTTCCATGGATTTGCCGTGCTGCGCCGCGCGAACCCGCAGGCGCGCCTTTAGCGCATCGTCGATGTTCCGTATGGTCATGGTCGACATGGGAATCTCCATGCAGTCATTGAATGCATATTAGTCAACGACTGCATTCTTTCAAGGTTGCCTCCGCTTGACCCCGTGCCTCGCGCCGTCCAACACTGGCCGCAGGGAATTCGTCAGGGGAGCAGAAAATGATTCGCGGCATTCACCATGTGGCGCTCGCCACCAGCGACATCGACCGTCTCGTGAAGTTCTACGAGGAAGGCTTCGGCTTCGAGGTCGTCGCCCGCATGGGCTGGGAGGTGGGGTCGGAGCGGATCGACACGATCGTCGGCCTGAAGGATTCCTCGTGCCGGCAGGTGATGATGAAGGCGGGCAACACCCATATCGAGATCTTCCAGTACATCACGCCCGAAGGGAAGCCGGTCGACCCGAGGCGTCCGCCCAGCGATCACGGCTATACCCATTTCTGCGTCGACGTCACCGACATCGACTACGAATACGAGCGGATGAAGACGCTGGGCATGACCTTCAACTGTCCGCCGCCGACCACCGAGGAGATCGGCCACGGCGCCATCCGCGCCACCTATGGCCGCGATCCCGAGGGCAACATCATCGAATTGCAGGAGGTGCTGGACCCGGACCACGCCTTCTACCTGAAGGTCTGATGTTCTTCCCCGGCTTCGAGCGCCGGCGCATCGCCACCGACGGCGCCGAGATCAACGCGGTCGTCGGCGGCTCGGGTCCGCCCGTGCTGCTGCTGCACGGCTATCCGCAGACCCATGTGATGTGGCATCTGGTCGCGCCCAGGCTGGCCGGGCGGTTCACCGTGGTCCTGCCGGATCTGCGCGGCTACGGCGACAGTTCCAAGCCCGCGGGCGGCGAGATGGCCTATGCCAAGCGCACCATGGCGGCCGACAATGTGGCGGTGATGCGCGCGCTGGGCTTCGAGCGCTGGTGCGTGGCGGGCCACGACCGGGGCGGGCGCGTCGCCTATCGCATGGCGCTCGATCATCCGGACAGGGTCGAGAAGCTGTGCATCCTCGACATCGTGCCGACCATCGAGCAGTACGAGGCCGCCGGCAAGCACCGGAAGGTCGCCGTGGGCATGTATCACTGGTACTTCCTCGCCCAGCCGGCGCCGCTGCCCGAAAGGCTCATCGCCGCCGATCCCGAATATTACCTGCGGCATTCCATGGCGTCGTGGGCGGGAGAGAACGCGGCGTTCGATCCGGCGGCGATGGCGGAATATGTCCGCTGCTTCTCAGACCCGGAGACCGTCCGCGCCTCGTGCGACTGCTACCGCGCGGGCGCCTCCGTCGACTGCGACATCGACGAGGCGACCCGGGCGAAGGGCGAGAAGATCGGCTGCCCGACCCTGGTCCTGTGGGGCGACCGCGGCGGCAAGTGGGACGAAGAGCGCATGGTCGGCACCTGGAGGCGCTGGGCGACCGACGTGCGTGGCCAGGCCGTCCCCGGCGGCCACTTCTGCCCCGAGGAGGCGCCGGCGGAAACGGCCAGGGCGATCGGGGAATTCTTCGCGCCCTGAACCGGCGTCATCCGCGCCGCAGAGGTATCGAGAAAGTAGAGGCCCTTCCCGCATTGGTGCGGCGGGAAGGCCCGAAGAGGGTTTTCACGTCGCGGGCGGGCTCAGCCGGCGGTGTTCTTCCGGCGTCAGGGGGCGGACCGCGCCCTTTCCCAGGCCGCCCAGCGCGACGCCGCCGATGGAGACGCGGACCAGGCGCAGCACGCCGGCGCCCTGCGCCGCCAGCAGCCGCCGCACCTGCCGGTTGCGGCCTTCCGTCAGGACGATCTCGAGCCAGCAGGTCCGCGTTCCGGTGCGCAGCAGCGTGGCCGAGCGGGCGACGAGCGCCTCGCCGCCGTCGACGATGCCGGCTTCCAGCGCCGCGAGCAAGGCGGGGTCGGCATGGCGGTCGATCTGCACGTGATAGCATTTGCTGATGTTCGACGCCGGGTTGAGCAGATGCTCGGCCCAGGCGGTGTCGTTGGTCAGGAACAGCAGTCCCTCGCTCGCCTTGTCGAGCCGGCCGACGGGCGACACGAACGGCAGGTCGAGGCCGTCGAGGCAGTCATAGACTGTCTCGCGCTGCTGCGGGTCGCGCCGCGTGGTGACCAGGCCGCGCGGCTTGTTGAGCATCAGATAGACCGGCGCGCTCCGGGCGACGGGCACGGCATCGACATGGATGGCCGAGCGGACGAGGTCGACCCGCTGTCCCGGATCGCGCGCCCGGACGCCGTCGACGGTGACCCGGCCCTCGGCGATCAGGGCCAGCGCCTCGGTGCGCGAGCAGTGGCCGAGCTTGGACAGCGCGCGGGGAAGGCTCGCGACGTCGGCGCTCCAGCGCGGCCCGGTTCGGGCGGGGGCGCCGCGCGGGCGCCCTTTCGGTGATCGGGAAGGCATCGTGGCGTTCGGGCCGCGGCGATCGGCGGCGTGAGCGGAGAACAGTCGGCAGGATGGATGCGCGCGGGCGGCCGCCGGGCGTCGCGCATGATCCCCGGATCGGCGCGCGGGCGGATCCGGGGCTAAAGGCCAGCGACCAGTCTGCCGGCTCTGAGGCTGCGATTCTCCATGCGCGGAAAGATCGCACAAACGCGGGGCAAGTCAAACGCCGCCGGACGCCCCCGCGCGGAACGGTCGGTTCAGTCCCTGGCGCCCTTGTACGGGTCCTCGTTGATGTCCCGCTCCACCCGGCGCACGTCGCCGGTCGGGGAGAAGAGGCGGCGGAAGAGGTACCAGCTCGCCAGGCTGAGCGCCGCATAGAGCAGGATCAGATAGGTGAAGCCGGCGACCCCGAGGAACCATCCCTCGAGGCCGAAGAACAGCATGCCCGAGACCACCACCGCGCCCGCGGCGAAGCCGAGGAACAGATAGCCGGGCATGATGACCTCGACGATGCCCATCACGGCCGCGAGCGCCAGCCAGGCGACCGGATGCAGGAAGTATTCGTGGCTGAAGGCGGCGAAGCTCATGGCGCGAGCTTTCCGGAAAACAGCTTGGCCGCCTGGCCGAAGGCGTCGGCGAGATCGGTGGGCAGGATGATGGTGCGGGTGCCGCTGGTGCCGGCGATGTTGCCCAGCGCCTCGATCTGGCGCTTGGCGATCTCGAACTGGATCGCCTCCATCCCGTTCTCGCGGATCGCCACCGCGACGGTCTGGGTCGCATAGGCGTCGGCGTCGGCCTGGATGCGCTTGGCCTCGGCCACCTTCTGGGCGGTGAACAGCTCGGCCTCGGCGCGCAGCTCGGCGGCGCGCTTGTCGCCCTCGGCCTTGGCGACGGTGGCGCGGCGGGCGCGCTCGGCATTGAGCTGCTGGAGCATGGCGTCGCGGGTCTGGGCGTCCAGGTTGATGTCCAGCACCTCGGCGCGGGTCACCTCGATGCCCCAGTCGTCGGTGGCGTCGGCGAGCTGGACCTTGATGGCGGCGTTCAGCGGCGCGCGGTTGGCCTGCACCTCGTCCAGCTCGATCTTGCCGATCTCCGAGCGCAGGATGCCCGCGACCGTGGTCGAGACCGCATGGTCCACATTGGCGATGCGGTAGACCGTGTTTTCCGGCGAGATGATCCGGTAGAACACCGCGATGGTCGACTGGATCAGCACATTGTCGCGGGTGATGGCGTCCTGCTCGATGCTGGGAAGCTGGCGCTCCAGGATCGACATCCTGTAGCGCACCGTGTCGATGAACGGCACGATGATGTTGACGCCGGGGCCGAGCACGGCATGCAGCTTGCCCAGCCGCTCCACCACGTATTTGTGGCTCTGGGGCACGATCTTCACCGTCTTGAACAGGATGAGGATCAGCAGGGCGGCCAGCAGCAGCGGGGTCAGCGGCAGGTCTTCCATGTTGGCTCTCGCAGGCTGAAATGGCTGACGGGGATTAGAAACCGGGCTGTCCGCATTGGCAAGCGCAACCGGCCGACAGCCATTGCGGGCCGCGCCGCGACCTGTTCTAATCCGCGCCACAATCACGCGTGATTTCAGGGGAGACACAGGATGGAAATGCGGGTTCTCGGCCGCACCGGCATGCATGTCAGCAAGTTCTGCTTCGGCGCCGGCATGTTCGGCTATTTCGGCAACAGCGACCAGGCCGAGTGCGATCGCATGGTCGACCGGGCGCTCGACGCCGGCATCAACTATTTCGACACCTCGGACGTCTATTCCCACGGCGAGTCCGAGACCATCCTGGGCAAGGCGCTGGGCAAGCGGCGCGACGACGTGGTGCTGGCCACCAAGTTCAGCCTGCCCATGGGCGGCACCAATCCGAACATGAAGGGCAATTCCCGGCGCTGGATCATGAAGGCGGCCGAGGACAGCCTGCGCCGCCTGGGCACCGACTATCTCGACCTCTACCAGGTGCACCGGCCCGACAGCGCCACCGACATCGACGAGACGCTGGGCGCGCTCTCGGACCTGATCCGCCAGGGCAAGGTGCGCTACATCGGTTCCTCGACCTTCCCGGCCGAGCAGATCGTCGAGGCCCACTGGATGTCCGAGAAACGCGGCCGCGAGCGGTTCCGCACCGAGCAGCCGCCCTATTCCATCTTCGCCCGCCGCATCGAGGCCGACGTGCTGCCGACCATCCAGCGCTACGGCATGAGCGCCATCGTCTGGTCGCCGCTGTCGCAGGGCTGGCTGACCGGCAAATGGCGGCGCGGCGCCACGCCGAACGACACCCAGCGGCAGAACCTGCAGCCGCACCTCTACGACATGAACCGCGCCGACAACCAGCGCAAGCTGGACCTGATCGAGCAGCTCGACGCGGTCGCCAAGGGCGCGGGCATCTCGCTGATGCACATGGCGCTGGCCTTCACCACGGCGCATCCGGGCGTCACCTCGGCCATCATCGGCCCGCGCACCTTCGAGCAGCTCGAGGGCCTGCTGGCCGGCGCCGACGTGACCCTCGCCGACGAGACGCTCGACGCCATCGACGCCATCGTGCCGCCCGGCACCAACATCAGCCACGACGACGACGGCTACGTGGCGCCCGAACTGACCGACGCCTCGCTGCGCCGACGCCCCCGCAAGGAGCAGGCGCACGACAACTTCCGCGAAACCATCAGCAACATCGAGAAGTACAAGGCGGCGCAGCAGAAGAAGTAGTATCCTTGCCGTCTCGCGGTTAATCGGGGGCGGTACATGGTCGTGGCGACGTTGACAACCCGCGGTCGGGTGACGATTCCGAAAGAGCTTCGGGATCGTCTGGGATTTCGGCCCGGTGAACGGCT
>CAZVVC010000064.1:0-13408 GCA_964630425.1 uncultured Bifidobacterium sp. | reverse complement strand
GACCGACACCAGGCACCTGGTGCTGAAGCACAAGGGCGAGGTGGTCGCCGACATCCCGCTCGGCCCGCTGGTCGACGACGCGCCCAGTTACGACCGGCCCCACGAGCCGACGCCGAAGCAGCACGTGCTCGGCCCCGACGCCTTCACCGCGCCCGAGAGCAACGCCGACGCGCTGCGCGAGCTGCTGGCGACGCCCGACCTCGCCTCCCGGCGCTGGATCTGGCAGCAATACGACCACATGGTCATGGGCGACACCATCGGCCGCCCGGGCGGCGACGCGGGCGTGGTGCGCGTGCACGGCACCCGGAAGGCGCTCGCCATCTCGACCGACTGCACGCCGCGCTACTGCAAGGCCGATCCGGTCGAGGGCGGCAGGCAGGCCGTGGCCGAGACGTGGCGCAACATCACCGCCACCGGCGCCATCCCGCTCGCCATCACCAACTGCCTGAACTTCGGCAACCCGGAGAAGCCGGCCATCATGGGCCAGTTCGTCGGCTGCCTCGAAGGCATGGCGGAAGCGTGCCTCGCGCTGGACTATCCGGTGATCTCGGGCAACGTCTCGCTCTACAACGAGACCAACGGCCAGGCGATCCTGCCGACCCCGGCCATCGGCGGCGTCGGCATCCTGACCAATTACGACCAGCGCGCCTCGATCGCCTTCGCGGCCGAGGACGAGACCATCGTGCTGGTCGGCGACACCGAAGGCCATCTGGGCCAGTCGATCTACGCCCGCGAGCTGTGCGGCCGCGAGGACGGCGCGCCGCCGCCGGTGAACCTGTCCGCCGAGCGCAAGAACGGCGACCTGGTGCGCGGCCTGATCCTGACCGGCGTCGCCACCGCGTGCCACGACGTCTCGGGCGGCGGCCTGCTGGTCGCCATCGCCGAGATGGCCATGGCCTCGGGCATCGGCGCCGTGCTGGACTACGACCGGGGCGGCGTGCCGTCCTTCGCCTTCCTGTTCGGCGAGGACCAGGGCCGCTACGTCATCACCACGACCAATCCGGAGCTGGTGCTGGAGCAGGCCGCCGTCGACGGCGTCTCCGCGGCCGTCATCGGCAGGACCGGCGGCGCCATGTTGAAAATCTCCGAGGCCGATTCCATATCAGTGGCCGAACTGACCCAGGTGCATGAAGGCTGGCTTCCGGCCTACATGGCCATTCCCTGACAGGAGCCGCTCGCCCATGGCGATGGATGCGCACGAGATCGAACGCCTCATCAAGGCCGCCCTGCCCGACGCCACGGTCACCATCGAGGACCTGCGCGGCGACGGCGACCACTATGCGGCGCACGTGATTTCCGAGGCGTTCCGCGGCAAGAATCGGGTACAACAGCACCAGATCGTCTACAAGGCGCTGCAAGGAAACATGGGCGGCGTGCTGCACGCGCTGGCGCTGCAGACGTCCGTGCCGGAATAGGATCAAGCGATGAGCGACAACCCCATCTTCGATTACATCCAGTCCGAACTGGACGCCAACGACATCGTGCTGTTCATGAAGGGCTCTCCCCTGTTCCCGCAGTGCGGCTTCTCGGCGACCGCCGTCGAGATCCTCAACCGCATGAGCGTGCCGTTCAAGGGCATCAACGTGCTGGCCGACGACCAGGTGCGCGACGGCATCAAGGAATTCAGCGACTGGCCGACCATCCCGCAGCTCTATGTGAAGGGCGAGTTCGTCGGCGGCTGCGACATCATGCGCGAGATGTACGAGACCGGCGAGCTGCACGAATACATGAAGTCCAAGGGCTTCGACCCGGAATACGTGTAGGCCGCCAGCCCCTTTTTCCCTCCGTCATCGCGCGCGGCGCGGCGATCCGGCCGGACCGTTGACGGTATGGGCAGACTGGGGAAGTGAACGCGCGCTCAATCCCGCTCACGTCGAGTACCGGGCCGGAGTCCGGGCGTACCGAGCCGCGCACTATCGCCTGTGCGTGTCTCGATACGATCCGGCTGCGCCAGATCACTCGACAGGAGCGGGCGTGGATGTGTCGCCTGTGCCGCCGCCACGAAATCCATCCCCGATGTTTCGTGGTGACCAGAACTACGGCCGCTCGAACGCCCGCGACCGCTCCACGCGGCATACGTCCAGCCTGAACCAGTCGTAGAACCGCTCCTGGCCCGCTTCCTGCGCGGCCAGATGCTCGGCGTTCCCGCGCCACGCCCGTACCGCGTCTTCCGATTCCCAATAGCTGACGGTGATCCCCAGCCCGTCCGCGCCGCGGGCGCTCTCGTGGCCGAGATAGCCGGGCTGGGCGCGGGCCAGTTCCTCCATGCGCGCGGCCAGCGCGCCGTAGCCTTCGCCGGAGACGAGGCGGGAGGTGAAGATGACGGCGAACGCGCCTTTTTTCATGGCGAAGCCCCTTCACAAAAGTGACACTGGCGGTCTGCTATGCCTTGCCAGAAATTCCCGTGTCCCGCCAGCCGGAAGCCGCCATGCACGACGACGATGACCGCGCCCGCCCCCTCGCCGCGCCCACGCTCGAGGACGTGGTGTCGCGCCGGATCAGCCGCCGCGCGGTGCTGAAGGGCGGACTCGCGGCCTCGGCGGCGCTGGCGGCGGCCGGCCCGTCCGCGCTGTCGGCGGCGGAACGGGCGACGGCCAGGCCGTTCGGCTTCAAGGGCCTCGCGCGCGGCGTCGACGAGACCCATCACGTCGCCGAAGGCTATGAGGCGCAGGTGCTGATCCGCTGGGGCGACGCCGTGCTGCCCGGCGCTCCGCCCTTCGATCCGGCCCGCCAGTCGCCCGAGGCCCAGGCGCTGCAATTCGGCTACAACAACGACTTCATCGGCTATGTGCCGCTGCCCGCCGGTTCGAAGAACCCGGATCACGGGTTGCTGTGCGTGAACCACGAATATGTCTCGCGCGAGGTCATGCACCCGGCCATCCCGCCGGGGGCCGACCGCGCCGAGGCGCTGCGGCAACAGGCGCTGACCGAGATCGCCGCCCACGGCGGATCGGTCATCGAGGTCCGCAAGCGGCACGGCGCCTGGGAGGTCGTGCCCGGAAGCCGCTATGCCCGGCGCATCACGGCGGCGACGCCCATGCGGGTCGCCGGCCCGGCGGCGGGCCACGACTGGCTGAAGACCTCGGCCGATCCCGACGGCACCGCGATCCTCGGCACCTTCAACAACTGCGCCGGCGGCATCACGCCCTGGGGCACCTATCTGATGGCCGAGGAGAACTTCTACTTCTATTTCAGCGGCGCCCTCCCGGAGGGAGACCCGCGCGCGGCCAGCTTCAAGCGCTACGGCATCCCTAGGGGCGGCACCTGGGCCGCGGCGGACCGGCGCTTCGACATCGCCAGCGAGCCCAACGAGCCGTTCCGTTTCGGCTGGATCGTCGAGGTCGACCCCTTAGATCCCGACTCGATCCCGGTGAAGCACACGGCGCTGGGCCGCCTCGTCCACGAGGGCGCCGAGTCCATCGTGAACGGGGACGGACGCCTCGTGGTCTACATGGGAGACGACGCGCGCTTCGAGTACCTGTATCGCTACGTCTCCGACGGCCGCTACGATCCGGGCCGGCGGATGGCGAACAGCGCGCTGCTGGACCGGGGAACCCTGTCCGCCGCCCGGTTCGAGGAAGACGGCACGCTGACCTGGCTGCCGCTCGTCCACGGCGAGGGCGGCCTCGATGCCGCCAACGGCTTCGGCAGCCAGGCGCAGGTGGTCATCGAGGCCCGCCGTGCCGCCGACATCGTGGGCGCGACGCCGATGGACCGGCCGGAGGACGTGGAGCCCAATCCGGTCACCGGCAAGGTCTATGTCATGCTCACCAACAACGCCGATCGCGGCAAGGACGGCAAGCCCGCCGGCTTCGGCCCCAACCCGCGCAACGCCAACACCAGCGGCCAGATCGTCGAGATCACGCCGGACGGCGGCGACCACGCGGCGCCCACGGCGCGCTGGGACCTGCTGGTCCGCTGCGGCGACCCGGCCCGCGAGGAGATCGGCGCGGCCTGGAACCCGGCCACGGACGGGAACGGCTGGTTCTCCTCGCCCGACAATTGCGCGGTGGACCCGGCCGGCCATCTGTGGGTGGCCACCGACCAGGGCGACAACTGGGTCTACAATTCGGGCAAGGCGTCCGCCGATGCGCCCGAGGGCGGCATGCCGGGCGGCGTGAGCGCGGACGGCCTGTGGGCCGTCGAGACCGAAGGCCCGGGCCGGGGCCTGGCGGCGATGCTGTTCCGCTGCCCCATCGGCGCCGAGATGTGCGGCCCCCGCTTCACCCCGGACGGCCAGACCCTGTTCCTCGCCGTCCAGCATCCGGGCGACGACAGCTGCGACAACTGGCCGCCCTTCGGCCGCAAATCGACCTTCGAGGACCCGGCCACACGCTGGCCGGACTTCAGGCCGGACATGCCGCCGCGCCCCTCGGTGGTGGTGGTGACGAAGAAGGGCGGCGGGCGGATCGGAAGTTGAAGCACGTTGCCGATCCGACGCAAACGCGCATCCTCGGAAACCGCACCCAGATCGGCTCTTGTCGAGTGATTTGGCGCTTTGCGCCAAATCGTATCGAGACACGGGCTGACGATGGTGCGCGTCTCGATACACCCGGCCTACGGCCGGGCACTCGACGTGAGCGGGAATGGCGAATGGCCCTGGATGGCTTCCCCGCCAATCCGCGATAAGCCCAAAAACGAAGCGGGCCGGATTTGCATCCGGCCCGCTCGAAACCTTCTGAGGCGAACGCCTAGCGCGAGTAGAACTCGACCACCAGGTTCGGCTCCATGTGGACGGCGTAGGGCACGTCGGCCAGCTTCGGCGTGCGCACGAAGGTGGCGGACATGGCCTTGTAGTCCACGTCGAGATATTCCGGCACGTCGCGCTCGGCCGATTCGACGGCCTCGAGGACGATCATGAGCTGCTTCGACTTGTCGCGCAGCGAGACCACGTCGCCTTCACGGACGCGGTAGGAGGCGATGTTCACGCGCTTGCCGTTCACCAGCACGTGGCCGTGGTTGACGAACTGGCGGGCGGCGAAGACGGTCGGCACGAACTTGGCCCGGTAGATGACCGCGTCCAGGCGACGCTCCAGCAGGCCGACCAGGTTCTCGCCGGTGTCGCCGCGCAGGCGGACGGCTTCGGCGTAGATGTTGCGGAACTGCTTTTCCGTGATCGAACCGTAGAAGCCCTTCAGCTTCTGCTTGGCCATGAGCTGGGTGCCGAAATCCGACGGCTTGCGACGGCGGCGCTGGCCGTGCTCGCCCGGCGGATAGGCACGGTTGTTGACCGGGCTCTTGGGCCGGCCCCACAGGTTCTCGCCCAGACGGCGGTCGATCTTGTACTTCGCGTTGATCCGCTTGCTCATTAAGCCGTTCTTCTCGGTTCGCTTGCGTGCAAAAAACAATAGACGGGCATCGCTGCCCGCTCGGGTGGGCGCACTATACGCAGCGCAAAGGCGATGTCAAACGGTTACCGACCAGATTCCGACATGCGCCGGTATCGCTCGCCCCGGCGATCTCCCGGGCTTATCCTCCCGCCGCCAGTCCATGCCGGGAAAGGTCATGCGGGAATCCCGAGGAGACTATCACACCTATCTGTTCCTGGGACTGGTCATGCTGTTCTGGGCGGGCAATTCCATCGTCGGCCGCGCCGTGCGGGACGACATTCCGCCCTTCACGCTCGCCTTCGTGCGCTGGGTGGGCGCGCTGACGATCGTCGCCCCGTTCGCCATGCGGCACGTCCTGCGCGATCGGGAGGCGCTGCGCGCCGGCTGGAGGCCGGTGCTGATCCTGGGAGTCGTCGGCGTGGCGGGCTTCAACGGGTTCCTCTATGCGGGCCTGCGCGAGACCACGGCCACCAACGGCCTGCTGCTGCAGGCGGCGATTCCCTTCATGGTGATGGCGTTCGACGCCGTGCTGTTCCGTATGCGGCCGGGACTGTGGCCGGTGGCGGGCGTCGCGCTGTCGACGGTCGGCGTGGCGGTCATCGTCTTCCAGGCGGACCCCTCGACGCTCGCCGCGCTGCGGTTCAACCACGGCGACCTGCTGGTGCTGGGCGGCGTGGTGGCCTGGGCGCTCTATACCAGCCTGCTCAAGCGGCGGCCGGCGATCCACCCGCTGAGCTTCCTGGCCGTCACCTTCGCCATCGCCGCGGCGGTCATGCTGCCCTTCGCGGCGACGGAATGGCGCGAGATCGCCGCCATCGACTGGCGGCCCGAGGTGATCGGCGCCTTCGCCTATGTGGCCGTGCTGCCCTCGGTGGTGGCCTATTTCCTCTACAACGCCGCGGTCGAGGTGATCGGCGCGGCGCGTGCGGCGCAGACGCTCAGCCTGATGCCGCTGGTGGGCGCCCTGCTGGCGGCGCTCCTGCTGGACGAGCCGCTGGGCATGCACCACGCCATCGGCATGGTGCTGATCCTGGCCGGCATCACGGCGACCGCCGTGATGATGCGCCGGTCCGTGCGTCCTCGGGACGCTCGTCTCTAATGTGCACCGTATGCTCCCGAGAGGGATGGTTGCTGCTGGAGTTCGACGCGGTTTGAGGTCAAGCCCCGCGTAAAACCCAGTTCTCGAACGACAAGCCTGGAATGTCGCGGAAGTCGGCCTCGTTATCTGTGACGAGGATCGAGCCGGTGCTGATTGCATGCGCGGCGATCATTCGATCGAAGTCCTTGCCCTTCGCCCAGCCGCATTGCGCGATGATTCGGCCATACGCCGATGCTGCCGCAGCATCGAACGGGAGAACCGGCAATGACGGCAACAGCACATCCAGACGGGCACGGCGGAGCGCTGTCGTTTCCGGATGCCGGTATAGGCCGCGTTCGAGTTCCGCGAGACTCAGCGCCGATAGCAGCACTTCGCCGTCGTGCTCGATCAGCTTCTGGAGAACCGAACGCGTCCCGTCGCGAGCGTGGATCGCGATATTGGTGTCGATAAGATAGGCCATCAGCGTATGACGCCGTCATTCGTTTCGGCGCAGGGGAACATCTATCGGCTCCCGCTCCTCCACACACGGCGGCTCCGGCATCTCGAGGAGCTTGGCGACAGCATCCCGAAGGCTCGTCCGCGCCGGATAGATCGTGATCACGTCGCCAACTCGCGTGATCTCCAGATCGACCTGCATATCGGCATAAGCCAGTTCAGCGGGTATCCGAACCGCCTGACTGTTGCCTGACTTGAAAGCTTTGGTTCGAGGCATGCCGGCTCTCCTTCGGGTTCACCATCCCGAAGATAGCTCGGGAAGCCGCTCCGTCAATCTCCGTATATACAGGCCACCGCTTATGGCATGATCCGGCCGCCGTTCAGGATGAACGTCATGCCGGTCAGGTAGGTGTTGTCGCTGGCGAGAAACAGGCAGATGGGCGTGCCGTCCTTGTAGGGATCGCCGTGGCGCTTCAGCGGGATGGATTCGCGGATGGCGCGGACGAAATCCGGCCGGGCCGTTTCCCATGCCTCGAACGCGTCGGTCTTCAGCGACGGGCAGATGGTGTTGATGAGGATGTTGTGCGCGCCCCATTCGCGCGCCGCCGTGCGGGTGAGCGCGCGGATCGACTCCTTGGCGATGTTGTAGGACAGATTGCCCGGCTGACCTTCTATGCCGGCGGTCGAGGCGAAGTTGATGATGTGGCCGCCCTTCTCCTTCATGTGGGGGAGCACGGCGTTCATGCCCCACAGCATGGCCATGCAGCCCGAGGTGAAGGTGTAGTAGACCTCGTCGTCGTTGGTGTCCTCGACCGCGACATAGACGGTCGACGGCTGCGGCTTCTCGCGCGTGCCGAAGCCCTGGGCGTTGTTCACCAGGATGTCGACCGTGCCGAACTCCTTCACGGTGCGGTCAACCATAGCGAACACCTGCTCCTTCACCGAGACGTCGCACGGCACGCCGGTGGCGGTGCCGCCCGCGTCCCGGATCTGCTTCGCCATCGACTCGACGGTGGCCGGCGTGCGCGAGGCGACGACCACCCTGGCGCCCTCCTCGGCGAAACGGATGGCGATGGCCTTGCCGATGCCGCGGCCCGAGCCGGTGACGATAGCGACCTTGCCGTCGAGCTTGCCCATGCGAACTCTCCCTGTTTCTGCAACGGTGCAGAATTTATCGCCCGGAGGAGAGGACGGGCGCAAGGAGATTCAACAGGTGTTCGATTATGCTGAAATCGTCATCGCGAGCGCCGCGCGGCGATCAAGTCGTAATGCAACACCCAAATTTCACCGTGTCCCTGAACTTATCGAAGGGCCTCGCATCAGTGTTGGTGCAGGGCCCTTCGATAAGTTCAGGGACACGGACAGGGTAAAACCTGGCATGGACAACTGGATCGCCGCGCGGCGTTCGCGACGACGGCTATAGACGAACAAGTGCCGTGGCGAGGCGGTCAGCCTGTGGCGGCGGCCGCTCAGACCTGCGGCAGGCGCATGATCTCCGGCGGGCCGTCCATGAACTCGCCCATGGCGCGGCCCAGTTCCTTGAAGTGGGCGTAGCCGCGGTGGGCCTTCATGGCGTCCTCGCTCTCGTAGCGCTCGACGAAGACGAACAGGTTCGGATCCTCGGTGCCGTGCAGCTCGTAGAACAGGCAGCCGGGCTCGTTGGCGTTCACCGCCGCCGACAGCGCCTTGGCGGCCTTCACGAATTCCTCGGCCTTGCCTTCCTTGGCCTTGATCTTGGCGACGATGCACCACGCGCTCATGTGTTCTCCCCTCCGGTACGGTTCTTCGAGCCCCGAGTCTTATACGAAGTCAGGGCGACGATGATACCCCGAAGCGTGCGCACGTCCTGCTCGCGAAGGTCCGCGCGTCCCCACAGGTTGCGCAGGTTGCGGACCATGCTGGGGCGCTTGTCCGGCGGATAGAGGAACCCGGCCTCGTCCAGCGCCGCCTCGAGATGCTCCATGAAGCCGACCAGCTCGGCCTTGGTGGCCGGGCGCGTGCGCTCGTCCTGGGCCGGTTCGGCCACGTCGCCGCCCGAGGCGACGAACCATTCATAGCCCATCAGCAGCACCGCCTGGGCGATGTTGATGGAGGAATAGTCGGGATTGGTCGGGATGGTGACGACGGCATCGGCCAGCGCCACGTCGTCGTTGCCCAGGCCCGAGCGTTCGCCGCCGAACAGGATGCCGGTCCGCTGCCCCTGCCCCGCCCGCGCCCACAGCTCCCCGGCCGTGACGCGCGAGGAATGGACGGGCTTGATCATGCCGCGCGGGCGGGCGGTGGTGGCCACCACGTAGTTGAGGTCGGCGATGGCGTCCTCGGTGGTGCGGAACACCGCCGTGTTGTCGAGGATGTCCGTCGAGCCGGCCGACATGGGCACGGCGTCCGGATTGGGCCAGCCGTCGCGCGGGCGCACCAGGCGCAGGTCGGTCAGGCCGAAATTGTTCATGGCCCGCGCGGCGGCGCCGATGTTCTCGCCCATCTGGGGGACGACGAGGATGACCGCCGGCTTTACCGAGAGGTTTGGCAAGGCGGGGTCAGCCCCGGCGGCGCCAGAGCGGCTGCGGCTCGTCGGCCGAAGGCTGGTAGGTGACCGAGAAATCGTCGAACGCCTTCAGCGCGTCCTCGATGCTCCGGTCGGCGCGCACCTCGAAGGCATCGAAGCCGACCCGGTGCATGAAGAACATCTGGTCGCGCAGCACGTCGCCCGTGGCCCGCAGCTCGCCCTTGTAGCCGTAGCGGTCGCGCAGCAGGCGCGCCGTGGTGAAGGCGCGGCCGTCGCGGAACACCGGGAAGTGCAGCGCCACCACCTCGAAATTCTCCAGGTCCTCGGCGACGTCCTCGGCGTGCTCGTTCGAGGCGAGCTGGATGCCGAGGCCGCTGTTGCGGCGGGCGACGAGCTGGTCGCGCTCGGCCTTCCAGCGCGACAGGGTGACGATGATCTTGCCCTCGGGAAGCGGCGTGCCGTCTTCCACGTGCTGCCAGTCGTCCTCGACGATATGGCGATCCTTAATGATCCGCATAGACACGTTCCTTGAAGGGTTCCATGCCGATGCGGCGATAGCAGTCGATGAACCGCTCCTCGGGCTCGCGATTGGCGAGGAAGACCTCGATGACCTTTTCCACGGCGGGGACGATGTCGTCCTCGGAGAACGCCGGCCCCATGATCTTGCCGACCGAGGCGTCGTATTCCGGCGAACCGCCGAGGGTGAGCTGATAGAACTCCTCGCCCTTCTTGTCCACGCCCAGGATGCCGATGTTGCCGGCATGGTGATGGCCGCAGGCGTTGATGCAGCCCGAGATGTTGAGCCGCAGCTCGCCCAGGTCGTGGATGAAATCCAGGTCGTCGAACCGGTCGATCAGGCGCTGCGCGACGGGGATCGAGCGGGCGTTGGCCAGGCTGCAATAGTCGAGGCCCGGGCACGAGATGATGTCGGCGATGGTGTCGACCGTGGCCGTCGCGACGCCCAGCACCTTCAGCTTCTCCCACAGCTCGGGCAGGCGCGACGTCTCGACGTCGGGCAGCACCAGGTTCTGCTTGAAGGTGGTGCGCAGGATGCCGAGGGAATATTCGTCGGCCAGCGCGGCGACCTCGTCCATCTGGTCGGCCGTCGCGTCGCCCGGCGCCACGCCCTTCGGCTTCAGCGAGATGGTGACGATGGAATAGCCCGGCGTCTTGTGCGCGGTCACGTTCCGCTGATGCCACATCCTGAACGGCTTGCTGCCGGTCAGGAGCGCCTCGACCGCCGGATCGCTGGCGGGCAGCGCGCGGTAGGCCGGCGGCGTGAAGAACGCCTTCATGCGCTCGATCTCGGCATCCTCCAGCTCGAGCGCATGGCTCATGTTCTTGGCGAAATCCTCGTCGACCTGACGGCGGAATTCCTCGATGCCCAGCTCCTGCACCAGGATCTTGATGCGGGCCTTGAAGATGTTGTCGCGCCGGCCGTAGCCGTTATAGACGCGCATCACCGATTCCGAATAGGACAGCAGGTGCCGCTTCGGCACGAACTCCTTGATGACCTTGCCGACGATGGGCGTGCGGCCCATGCCGCCGCCGACGATCACCTGGAAGCCGACCTCGCCCGCCTCGTTCTTCACCAGCCGGTAGGCCATGTCGTGGAAGTAGATGGCCGCCCGGTCGCGCTCGGAACCGCTCAGCGCCAGCTTGAACTTGCGCGGCAGGTACGAGAATTCCGGGTGGAACGACGACCACTGGCGCAGGATCTCGGCATAGGGGCGCGGGTCCTCGATCTCGTCGCCGGCGACGCCGGCGAACTGGTCGGTCGAGATGTTGCGGATGCAGTTGCCCGAGGTCTGGATGGCGTGCATCTCGACCTTGGCGAGCTCGTCGAGGATATCCGGTATGTCCTCCAGCCTGATCCAGTTGTACTGGAGGTTCTGGCGGGTGGTGAAATGGCCGTAGCCCCGGTCGTATTTGCGGGCGATATGGGCGAGCTGGCGAAGCTGCCGCGAGGACAGCACGCCATAGGGAACGGCGACGCGCAGCATGTAGGCGTGGAGCTGCAGGTAGAGGCCGTTCATCAGCCGCAGCGGCCGGAACTCCTCCTCGGTCAGCTCGCCCCTGAGGCGGCGCTCGACCTGGCCGCGGAACTGGCGGTTGCGATCCGCCAGGACCTGATGGTCGAACTTGTCGTACTGGTACATATGCCGCTCCTGAGCGCTCGGGCCAGCCTGGATTCCGGGCGACTGTTTACTCGCCATGCGGACCGATGGCAACCCTATTTTTACAAAACCAAGCCGTATATTCAACAATTATACACAATAATAAATGTATAAACTATCGGCCGATCCCGTGCCTCCGACGCGCGCTGTCACAAAACCGCAACCGATCCGTCAATGAACTGTCTCGCAGCGGGAATAGAGAGAACGGCAACCGAAATCCTGGAGGTAACGACGATGAAGGCCATCCGATCCCTCGCTCTGGCGACCACCGCGGTCGCCGCCCTGCTGGCCGCCCAGCAGGCCTCGGCGTTCACCATGAAACAGATTCTGCGCCATGAAACCGGCGTCTTCAACAAGAGCGCGGCGGAAATCGTCGCCTTCGACGCGGGCACGGCCCGTTTCTACGTGGTCGACGGGGCGACGCCCTCCATCGGCATCCTCCAGCTTTCCGGCACGGCGCCCGATGGCGCGAGCTGGACGGAGGCGGGCAGTCTGGCGCTGGGCGCCGACGAATCGCCGACCAGCGTCGCCGTCCATGACGGCATCGTCGCCGCCGCCGTCCACGGCCCCAAGGAGCAGGGCCGCCCCGGCAAGGTGGTTTTCTTCGACGGCCAGGGCAAACGCCTCGCCGAGGTGCCGACCGGCTCGCTGCCCGACATGGTCGCCTTCACGCCCGACGGCCGCTACGTGCTGACCGCCAACGAGGGCGAGCCGACCGACGACATGGACCCGGACGGCTCGGTCAGCATCATCGACATCTCGGGCGGCGTCGCCGCCGCCAGGGCTTCCGTGGTGGGCTTCGAGAGCCTCGACGCCGCGCAGATGCGCGCCGCCGGCGTGCGCCTGTTCCCCGGCAAGACGCCGAAGGAGGACTTCGAGCCGGAATACATCGCCGTCTCGGCCGACAGCAGGACGGCCTGGGTCTCGCTCCAGGAAGCCAACGCCTTCGCCAGGATCGACATCCCCTCGGCCAGCCTGACGGGCATCCTGCCGCTGGGCACCAAGGACCACAGCCAGCCCGGCAACGGCATGGACCCGAACGACAAGGACAGCGCCATCGACATCGCGCCGGTGCCGGTGCGCGGCCTCTACATGCCCGACGCCATCGCCGCCTACACGGCGGCGGACGGCGCCACCTACATCGTCTCGGCCAACGAGGGCGACGCGCGCAAGGAGGACGAGCGCGTCGAGAAGGCCCCGATCGCGGCCGGCGCCCTGACCGACGCGCAGAAGGCGAAGCTGGCCCGCCTGAAGATCTCGACCATCGACGGCGACACGGACGGCGACGGCAAGATCGATGTGCTGCACAGCTACGGCGCCCGCTCGTTCAGCATCTGGGACGCCGACGGCAACCAGGTGTTCGACAGCGGCGACCAGCTCGAGAAGATCACCGCCGAGCGGCTGGGCAACAATTTCAACAACAACAACGACGAGAACAAGGGCGACAGCCGCAGCGACGACAAGGGCCCCGAGCCCGAAGGCGTCGACGTGGGCGTGATCGACGGCCGCACCTATGCGTTCATCGGGCTCGAGCGCACCGGCGGCATCATGGTCTTCGACGTGACCGACCCGAAGGCGCCCGTCTTCGCCGCCTATGAGAACAACCGCAGCTTCGTCACCTCACTCGACTTCTCGCTGAAGGACGACCTGTCCGCCGCCGGCGACCTGGGGCCGGAAGGCCTCAAGTTCATCCCCGCCGACGGCAACCCGCTGGGCGTGCCGCTGCTGGCGGTCGCCTCCGAGGTCAGCGGCACGGTCACGCTCTACGCGCTCGGCAGATAGCCAACCGTTTCTCCCCAAAGGGCACCTTGTGTCTTTGGGATCTGTCATTGTGAGTATGCCGGGTGACGGGGGCATGCCC
>CAZVVC010000063.1:0-13419 GCA_964630425.1 uncultured Bifidobacterium sp. | reverse complement strand
GCAACACCGTGCCCGGCATCGGCCTGTCGCCCGACAAGATGCTGCTCGGCCGCGCGTTCGGCTATAATGACGCGCAGCGCAACCGCATTGGCACCAATTTCCATCAGCTGCCGGTCAACCAACCCAAGGTTCCGGTGAACACGTACATGTTCGATGGCCAGATGGCCTATGAGCATAGCGGCAATGCCCCGGTTTACGCCCCCAACAGCGCTGGGCGAACATGGGCGGATGAGACGGGGCCTGTGGATGACGGCTGGGAAGCGGATGGCGCGATGGTGCGTAGCGCCTATACTCTCCATGCCGAGGATGACGACTTCACCCAGCCGGGAATCCTCGTGCGTGAAGTGTTTGATGATGCCCAGCGCGCCGCGCTGATCGATCAGGTATCGGGTAGTCTGCTCGGCGGCGTGCGCGAGCCTGTGCTGAGTCGCGCCGTCGACTACTGGAGGAGCATCGATGCGGATCTCGGCGCCAGAATAGAGCAGAAGGTCAAGACCGGAAGCGGCGATAAGCCGGTTGAAGGCATGGGTGAGGGCTGACACGGCTAGGATGAGCCGCCCGGCGAACAGTCGCCGCGCAGCCATTGTTTCAACATCCCTGAAAGGACAGGTAATGACGACCTATAAAGTCGGCTATCTGATCGGTAGTCTTGCGGCCGGCTCGATCAATCGCAAGCTGGCGCGTGCATTGGTCAGGCTTGCGCCTTCCAGTCTCACTTTTACGGAGATCCCATTCAGGGATCTGCCGCTTTACAGCTACGATTATGATGCAGATTATCCGCCCGTCGCACGCGCATTCAAGGATGGGATCAAGTCGGTGGATGCGGTGCTGTTCATCACGCCCGAATACAACCGATCGATTCCCGGCGGTCTGAAGAATGCGATCGACTGGGCAAGCCGGCCTTACGGCACCAACTCGTTCACTAACAAGCCCTCTGCCGTCATTGGCACATCACCTGGTGCGATTGGCACCGCCGTTGCCCAACAGAGTCTGCGTGGCGTGCTCAGCTTCTGCAATTCGCCGCAGATGAACGCGCCCGAAGCCTACATCCAGTTCACCCCCGGTCTGATCACCGACGACGGCCAAGTCACGGTCGCATCCACCGAGGAGTTTCTGCGCAACTATATGCGGGAGTTCCATGACTTCATCACCCGGGTGCTTGCTGTGATTCCCAGGGATGCTTGAGATTTGGTCTTGACGTCGGCTGCCTTGGGGGCCGGAGAGTTCTTCATGGAGCGATCGGAACTGCGGTGCAAGCCGCGGTAACAGGGCAAACAGGACAGGGGCGCCATGATATACGACACCAAAACGCGCTATGGACGCATTACCCGCCTCTTTCATTGGGGGATGGCAGTGCTGATCATCTGGCAGATGCTGAAGGTTTTCGATCGTATCGCCGATGGCGAACATTGGGTCGGTCAAACCCTGGTGCCGTGGCACGTAACGATCGGCACGCTGCTTCTTCTGCTGGTCGTGGCGCGGATAGGATGGCTGGCGAGACGCTCACCTTTGAGCTTTCGGAGAATCTTGTATGACACGCAACTCGCTTCTGGGCTGTGCACTGGCCCTCACTGGCATATTGCTGGGGGCTCCTGCTTCCGCTCAGAACGAAAGCTATTTCAAGCTCCATACGATGTTCCAGGAAGCTGCGAACAAATGTTTGAATGGCAATGTCGTTGGCCCGAACTCGACCGCAAATGGCGGCTCATTTATGGATGACTGCCGGAACGCGCACAATCTCGACGGGTGGGAGAGGATTGTCGAACCAGGTCTTGATTGGCAGGCGGTCTCCGAAGCGAATGGCTACTTTCGCCTAAAGACACGGGCATTGAGCAAAGGTAAATGTCTTGAAGGCAATCGTGTCGCTCAAGATGCAATGCTTCAGGGCGCGGCCTTCATGGACGATTGTCAGAATGTGTCCGGTCAGTTGTGGAAGGCCGTTCCCGAATCGAATGGTTACTTCCGGCTGAAGACGATGTTCCAAGGGGAGCAAAAGTGTCTTGAGGGTAATCGCTTAGCCCCGGACGCCGCCCTTCGGGGAGCCGCCTTCATGAACGATTGCCAGAATGCGTCCGGTCAGTTGTGGAAGCTTTTAGGCGGCAATCTGGTGAACGGCATCCCTCAAGCGGGGTCAAACTGATCGGTTCGGTCATCGCGACGTCGGCGAACCCGCAACTTATCGCCGGCTGACAGGCTCCATCATGAAAACGGCCGGGTTGGTCGATGATACCGGAACGACGGTTCGGTATCTCCCAACCCGTGCCGATCCTTCCCCGACGACATCCGCGACCTGAATCCCTCGCCCTACCTCCCGAAATCGCCAGTTGTTCCGCATCGCCGTGAACGGAGAGAGTGGCCATCATCCGATGGGAGGCGATTCATGAGCGACGGCACTCAACGCAATCTCGAGACCATGCGGCGCTTCTATGCCGAGGCCGCGGCGGGGAACCGGGCGGCGGTCGATGCGATGCTGGCGGACGATCTGGTGATCTCGGAGGGTGGCAGCCTGCCTTATGGCGGCCAGTATCACGGCAGGGCGGCGCTCCGGGCGCTCAGCGCCAAGGTCGCGGCCCATTACGGCGGCATGAAGCTGGACATCCACGAAATCTGCGCCGGCGGCGACTGGGTGCTGACGCTGCTGGACATCGTACCGGCCGGCAAGGACGAGCGCGTTTCCCTGGTCGAGGCCTCGCGCTTCGACGCGGAGGGAAGGATCGCCGAGATCAAGCCCTTCTATTTCGACCACGACCAGGTCGCGCGCCTCGGCGTGGCAGGGTCCCGGTAGGGGATCGGCGCGGCGGCCTCGGGCCGCCGCCGGATGGTGGACACGCCGTCGTTGCGGCGGGGCGTGTCCGGCCATCCCGGCGCGGCTCAGGCGCCGCGCAGGGCCGCGGCGATCTTGTCCTTGAGCGCCAGACGCTGCTTGCGCAGGGCGACCTCGGCTTCGTCGCTCACCGGCTCGATGCGGGTCTCGGCCCGGTGGATTTGGTCGTTCACCTCATCGTACTCTTCCAGAATACGCGCGAACTCCGGGCTCTTCACCTTCAGGGCATGGATAGCGTCCATCTGATCGGGGAATTCATCACGGAGCATATGAGGGGTATTGGACAATTGCTGGTCTCCTTGGGTTTCTCTTTTTCCGGTGCCCGCGCTGGCGTCGCAGCGGCGGCACGGTACGATCCTAGCATGGCCTTCGCGCGGGTACATCCGCCCGTCCCCGAAACGGCGAAAGGCGGCGGCGCGGAAGGCGGCCGGGCCAGTGGAAAGCAGGGAGCCATGCGCCTTCCGTTCATCGTCCTCGCCATGCTGCTCCCGGCCGCCGCCCATGCCGCGCCGTCGGGCACATGGACGTGCCATTACAGGAATCCGAACCAGAAGCAGCAGGTGCGGATCGTACTTTCGGACGGCCGGCTGGTGGTCGACCGCGGCCTGGGCGGGATTCCCGTCGCGAACGCCGTCATCGCCGACGACCGGGTGTCCTGGAAGGACGGCGTGGAATTCACCTTCTTTCCCCGGCAGAAGCGGATGACGCGGACGTCCGCCACCGGCGTCGACGACATGGTCTGCATCCGCGGCTGACCGCGCCGCCGTCGCCCGCCGCCGTCGCCTGTCGCCCGTCAGGGGCGCGATGCATGTCCCACGCGCAAAAATGAACGTGCCGTTACACTTTTTCGGTGTAAATATAATTTCGTTAGAGGCGGTGGTGGGGGCTACCGGCGGTTGGCATGGCCAGCCTTTCCTGCGAGTCGCGGCATGCCGGACGTGCGTCCGGCCCACATGACGCGCGGCGCAGAGGCTGAACTTCACCCGCCCGTTTTGACTTCCCCACACCGAGACAGGGACCCGTCCGCGACGGGGCGCGTTGTATCGGTGTGTGGAAGGGCGCCAAACGGCCTGAGAAGGCGCCCGAAAATGACGAAACGCAAAGAGGAATGTTATGGCCGACATGATGAAGGAAGAACTGCAGGAGATTGCCCGGGAAGTGTGCCGGGCCGCCTATCGCGAGATGAAGGCGCGCGGGATCTCGGAGATCGCCACCGCCGGCGCGTTCCTGCAGTACAGCGCCAGCGGGCTCGCCCAGCTGGGCATGGATCGCGACAACATCCACGAGATCGTGGACGGCGTCATCGACCGTACCATCGCGCTGTCGCCGATCTCGGTACCCGCCGGACGGGCCTGACCGTGGCTCTCGCTCACGCCTTCGCCGGCCTGAACGCCAGCGACAGGCCGTTCATGCAATAGCGCATGCCTGTCGGCGCGGGGCCGTCGTCGAAGACGTGGCCGAGATGCGGCGGCAGTGGACTTCGGTGCGCACCCAGCCGAACGAGCGGTCCTCGCGTGTGCGCACCGCGTCGGGCAGGGGCTTCCAGAAGCTGGGCCAGCCGGTGCCGCTGTCGAACTTGGTCGTCGACGAGAACAGCGGCAGGTCGCAGCCGGCGCAGTGGAAGGCGCCGGCGCGCTTCTCCCTGTCCAGCGGGCTGCTGAAGGCCGGCTCCGTGCCCTCGTGGCGCAGCACCCGCCAGGCCTTGTCGCCCAGCCGGGCGCGCCATTCGGCGTCGGTCATGGTCACCTCGAACGTCCCGGCGCGGGGCGCCGCCTTCGGCGCGGCGTATCCCGCCCTCGTGCCGCCCATGAGCGCCAGCAGGCCCGCGCCGCCCAGCAGCACGGATCGTCTCGTGACCATCGCGGCCTCCCCTCAGCGCGCCGCGACCAGCGCCGGCGCGGCGCGGTAGCGGGCGGGGAACAGGGACTTCAGGCCCGCGATCTTGGGCAGGTCGTAGCGGGCGATGTAGCGGTTGTCCGGGTGCCGCGCCGCATAGTCCTGGTGATAGGCCTCGGCCGGATGGAACGCCGCCTTCCCCTCCACCCTGGTGACGATGGGCCTCGGATAGACGCCGGCCTCGTCGAGCTGGGCGATATAGGCGCGCGCCGCCTTCGCCTGAGCCTCCGACTGGGCGAAGATGGCGGAACGGTACTGGGTGCCGGTGTCCGGGCCCTGGCGGTTCAGCTGGGTCGGATCGTGCACCACCGAGAAATAGATGTGCAGGATGTCCCCGAAGGACACCTGCCGGGGATCGAAGGTGACCTTCACCGCCTCGGCGTGGCCCGTCCGTCCCGTGGTCACCTGCTCGTAGGTCGGGGCGCGGGTCTTGCCGCCGGCATAGCCCGAGACGGCGCCGGTCACGCCCGTGGTGTGCTGATAGACCGCCTGCACGCCCCAGAAGCAGCCGCCGGCCAGCACCGCCGTCTCGGATGCCGCCCCGGAAGGCATGGCGAGGGCCGGCGCGGGAATGCGGACCGCCTGTTCGGCGGCGGCCGGCGCGGCGGCGATCAGCAGGGCGGCGCCCAGGCCGAGCAGGCAGCGGGCAATGGCGTTTGTCATCTGCGTCTCCCGTCCCGTCCGACGGACACGCGGGCCGCGCCGCCGGAGAGGTTTCGTGACATGATGTAACACGCCGCCGCGCTTCGGCGAGCGGTTCCACAGGGGAGAGGCAGGGCCGTGCGCCGCCGGGTTCATGGAAGGATCGTCAGGCTGACCCACTGGGTCAACGCCGCCGCCATGATCGTCATGGTCATGAGCGGCTGGCAGATCTACAACGCCTCGCCCATCTTCGACTTCCGGTTCCCGGCGTGGATGACGCTCGGCGGCTGGCTGGCCGGCGCCATCGCCTGGCATCTGGCGGCCATGTGGGTGCTGGCGGCCAACCTGCTCGTCTACCTGGTCCACGGCATCGTCTCCGGCCATTTCCGGCGCGACCTCTGGCCCGTCACGCCGGCGGGCGTGTGGCGCGACCTGAAGGCCGCGCTGGCGTTCCGGCTGCCGCATGCGCCGGGCCGCTACAATTCCGTGCAGCGCCTGCTCTACGGGGCCGTCGTGCTGCTGACCCTGCTGGCCGTCGCCTCGGGCCTCGCCATCTGGAAGCCGGTCCAGCTGCAGCCGCTGACGGCGCTGATGGGCGGGTTCGACACGGCGCGGGTGGTGCATTTCCTCGCCATGACGGGCATCGTCGGCTTCTTCATCCTCCATGTACTGCTCGTCCTGCTGGTGCCCAGGACCTTGCCGCCCATGATCCTGGGCGGCCGCGCGGGCGAGGCGGAGGGCCGGCCATGAGCATCACCGACCCGCGCCGTCCCGGGCTGGACGAGGTCAGGACCGAGCTGGTCGATCTGGAGCGGCGGCTGCTCATCCGCGGCGGCCTGTCGCTGGGCGCGCTGTCGCTGCTGACCGGCTGCAACCTGGTCGAGGGCAACGCGGTGGACCGGGCGCTGATGGCCGTCTCGCGCTGGAACGACAGGGTGCAGGCCTGGCTGTTCGACCCGAACAGGCTGGCCCCGACCTATAAGGCCGCCGACATCACCGACCCGTTTCCGTTCAACGGCTTCTACCGGGCCTCGCGGGCGCCGGTGGTCGACGGGGACGCCTACCGGCTCGAGGTGTCCGGCCTCGTCGCCGACCGCGCGCCCTGGAGCATCGGGGCGCTTCGCGCGCTGCCGCAGGAAAGCCAGATCACGCGGCTCATCTGCATCGAGGGATGGAGCGCCGTCGGCCAGTGGTCCGGCGTACGGCTGGGCGCGTTCCTCGAGCGGATCGGCGCCGACCGGCGGGCGCGCTATGTGGGCTTCCGGTGCGCCGACGGCTATCATTCCAGCATCGACATGGCGACGGCGCTCCATCCGCAGACCATCCTGGCGCTGGATTTCGGCGGCGGGGCGCTGCCCACCCAATACGGCTATCCCCTGCGGCTGCGGGCGCCGACCAAGCTGGGCTTCAAGAATCCCAAGCACATCACCGCGCTGTTCGTGACCAACGACAATCCCGGCGGCTATTGGGAGGACATGGGCTACAACTGGTTCAGCGGGCTTTAGGACGACTGCAGGGACTGACAGGTTACGCCCGCGGAAATCGCCGTGCTACACCTTGCGGCGGGGAAAACCGATGGACTTGCGCGGAGGAAGGACAGCCATGCCCGGCGTTGAAGACAAGCTGGAAATCCACGAAACGCTTTACCGCTACTGCCGCTCCATGGACCGCATGGACGCGCCGCTGGCGCTCGACTGCTTCTGGCCGGACGCGAACCTGGAGTACAGCAGCCTTTACAACGGCTCGCCCGCCGGTTTCGTCGAATGGCTGTGGCCGGTGCACGCGGCCATGATCTGCCACACCCACCGCGTCTGCAACATGCTGGTGGACTTCACCGCCGACGACCAGGCGGTCAGCGAGAGCATGGTGCAGGTGACCCTGCGGATGAAGAACGGCGAGGAGGTCATCGACCTGCTCGGCCACGGCCGCTATCTCGACCGCTGGCGCAAGCGGGACGGGCGCTGGCGCATCGCCGGCCGGGTCTATGTCTCGGACATGGGGACGGTGGTGCCGGTGCGGGCGCGCGACGTGGGCCATATCCTCTATCCCGGCACGCCGGGCCAGAAGCCGCTGCCCGGCACGCGCGACACCACCGACCTGTCCTACGAACTGCTGCCGAACCTGGGGAGGGCATGAGCATGAAACTGGGCGTCGTCTATCCGCAGACCGAGCTCAAGGGCGACCCGCGCGCGGTCCACGATTTCGGCCTCGCCGCCGAGGAACTGGGATACGACCACATCCTGACGTTCGATCATGTGGTCGGCGCCTCCCATGACCGCGAGCCCAAGCTGTGGGGGCCGTACACCGAAAACCATCCGTTCCACGATCCGTTCGTGATGTTCGCCTATTGGGCGGGCATCACCAGGCGCATCGAGATGGCCACCGGCGTGCTGATCCTGCCCCAGCGCCAGACCGTGCTGGTCGCGCAGCAGGCGGCGGACGTCGACCTGCTGTCCAACCAGCGGCTGCGCCTCGGCGTCGGCACCGGCTGGAATTATGTGGAATACGACGCGCTCGGCCAGGACTTCGAGACGCGCGGCGCCCGCGCCGACGAGCAGATACCGTTCCTGCGCCGCCTGTGGAGCGAGCACGTCATGAGCTTCGAGGGTCGGTTCGACCGGATCGACAAGGGCAACATCCTGCCCCGGCCCCAGCGCCAGATTCCCATCTGGGTCGGCGGTTTCACCGAACCGGCGTTCCGGCGCGGCGGCCGGCTGGGCGACGGCTACATCTTCGCCGGCGACATCGACCATGCGACCCAGGGCTGGGAGCGCGTGCGCCATCACCTGGCGGAATCCGGCCGTTCCGAGGCCGGGTTCGGCCGCGATCTCATCACCATCCGCGCCACCGATCTGGATCAGGCCGTCGAGACGGCGCAGCGGTGGCGCGACCTGGGCGGCACCCACGTGTCGATCAACTCCATGGGCAAGGGGCTGACGACCGTCGAGGCGCATATCGACTTCATCACCGAGGCGCGCCACCGGCTCGGCGCCGGCTAGGTCCGCCCGTTTTTCGAGACGTGCGCCCCCGCCTGACCGTGTCCCGATGCGATCTGGCTGCGCCAGATCACTTGACAGGAGCGGGCTTGGGAGTGCTTTCGCGAAGGCCAGCCCCTTCCCGCCGCCGTTTTCGCGCTTCCGTCCGCTATGGACGCCTGAAGCCGCGGAATGCGGGGTCCAGCGCCTCCGCCGGGATGCGTTCGCCCGAGGCGACGATGGGGATCCGGTCGGCGGCCTCGCCGGCGCGGGTGGGATTGGTGTATTCCCAGACCACGGTGCCGTCCGCGTCCACCTCGAACAGCCGGCCCGTCTCGGCCTCGGTCAGCAGCGCGTTGCCGTTGGCCAGGTGCTGGACGCCGGCGCGGCCCGAGCCGGTGAACGGGGTCGGGTCGTCCTTGCCCGTATAGCGCCACGTCACCTCGCCTGTCTCGGGCTTCACCCGCTGCGCCCGCGCATGGTCTTCGACGGGTGCATCGACCACCAGCAGCTCGTCGCCGCTGGGGACCGCGGCGCGAAGGTGGGTCCACGGGCCTTTGACCGCGCGGGTGACCTTGCCGGCGGCGGGATCGACCTCGGCGACCACGCCGATGGCGCCGAACGACAGCAGGACCTTGCCGTCCGGCAGGTACTCCAGGTCGGTGACGCCCAGCGGATCGTCGCGCCGCTGGTCCGGCACGACGCCGAGCAGCGAGGCGAAGGGCGAGCGTTCCAGCGCCTCGACCAGCGACAGCCGGGACGCCTCCTTGCCGTCTGGGGACAGCACCACGAGGAAGTCCTCGAGGAACGGGGTCGTCAGCGCGGTCGGCGGCTCGTCATCCTCGCGGATGGCCTGCACCAGCGTGAAGACGCGGCCGTCGGGCGCCACGTCGACGGCCGCGTGGGCGCGTTGCAGATAGCTCCACAGCGGCTTCGACTCCTTGTCCAGCTTCACGACGCCGTAGCCGGCCGGCACGTGGCCGGCGGCTTCCAGCACGGCGACCAGGTCGCCGTTTGGCAGCAGCCTCGCCTGGCGCATGAAGACCAGGCTGTCCGGCTGCGGCTCCTCGATCGCCGTGGCCTCCGGCTTCCAGAGCTTCGAGTAGGCGACGGACCATTCATGGGCGATCGAGCCGTTCATGGTGATGAGACGGGCCACGGCCCTTTCTCCCGACGTGTACAGGGTGAAGCCGCGCTCGGCCTTGATGGGGTCCCAGACGCTGATGCCTCGGCTGCCGGTGCCGTCGGCCGCCCAATGGTCGCTCGACGTAGGATCGGGAATGTCCTGGCGCGTCTCGCGCAGCCGGTCGCCGCTCAGGGTGTCGACGACCGCGCGATTGGCCGGCGGATAGAGCACCACACCCGCAACGGCAGCGATCACCACCACTGCGGCCGCGCCCGCGGCGATCCGTATTCTCTTTTGCACACTGGGTCCTTTCTGAGGCGGAACGGCACCCTAGAGGTACTGCTTCGGCGCGGGCATATCCAGCGTCGAAGGGGCGCCAATGATCATATAATGGAGATTGAGTAAATACGGCAACAGGCTGGCATATTTAGATCGCGTGGGCAAAAGTAAACAAATGTATAAAATATAGGGGATTAAAATATGGGGAACGAATTCCGTGACGACACGTTGTTTACGTAAGAGTCGGATTTTTCCCGCCTGAAGGCAGGAAAGGAAGCGAGTCATGATCGGAAAATCGGAAAGAAAGAACAGTCGGCCTACTTGGATGCGGTATACCGCGCTCGGCGCGGTGGCGGCCGGCATGATGGGCCTGGCGGCCTGCGGCGGCAGCGGCGGCGGGGCCTATTACTCGGATGGCTATTACGGTGGCGGATATTATTACGACGACTACCGCCCGACGCGGGCGCACCGCCACTATCAGGACCGTCATCATGATGGATACCGCGACCGCGGGTACTACGACCGGAACGGCTACTGGCGCCGCTACTGAGCGGCTATTCCGCGAGATACCTGACGTCGACCCGTTCGGGGGCCTGCCCATCCTGGGCAGGTCCTTGCGGGCGCACGGCGATGCGGGTGCCGTCCATGCCCTTGTTCATCAGATAGCCGCGCACGGCGATGGCGCGTTGCAGGGCCAGGCGCCGGGTGTCGCTGGCCGACTGCTTGTCGGTGCCGGCATAGGCCTTGAGTTCCAGCCGCTGGGTCCTGGACTGGGCGATCTCGTCTAGGCGCTTCGTGGTCCCCGCCGTGAGCGCGACGCTGCCCGGCTCGAACAGCACGGTGACCGACCTGCCGGTGAAGCGCTTCGGCCTGGCGGTCTTGTCCGCCTCGGGCTTGGGCGCGGCGGCCGGCGGCTGGATGCCCGTGGGGCGGTTCTTCAGCGCGTCCATGTTGATGTCCATGCCGTCGCCTTCCTGCGCCAGCGCGGGAAGGGCGACGGTCAGCGCCAGGGCGGCCAGCGCCGATGCGATGCGGTTGCTCATCAGCGGGACATAAGGTGGCCGGCGCGCTATGTCGAGGCCTGGGCCCGCGACGCGACGCCGCGCCGCGCATCGGAGATCAGCTTCACCAGGACCGGATGCAGCGGGTCGTTGGCGGCGATCACCTCGCCGCTCTGCACCGCGCGGTCGCGGCCGGCATAGTCGGTGACGAAACCGCCCGCTTCCTTGACGATGATCGAGCCGGCGGCCACGTCCCACGGCTTCAAGTCCATCTCCCAATATCCCTCGTAGCGGCCGGCGGCCACATAGGCGAGGTCGAGCGCGGCGGCGCCGTAGCGGCGGATGCCGGCGGTACGCGCCATCATCAGTTCGGCGATGGTCAGGAACTCGCGGTGGTTGCCGCGTCCGTGATGGGGAATGCCGGTGGCCAGCACGGCCTCGGACAGGTCCGAGCGGCTGGAGACGCGCAGGCGCCGGTCGTTCATCCAGGCGCCGCGGCCGCGCTCGGCCCAGAACATCTCGTTCTTCACCGGGTCGTAGATCACGCCGGCCAGGATCTCGCCGTTGCTCTCATAGCCGATGGAAATGGCGAAGTGCGGGATGCCGTGCAGGAAGTTGGTGGTGCCGTCCAGCGGGTCGATGATCCAGCGCTGGGTCTTGTCGGCGCCCTCGCGCGCGCCCTGTTCCTCCATCAGGAAGCTGAAATCGGGCCGCGCCTTGCTCAGCTCGCGATGCAGGGTCTTCTCGGCTTTCATGTCGGCCATGGACACGAAATCGGACGGCCCCTTTCTCGACACCTGAAGCTGCTCGACCTCGCCGAAGTCGCGCACCAGTTGCGGGCCGGCCTTGAGGGCGGCGTTGACCATGACGTTGATGATGGCGGATTTGACGGCCATTGCGTTTCTTATGCTCGTTCTTTGTGGGTTTCGGTGCTCACGATGATCCGGTCCGGGCGGCGTCCATGCATGGCCCGACCGCGCGTTGCGCGCGGTCCCGAAGCGGCGCGGACTATAGGAGGATGGGGAGGGACGCGCAACGGCGGGATTCCGGATTGCAATGTACGCCTTCTGGGCATACATTGATGTTAAGGAGAATGACCATGAACGTCGAGCTGGACAAGGACGACCTGAAAAAGAGCGAACGCCTCGCCATGCGCCTGACGCCGCTGGTCAGGAAGCAACTCGAGCACGCTGCAGCCATAGAGGGACGCAGCCTGACCGATTTCGTCATCGCGGCCGCGCTCGACGCGGCCCGCTCGACGATCGAGCGGACGCACATCATCCGTCTTACCCTGCGGGATTCGGAACGGTTTCTTGCTGCGTTGGCGAATCCTCCCGAACCGAATGAAGCGTTGCGCGAGGCTGCGGCGCTGCATAGGGCGGCCGTCGAAAAGCTCCAGAAGTAGCTGACGCATGTCGCTTATTACCGTGCGGCTCGCGGCGCACCATGACCGGGCGTCGTTTTCCTGCGGCAATGCCAGCCTGGACGCCTACATACGGACGATGGCCGGCCAGGACATGCGGCGCGACATGGCCACCGTCTATGTCTGGGAAGGCGATCCACCGTCGGTCATCCAAGGTTATTATACGCTCAACATGACAGGGTTCTCGCTCGGGGCGCTCCCGGTGGCCCGCCGTCGCAAGCTGCCCTATCACGATACGGTTTCCGGGTCACTGCTCGGGCGGCTTGCGCTCTCACGGACGCTGCATGGAACAGGATCGGGAGCGACACTGCTTTTCGACGCCATCCGCAGGGTCATCACGATCAGCGAAGGTATCGCCGCTTACGCCATCGTCGTCGATGCCATCGACGATGCGGCGGCGCGATTCTACGCGCATCATGGCTTCATGCGCTTCGATGATCAGCCTCAACGGCTTTTTCTGCCGCTCGTCGTGGCGCGGCAACTGGTGACCGGGGAATGACCGCGGAGCTGACGGTGAAAATCAGCCGGTGATTTCGTCGAAGATGGCGTTGAAGCGCTTCACGGCTTCGGCCGGGCCGGCTTCGTGGCCCCACACGCCGGCGGCGACGGCGAGGAAGTCGGCGCCCGCCTCGACCAGCGGGCGGCAGTTGTCGACCGTGATGCCGCCGATGGCCACGCAGGGGATTTCCATCAGCTCCTGCCACCAGCTCAGCAGGTCGAGGCCGGCGGCGGATTTGGGCGTCTTGGTGGTGGTCGGGAAGAACGCGCCGAAGGCCACGTAGTCGGCGCCGTCCTCGCCCGCGACCATGGCGAGGTGGCGGCTGTCGTGGCAGGTGACGCCGATGATGGCGTCCGGCCCGAGCAATTCGCGGGCGTCCCTGTAGGACATGTCCTCCTGCCCCACATGCGCGCCGTCGGCGCCGACCGCCTTGGCGATGCGGGGATCGTCGTTGATCAGCAGGGCCACGTCATAGGCCTGGCAGACGGGCAGCAGGATTTCCGCCGCCCGGCGCACCTCGTCCTCCGGCACCTCCTTCAGACGCAACTGGAGGCAGGCGACGTCGCCTGCCTCCAGCGCCCTGGTCAGCGTCTCGGAAAACGGGACGGGATCGATCCGCGGCGGCGTGATCAGATAAAGCCGCGTGCGCTCTCGTCCCGCCTCGCTCATTCCTTGCCCTGATAGATGCGGATGATGGTGTTCAGCATGGCGATGGCTTCCTCGCGCGGGCGCTGGAAGGTGTTGCGGCCGATGA
>CAZVVC010000062.1:10219-13698 GCA_964630425.1 uncultured Bifidobacterium sp. | reverse complement strand
CGAGGGGAGAGACAGCATGAGCGAATTTACCGCCGACGAGATCAAGGAGCTCCGCAAGCTGCTGGAGATCGAGAAGATCCGGAAGGTGAAGCAGATGTATTCGCACCTGATGGATGGCCGCGACATTCCCGCGCTCGCCCAGATCGTCGCCGAGGACTGCGTCTGCGTGTTCGGCCCGTACGGCACCTGGACCGGCCGCGACCAGATCCACAAGGGCTGGGCCGAGGTGTTCAAGGACGCGATCCCCTATGGCGGCTTCCACGCCACCACCAACATGTGGATCGAGATGACAAGCGACACCTACGCCCACAGCCGCACCTACCTGCACGACATATCGATGGAGCCCGACCCGCGCGCCAATCCGGTGGTGTGGTACGGCATCTATGACGAGGACTACGAGAAGATCGGCGGCGAGTGGAAGATCAAGAAGTGCACGCTGCAGTTCCTGTGGCCCAAGCGCATGGTCAGCGACGACTTCCCCCGCAAGATGACGCCGACCTCGTTCGGCTGATCGCCGCGCCGCAAGCCGTTATCCGCGCCTCAGACCTGCGCCTTGCCGCGCGCCTGGATCGCCGCGCGGCGGGCTTCGACCTCCTCGGGCGAGACGGCCGCGTTGGCCGCGCGTGACCGCTGCTGCTCGGTCTCCAGGCCGTCGCCGAAGCTCTGGGCGAAGCCGTCGTCGATCACCGCCTTGTAGTTCACCAGCATCTCCGGGATCACCGACAGCATGTCCTGGGCCAGCGCCCTGGCCTGCGGCAACAGCTCCTCGGGCGGCACGACCCGGTTGACCAGGCCCCATTCGTTCGCCTGCTCGGCCGACAGGAAGTTGCCGGTCAGCGACAGCTCCTTGGCGCGGTAGATGCCGATGGCGCGGCTCAGCTTCTGGCTGAGGCCCCAGCCGGGCATGACGCCCACGCGCGCATGGGTGTCGGCGAAGCGCGCGCTGGTCGAGGCGATCAGCACGTCGCAGGCCAGCGCCAGCTCGAAGCCGCCGGTGATGGCGACGCCGTTGATGGCGCCGATGATCGGGCCGCTGAACCGGCCCAGCGAGCGCACGGGGTCGCCCTGGGTGATGGTGTCGTTGGGGTTGGACAGGCCCTTCTGGCCCAGTTCCTTCAGGTCGAGGCCGGCGCAGAACGCCTTGCCGTTGCCGGTCAGGATCATCACCCGGACATCCGGGTCGGCCTCCAGCTCGTCCACGACGCGCGCGATCTCGCCGCGAAGCTCGCGGGACAGGGCGTTCATGGCGCCCGGCCGGTTCAGGGTGACGATGGCGGTTTCACCGATCTTCTCGACCAGCAGGACGGGCTCGGACATGCATTCTTCTCCTTGGAAAGTCGGTGGCATTGTTTCGCCGATCCTTCCGTCCGTCCATCCCCTGATTTTGCCGGTCCCGCGCCTCAGCCCGACTGGATGCGCCTGCCGCGCTGGCGGATGTCGTGCCGGGCGATCTTCCAGCCTTCCGCGGTTCGGCGCATGGTCTGTTCATAGGTGGCCCACAGGGTCACCGTGGTGTCCGGCCGGTCCTTCAGGTAGTGGACCGCCTGAAGGTCGGTGCGGCACTCGGCCGTGTCGCCGTCCACTTCGGCCAGCATGGGGCCCAGCATGTGCTGGGTCGCGCCGTACCGCTCCAGCGCGGCGGCGATGAAGGCCATCCAGGCATCGGCGCCCCGGTACACCGCGTCGCCGAAGGTCGCGACCACGTCGTTGGTGAAGATCGAGCGGTACAGCACCATGTCGCGCTCGTCGACGCCCTTCACATAGTGCTGCATGACGTCGGTCAGCGCCATGCGGTCGCTCAGATAGCGGATCGTATCGGTCATGGCCTCTCCCTTCGCGGCACAGTCTGCTCGAAACAGGCTTGATTGTCTAAAATGAGTCGATGATCCAATTTTTAATATTGATACACGATAAAATAATAGGCATCCTCCATCCTTCGGCGATGTCTTTGGCGGAGGGGAGTTCGCCGGGGCGACTCGGCCCGCTACGCGCGAAGGCGTGTGAGCAAAACAGGGGAGACACATGTCCAGTCATGCAGGCAAGGCCCTGCGCGGCGTCAGCGCCGTGCTGGGGGTGGGGTTGCTTTTCCTCGCGGCCGAGACGGTGCCGGCGCGCGCGGAGATCGAGCAGATCATCGTCACCACCCGCAAGAAGGAAGAGAACCTGACCCAGGTGCCGGTGGCCGCCAGCGCGTTCACCGCGACCGACCTGGAACGCTACAACACCGACAACCTCACCAAGCTGTCCACGCTGACGCCCAGCCTGAACATCGTGGCCTCGTCCAGCGGCTCGGGCGGCGCCATCTACCTGCGCGGCATCGGCACGTCCTCGACCAGCGCGGGCTTCGAGCAGGCCGTCTCCATCAACCTGGACGGCATCGCCATCAGCCGCGGCAACGCCGTGCAGCAAGGCTATTTCGACATGGCCGGCGTCGAGGTGCTGAAGGGGCCGCAGTCGCTCTATTATGGCAAGAACAGCCCGGGCGGCATCATCTCCATCCGCTCGAACGATCCGGGCGACTCGTTCGAGGCCACCGTCCGCGCCGGCTACGAGTTCAGCGCCGACGAGGCCTATGGCGAGGCCATCGTCTCGGGGCCGATCAACGACAAGGTCGGCGCGCGCCTCGCCGTGCGCGCCTCGGGCTCGCGCGGCTTCATGCACAACGACGCGCCGCACCGGCCGGGCGCCGATCCGCTGGGCTTCGACATCCCCGGCGCCGACGAGAAGCGCGTCGGCGGCAAGGAGCAGTTCCTCGGCCGGCTGACCCTGACCTTCAATCCCACCGACAATTTCGACGCCAACCTGAAGATCAGCGGCACCACCTTCTCGGACGACGGCGCGGGATCGATGACCCAGTTGCGAAGCTGCCCGGTGGGCGGCGTGGCCCAGCCGGTGTTCGGCGTGTCCGATCCGGCCGAGGACTGCACCATGAACCGGCGCATATCGCGCAGCGGGGCGCCGCCGGAGACCATCGTCGACTATCCGGACGCCAGGGACGGCACGATCTACTCCAGATACCATTCGATCATGGCCGTGCTGAGCATGAACCAGCGGTTCGACAAGGTGACCCTCTCGTCGGTGAGCGGCTATTACCGCTTCGGCACCCGGTATTTCGACAATTACGAATACTCCGGCGCCGGCCAGGTCTTCGCCGGCGAGGACACGCAGTATTCGGCGTTCAGCCAGGAGCTGCGCGCCAACACCACCTTCGACGGCGCGTTCAATTTCATGGCGGGCGTCTACTACCAGCACTCCAAGCTGGACTTCGAGAACTCGTCGCGCATCGCGCCGCTGCCGCCGGATCCGCGCAACGGCAAGTACCATTCCTGGGAGCGGCCGACGCGGACGAAGGGCGAGACCTGGTCCGTCTTCGGCGAGGCGACCATCGACGTCACCGACACGCTGGAACTGGCGGGCGGCGCGCGCTGGACGCACGAGACGAAGAACTCGTCCATGTACAATACCTTCGTCCATGCCTT
>CAZVVC010000062.1:0-10209 GCA_964630425.1 uncultured Bifidobacterium sp. | reverse complement strand
GGGCGTGCCTGCCCGAGGGCCAGGCGATCACCGAGCGCTTCTCCGACAGCAACGTGTCGCCGCAGGTGACGCTGACCTGGCGGCCGACGAGCGAGATGACCTTCTACGGCGCCTTCAAGACCGGCTACAAGTCGGGCGGCTTCTCCAACGGCTATACGCTGGTCATCGGCTCCACCGCCGACGACGCCAATTTCGACAGCGAGAAGGCCGAGGGCGGCGAGATCGGCGCCAAGTTCAACCTGATGTCGGACACGCTGCGGATCAACCTGGCGGCCTATCGCTACACCTACAAGAATTTGCAGGTGAACGTGTTCGACGCGGCCTCCACCTCGTTCAAGGTGGCGAACGCGGCGGCGGCGCGGACCACCGGCCTCGACATCGACTTCATCTATGCGCCGCCCGCCGTGGAAGGCCTGACCCTGCGCGGCGCCTACAACTACAACAAGGGCATCTACACCGACTTCATCGGCGCCTGCTACGCGGGCCAGAGGCCGGCGCAGGGCTGCACCGAGCGGCCCAACAACGGCATCCCCACGTCGCAGGACATGTCCGGCGTCTCGCTGATCTTCGCGCCCCGCCATTCGGGCAATGTGGGCTTCAGCTACGACTGGGCCGTGGGCGACCTGTTCCGGGCGACCCTGACCAGCGACATGCGCTTCACCAGCGCCTACGAGGCCGAGGGCCTGCACCGGCCCGACGGCCGCCAGAAGGGCTTCGTCACGCTGGACGCGTCGTTGACCCTCTATGACGACGACAGGGGCTGGGAGGTCTCGGTGATCGGGCAGAACCTGACCAACAAGTTCTATACGGCCGGCAGCGGCGACCGGCCGCTGACCGGATCGGGCACCGGCACGGCGGCGGGCATTCCCGCCGACCTGACGGGCACGCTCGGCAAGCCGCGCCAGGTCGGCGTGCAGCTCACGTACCGCTTCCGCTGAGGCGGCCGCCCGTTCCCCGCGGGACGGGCGGCGTTTCATCGGTTGCCTAAAAATGGGACATGATCTATAATTCAAAATCATGCTCGCGTGACGGAAAATTGGGGGCCATACTTTCACGCGGTTCAGGCCGGGGAGACGGGTGATGGAAGATCCTAAGTCGATTGCGAATCTGAAGGCGCGGATGGCGTGGGAGGTGGACCGCGACGGCCCGCCCGCCGATTTCCCGGCGCTGCCGCCGCTGCCGCCCGGCCGCTACACCAGCCAGGAATTCTTCGAGCTGGAGAAGAAGCACCTGTGGTCGAAGGTGTGGCTCTATGCCGCGCATGAGAGCCAGCTTCCCGAGGTGGGCTCCTATGTGCTGCTCGACATCCCGGACGCGCCGATCTTCCTCGTGCGCGACAAGGACAGCAAGATTCGCGCCTTCTACAACGTCTGTTCGCACCGGGGCGCGCCGCTGGTGCGCGAGCCGACCGGCAAGGTGTCGCTGCTGCGCTGCATCTATCACCAGTGGACCTACGACACCAAGGGCCGCCTGATCTCGGTGATGGACGAGCGCGACTTCCCCGAGCCGTTCGACAAGTCGTGCCTGGGCCTGCCCGAGGTGCGCTGCGAGACGTGGGGGCCGTTCGTCTTCGTCAACGAGGACAAGGAAGCCCCGCCGCTGCTGGACTGGCTGGGCATGATCCGCGACGAGTTCGAGCAGTTCGAGATCGACACGCTGCGCCCGGCGGCGATCAAGAGCTACGAGCTGGAATGCAACTGGAAGCTCACCATGGATGCGTTCCTCGAGGTCTATCACATCAAGGGCATCCACCCGAAGACGGTGGGCGAGGCGCTGGACCATCGCGGCGCGGTCATGGGCCTTTTGCCCAACGGCCACACCCGCATGACCTGCCCCACCAACGCCCCGCCCGACGAGCAGCGCAAGCTGCGCGGCTACAGCGACGGCAAGGTGGTGACCATGCCCAGCGTGGCGGCCGGCGAGATCGCCCGGAACTACCACGTCTCGCACAACATCTTCCCCAACATCATCACGCCGGTGGGCGAGACCGCCCGCCAGTTCCTGATGTTCTGGCCGATCTCGAAAAGCCGCACCCGGGTCGACGTGGTGCATTTCGGCCGCGACTGGGGCGACGCGCCGCGCCCGGCCGGCTGGGACAATCTGCTGGCGTTCTGGGACATCGTCATGGCCGAGGATCTGCAGTTCCTCGAATGGCAGCAGAAGGCCGTCATTTCGCCCGGCTTCCGCGGCTACCGGCTCAGCTACATGGAACGGCGCATCTACTACGCGCACGAATCCATCGACCGCATGATCGGCCCGGAGAACATCCCCGAGCACCTGCGCGCCGCGCCCATGCTGTCCCGCTACGAGGAAAAGCCCGAACACTTCTCGGCCGATCCCCTCGCCATGCAGACGGCGGCCGAATAGCGGTTTCATCCGCGGTCATCTGCGCATCCATATAGTCGACGCGCCGACGCTGAGGCGCGGAGACCTCCCGTGGCCAATCCAGGGGCTGTAATGGGCGGCGTGTTATAAATCCGCTTATTAAGGCGTAGTATTCGAGAATTAGGGTGGTTATCGGTATTAAAATAGATAGTATGGTATTTAATACTAAATATAAAAAAGTACCCTACTTGACTGTGCTTTAATGCCGGATCAGCCTCCTCAAAAGAACATCGACGCAGATATTTGGGGATTTGCGTCAAGAATGTCCAAAAGGAGGGGGCGTCATGTTCAAACGGGGAAAATATGTATTTCTGGTCGCTTGTCTATGGTCTTCATGGGCCAGCGTGGCGGCGGCGCAAGACACTAGAGAGACACCACCGGCAGTCCAGCGTCCGGCTGAGTTTGATACCGTGTATACGACGGCGCGGCAGCGCACCGAGACGCTCCAGAGCGCGCCTGTCGCCGCCACTGCCTTCACAGGTGAAATGCTGGACCGTTATGCGCTCGATGACCTTGAGCAGGTGGCCACCCATACGCCGAACCTGGTGGTGAACTATGGCAGTTCGGGTGGCAGCGCCGCTGTGTATCTCCGCGGTGTGGGTACCGGCTCGGGCAGCGCCGGCTTCGAATCCGCGATTGGCCTGGTCATTGATGGTGTTTACTACTCCCGCGGACGGTACATCCAGCAGGGCTTTTTCGATCTGGACCAAATCGAGGTTCTGAAGGGGCCGCAGGCGCTCTACTACGGCAAAAACAATTCCGCCGGTCTGATTGTGATCAGGACCAAGAATCCCGGTGATGAGTTCGAGGGGTATGCCCGGGTCGGTTACGAATTCAACGCCGAGGAAATTCTTGCCGAAGCTGGCATTTCAGTGCCGGTTTCCGACCACTTCGGTTTCCGCTTGGCCCTGACGATGTCGGATATGCAGGGCTGGTTGCGGAACCTTAGTCAACCTATCGACGCGAGCCTCGATCCGCTGGGCAACGGTACGCCAGGCTCCGTCTATGGCCATCTACCGCGGGAGAAAGAGTATCAAGGGCGCCTGACCATGCGCTGGACACCCAATGACAACCTTGAGGCGGTCCTCAAGGTAGGCGGTGTTCGGAATGAGGATTCCGGCAATCTGTCGAAGAGCCAGCTCATCAAGTGTTTCGGTCCCAACGGGCGACCGCAGGCGGTATTCGGCGTTCCAGGACCGTACGAGGACTGCACCCTGGATTTCCGCAAGTCGCGCGGCGATATCTCCCCCGCCTTGCTGGTTGGTGAGCCGGACTATTTCGGCAACGGCAAACCGTTCACCACCTACAAGGCCGCGACGGTCGGACTTGAGGTCAACTATACCCTGGACACCGTAAGCCTGACCTCGGTCACCGCATATCAGCATTACGATGTCGAATCGCTAGAGAACTATTCGGTCGCTGATGATGCGCAGGTGCCTGGATATGAGAGCACCGACTACGACGGTTTCAGTCAGGAGTTACGGTTGCTCACCACATTCGACATGCCTGTTAACTTCATGCTGGGGGCACTTTATTCGGATACGGACGTAACTTTCCGCAGTTCCTCGCGCGTCGCGCCGTTCGGGTTCTATGGTGTGGGCAGAGATCCGGCCACCGGCCGTCAGTTCACGTGGGATAAGATCGGCAGCACGGCCGGAAAGGTCTGGTCGTTCTACGGCGAAGCGACATGGAACGTCACTGACGAACTGGAGCTGGCCGGCGGCGCCCGCTATACCCGCGAAACGAAGAATTCTCAGTTCCGCCTGCCTTATCTGCATTGCGGGGCCAATATCCTAGTCAATTGCGCTGGCATTGCTTTCGTCCGGCCTCAGGAGTTCGACCACCACTTCGCGGCTTCGAATGTGTCCCCGCAGATCACTCTTACCTGGCGCCCCAACGACGGACTGACGCTCTACGGTGCCTATAAGACAGGATTCAAGTCAGGCGGTTTCGACCTGAGCTTCCTGCCGAACCGCAACGCGACACTCGACGACCTGACTTTCGAGAACGAGAAGTCCCGTGGTTTCGAGATTGGTGCCAAGTTGGCGCTGCTCGACGACACACTGCGGCTCAATGCCACGGCCTACCGTTACGAATTCACCAACCTCCAGGTACAGCAATACAACGCGGCGACAACGACCTTCACCATCGACAACGCGGGCAAGGCGCGCACCACCGGTATCGAACTGGATGCGGACTGGCTGGCCGCCGATGGCCTGACCGTCCGGGGTGGACTCGCTTACAACCGCGCCAGGTATCCGGAATTCCTTGCTGCCTGCTATGCCGGCCAGTCGGTGGATGCAGGATGCAATATGTTCTTGGATGGACCCGGCGATACCAAGGCGGATGCCCAGGACCTGTCGGGCACGCAGCTGGCGCTCGCACCCGACTGGATGGTTCGCCTCGGCTTTACCTACGACATGCCGTTGACCTCGGATATTACCGCCAGCCTGAGCGTGGATGGGACCTATAGCAGTGACTACTACGCCGGCCTCTCGCGTCAGCCTGAAGCCCTGCAGAAGGACTATGCCATGCTTGATGCCACGCTCAGGCTGTTCGGCGCCGATGACAGTTGGGAAGTGTCGGTCATTGGCCGCAACCTCACCAACCAGAAGGTCATGCTATCGGCAGCGGATCGTGCGTTGACCGGTGGCGCTTCGGGCTATTCTGCCGGAAGTCCGCAGCTTGGCAACCGGGCCGACCTCTACGCGATGATTCAGCGCAGTCGCCAGGTCTGGCTCCAGCTTACCTACCGGTTCCGGTAATTAGGCTGGCGGTGGCTGCTCCTGAAGAGGGCGTTCATGTCGTATCGCTTCACCTTGGCGTTCGATATGCGGACGCCGTCCTTCGGCGCTCGTTCTGAGGCGCTGTATCAAGCGGCTCTCGATCAGTGTGCCTGGGCCGATCGATTGGGTTTTGATGCTTGCATCTTCATGGAGCACCATGCCAGTGAGGACGGCTATCTCCCCTCTCCGATCGTTATGGCCGCTGCGGCGGCGGCACGTACGGAACGCATTGCGATCACTATCTCGGCGCTGCTGCTTCCGCTCTATCATCCCGTACGGGCGGCGGAGGATATGGCGGTCCTGGATATCCTCTCTGGTGGAAGGCTGCGGCTGATCGTCGGCGCGGGTTACCGTGATGATGAGTATGCTCAGTTCGGCCTGTCTCTTCGGGACCGCGCCCGGCTGATGGAGGATGGGATTGCCGTCCTGAAGCAGGCGTGGAGTGGCGAGCCATTCGAATATGGGGGACGGACGATTCGCGTCCTGCCGCGGCCGCTCCAGGAGCCGCGGCCCGCCATTGTGATGGGAGGTTCTTCCCAGGCCGCTGCAATCCGTGCGGCACGCATCGCCGACGGGTTTTTCCCCAGCAACCCAGCCTTGTTCGAAGATTATCGGCAGGAGCTGGCCCGGCTGGGGAAGCCCGTGCCGGCGCCCATGCCTGCGACGGTAGGTGTACGCCCTTTGTTTGTACATATCAGTGAGAATCCGACGCGGGCTTGGGAGGCGATCAGGCCTCATGCCGCGCATGATGCCGGCGAATATGCACGCTGGGGACGGGGGCTGACCAATCTCCCCTATCGAGAGACTGAGAGCGCCGATGAGTTGCGCCAATCGGGTCAGTATCTGGTGCTGACGCCTGACGAGGCGATCCATCACGCGCGGCGGATGGGCGGCATAGGCTTCAAGCCGCTCATGGGAGGAATGGACCCGGACCTGTCATGGGAGTCCCTGGATCTCTTTGAGCGTTGTGTGCTGCCGGCGTTGTCGTAAAGCCGGTAATCACGAAGAAAGGATAGATCGATGACGCCTCAGGAAAAACCTCATCTCCTTGATCCCGAGATCTTGGAATGCCCCTATTCTCTCTATGCGGAGATGCGGGCGGAGTCGCCGATTTACTCGGATCCGGTCAGTGGCTATTACGTGGTGACCGGCTATGAGGCACTCCGCAAGGTGCTGCTGGACGAGGAGCATTTCAGAGGCGGCGCGGTTCGGGGCACGGAAGTTGTAGACGTCAGCCGGCTGCGGGACCCTGAACATGTGGAGCGCATGCGGTGCAAGTTCGCTGACGAGGGTTGGATTCCTGGTCCCTCGCTGGGGATGTACGGGGAGCCCGATCACAAGCAGCTTCGCTCGGTGTTCGAGAAGTTCCTGCGCGCCTCGAAAATCAAGGAACTGGCGCCGTTCGTGGAGCAGACCGCCCATCGCCTCATCGACCGCTTCATCGACAAGGGCGAATGCGAGATCGTCAGCCAGTTCGCCGTGCCCTTGCCGATGATTGTGTTCGGCACCCAGATGGGGATGCGTGAAGAGGATTGTTGGCGGATCAAGGAGTGGACGGATGCGTGGGTGCAACGCTTCGGCGCCATGCAATCCGAGGAAGCGGACATGGCCAACGTGGCCAAGCAGATCGAAGCGCAGCTGTTCTTCCAGCCACTGATCGAGAAACTGCGCCGCGAGCCGGACGGCAGCTTGTTCAGCGAATTGATCAACGAAGAGGTGCCGGGCTGGGGCCGCACACTCAACGACAGCGAACTGCACGCCCATCTGATGGCGGATACCTTCGTCGGCGGCAGTGAGACAACCGCCAATGCCCTTTCGGCAGGTTTCGTCCATCTTTGCCGTGACAAGGGAATCTGGCGAAAGCTCAAATCCGATCCTGAGCGATATTTACGCCCCTTCGTCGAGGAGGTGTTGCGTCTGGAAAGCCCGGTGCTGCATCTGGCCCGCGTGAGCCAGAAAGAGTTCGAGCTCGAGGGAGTGCTGATTCCAGCTGGCTCTCTAATCTTGATGGGGTTCGGCGCGGCCAACCGTGATCCCGAGCACTTTCCGAACCCAGACACACTCGACCTGGAACGTAAAAACACGGGTTCACATCTTACTTTCGGCTCTGGTGGACACCATTGCATCGGTGCGCCCCTGGCGCGGCGCGAACTTATGGGGGCGTTTCAGGCGGTCATCGAACGGATCGACGATTTATGGCTGGCGGAAGGCTGCAATGACTTCCGGCACGTGCCCAATGCCTATCTACGGATATTGAGAAAGCTGCACATCGAATTCGATGCCGCAGCCTAAGAGAAATCATAAGGATATAGGAATGGGAAGGGACGCGATGGACGCGATCATGGCATCCGAGGGGAGGCTGGGCAGGCTGGGTATCAACCCCGATGCTTTCGGCGTGTGGGTGCCGGACGCGCCTGGCAATCTGCCGTGGCCTGATTTCCTGGATGGTGCGGCATCGGCGGGGTTTGATCTGATCGAGCTTGGGCCGCATGGATACCTGCCGACGGACCCGATGGAATTGGCTGACGCGCTTGCGGCCCGGTCGCTGGGTTTGAGTGGCGGATATGTGGTCGGGCCGTTCCACGATGTCCAGGCTCGTGCGACGCTGCTCGATATGATCCGCGACGTCGCCGTCACTACGATCGGGGCGGGTGCCCGCCATCTGATGTTGCTGGCATCCACGACACGGAATGCGGATGGCCGGGTTCCACTGGAAGCGGATGCTTGGCGCGAGATGGTGCGCGGTCTGGGGGAGGCCCGTCGATTGGTGGAAAACGAATTCGGTCTCCAGGTCGTTTATCATCCTCACGTAGGGCTGGCGGTCGAAACCGTCGACGAAACCGAGAGACTGATCCAGGAGACAGTTGGAGAATTGGGCATTTGTCTGGACTCGGGGCAATACGCCTATCCGGGCGGAGACCCGGCGAGCTTTCTGGATAAGCATGGCGCGCTCGTGCGGTATTTGCATCTTCGTGATCTCGATGCGGACATTCGCGACCAATGCATTCTTCAAGGTCTGGATTTTCGGTCCTCGGCCGAAATGCGGGTGTTTTGCGAGCCGGGTGAGGGCGTAATCGACTTTGAGGGCATCGCGGCTGCTGCGCGCAGGGCCGGATTCAACGGGCCGGTAATCGTGGAGCGATCGTTGCTCGGGTGCACACCGTCAGAGGGGCGGGCCGCTGCCGAACGCGCGTATCGCTTCTATGGAGCAGCAGGTTTTGGGCGTTGAATTGGGTTGTGATTGGCGTCGCTTGTGTCCCTGATCCTTGAATCCGTTTCTCTAGAATTCTAGAATATGTCCTACTTCTGCGTGGAAGCGGGGAGCAGGACAGTGGAAGTCATGGGAAAAGAGAGCAGGATCAGATACAGACCGCCGGCATCAACGGATGAAATGGAGAAATTTCAGCGAGTGGTACGGATTCTCGAGGGCAAATGGAAACGTGAAATTCTATGGCAATTGAGTTGGGGGGAGAAGAGATTTGGCGAATTAAGGCGGCTTCTTCCAGGTATCACCCAGCATATGTTAACCAGACGCCTCCGTGAGCTGGAGGTTTCTGGGCTTATTACCCGAAAGGTTTACGACGAGGTTCCGCCGCGGGTCGAATATGATGTGACCCAATTAACGCATGATCTGGCGCCAATGTTTGATGCCCTGGTGAAATGGGCTAATAAATATGAGGCATATATAGACAATATAGACGGTGGGCGTCGGGCGACTTTCCGTTGATGCCGGGGTTTGAGAGTGAATTTAATTTCTCTTACTTATGTAGGGGGGCAATTTTATATCATGCGTGACGATTGTGTGGCTTTGCTGGGAATTTGGAACCCCCATGCCGGAGATGCTTGACCAGCGGCCTCCTGGTGAGTTCGATGGTTGGCCTGATCGCCATTGCCAAGTCTGGATCCCGCCCGTCGGCGGGATGACGGCTGGGGCAGGCCTGATCAGGCTCACCCGAAATGCCGGTGGAATGTTTCCGTCGTGAACCGGTTGGCGCGGAACGTGGGCGACCAGTGATCGTCCGCCATGCCGGCCTTGCGCTTCAGGTGCAGCAGGAAATCGGCCGCGTGGGGCAGGGTCTGCCAGACCGTGGGCAGGAACAGCGCGCGCTTGCCTTCGTCGGCGATGACCAGCCCGTCCCGGTCGGGCCGCAGCGCGGCGAGCAGCGCCTTCTCGCTGTCGAAGGAAATCGGGCGCTGATGGCTGAGGATGGAGATCTCCACGTCCAGCCGGTCCAGTTCCGCCGCGGTCAGCGGCGTGAAGCGGGTATCGGCGAAGGCGGCCTTGAAGGCGTTCGAGACCACGTCGTTGACCAGCGGCCGGTGCGGCTGGACCGTGCCGATGCAGCCGCGCAGCCGGCCGTCCAGCGTCAGGGTGACGAAGGTCGCGCGCATGGCCAGCACCGGGCGTGCCACGTTCCTGATCGTGACCGACGGTTCTCTGCCGTGCTGGATGCCGTAGCGGATCGAGGCGATGGCGGCATCGAGCAGGGTGCGGCGGTCCGCGTCGCCCAGCCGCGCGGTCTCGGCATATTCGAGGGCGAAGCTACCATAGCCGACCACCCGGTCCTTGTTGCCGCGCGTGTCGCCGGAATTGCGCACGTCGAGCGCGGTCACGCGCAGGTCGCGGCGCTGCGCCTCCAGCATCAGGCCGCGCAGCGGCCGGTTGCCGCAGGCCTGCTCGTCGCGCAGTAGGTCGGGCCGCAGCAGCTCGATGGCGCGCGCCGCCTCGCCGTCCATGCCCGTCGCCGTGGCGTGGTCGTGGAAGTGGCTCAGGTCCGAGGACACGACGATCAGGGTCTCCGGCCCGCCCCAGCATTCGCCCAGCGCGCGCGCCACCAGTTGCGGGGCCGCGTCGCCGATCAGCACGGGCACCAGGGTGAAGTCGCCCAGCACCGCCTGCAGGAACGGCAGGTGCACTTCCAGGCTGTGCTCCTGGGCGAAGGCCGGGTCGGCGACGATCACGCCCTCGATGGCGCGGAGCCTCCCCATCGCCTCCAGATCCACCGGAATCTCGCCCAGCGGCGTCGCCCAGCGCTCG
>CAZVVC010000061.1:0-13966 GCA_964630425.1 uncultured Bifidobacterium sp. | reverse complement strand
TCGACGTGCTGCATCCCATGGGCTGGGACGCCTTCGGCATGCCGGCCGAGAACGCCGCCATGGAGCGCAAGGTGCATCCGGCGGCCTGGACCTGGCAGAACATCGACACCATGCGCGGCCAGCTCAAGAGCCTGGGCCTCGCCATCGACTGGCAGCGCGAGTTCGCCACCTGCAGCCCGGACTATTACCGGCACCAGCAGGCGCTGTTCCTGACCTTCCTGGAGAACGGGCTGGTCGAGCGCAAGGAGTCCTACGTCAACTGGGACCCGGTCGATCACACGGTGCTGGCCAACGAGCAGGTGATCGACGGCAAGGGCTGGCGCTCGGGCGCGCCGGTCGAGCGGCGCAAGCTGTCCCAGTGGTTCTTCAGGATCACCGATTTCGCCGAGGACCTGCTGGCCGGCCTCGACACGCTGGACCGCTGGCCCGAGAAGGTGCGCACCATGCAGCGCAACTGGATCGGCCGGTCGGAAGGCGCGCGGGTCCGCTTCAGGATCGACGGCACGGACGAGTCGATCGAGGTCTACACCACCCGTCCCGACACCCTGTTCGGCGCCAGCTTCTGCGCCATCGCGGCCGACCATCCCGTCGCCCAGCGCACGGCGCGGCAGAACCCGGACGCGGCTGCCTTCATCGAGGCGTGCAAGCGCAGCGGCACCAGCGAGGCCGAGATCGAGACCGCCGAGAAGCTGGGCTTCGACACGGGCCTGCGCGTCGCGCACCCGTTCGACCCGGACTGGACGCTGCCGGTCTACATCGCCAATTTCGTGCTGATGGAATACGGCACCGGCGCCATCTTCGGCTGCCCGGCCCACGACCAGCGCGACCTGGATTTCGCCCGCAAATACGGCCTGCCGGTCACGCCCGTGGTGTTCCCGGAGGGCGCGCCGCCCGCCATCGCCGACAAGGCCTATGACGGCGACGGCAGGCTGGGCAATTCCCGCTTCATGGACGGCCTCTCCGTGCCGGACGCCAAGAAGCGCGCCATCGCCGAGCTGGAGGCGCTGGGGGCCGGCACCCGCGAGGTGAACTACCGTCTCAGGGACTGGGGCGTGTCGCGCCAGCGCTACTGGGGCTGTCCGATCCCAGTGATCCATTGCGAGGCCTGCGGCGTCGTGCCGGTGCCGCGCGACCAGCTGCCCGTGCTGCTGCCCGAGGACGTGACCTTCGACGCGCCGGGCAACCCGCTGGAGCGGCACCCGACCTGGAAGCACGTGGCCTGTCCGTGCTGCGGCAAGCCCGCCCGGCGCGAAACCGACACCTGCGACACCTTCGTCGATTCCTCGTGGTACTTCCTGCGTTTCTGCGGCCTCGATCCCGACCGGCCGCTGGATCCGGAGGCCGTCGAGCGCTGGATGCCGGTCGACCAGTATATCGGCGGCGTCGAGCACGCGGTGCTGCACCTGCTCTATGCGCGCTTCTTCACCCGGGCGCTGCGCAAATGCGGCCTGGTGTCCGTCGCCGAGCCGTTCCAGGGCCTGTTCACCCAGGGCATGGTCAATCACGAGACCTACAAGGGCGCGGACGGCAAGTGGCTGTCGCCCGAGGACATCGTGCGCGACGGCGACGGCTGGAAGACCAGGGACGGCGGCGCCGTGACCGTCGGACGCTCGGAAAAGATGAGCAAGTCCAAGAAGAACACGGTCGATCCCACCGACATCATCGAGACCTACGGCGTCGACACCGCGCGCTGGTACATGCTGTCGGACAGCCCGCCCGAGCGCGACCTGGACTGGTCCGAGCACGGCATCGAGGGCGCCTGGCGCCATTCCCAGCGGGTCTGGCGGCTGGTCAGCGAGGCGGCCGGGCTTCCGGCGCCGGGAACCGCCGCGCCTGCCGCCCTGAGCGAGAGCGCCCAGGCGCTGCGCCGCACGGCCCACAGGATCATCCGGTCGGTGACCGAGGGCATCGACGGGTTCCGCTTCAACAGCGCCGTCGCCCAGCTCTACGAACTGACCAACGCCGTCAACGGCTTCAAGCCGGCCGGCGAGGGCGATGGCTGGGCGCTGCGCGAGGCGCTGGAGATCCTGGTGCGCCTGTCCGAGCCCATGATGCCCCATCTGGCCGAGGAAGCCTGGCAGGCGCTGGGCCACACCGGCCTGCTGGTCGACACGCCCTGGCCCGAGACCGACCCGTCGCTGCTCGTCGATGAGACCATCCGGATCGGGGTGCAAATCAACGGCAAGCTGCGCGCGACCATCGACCTGCCGCGCGACGCGGACAAGGAGGCGGCCGAGCAGGCGGCCCTCGCCGAGCCCAAGGTGCGCGAGGCGCTGGCCGGCAAGGAAATCCGCAAAGTGATCGTCGTACCGGGACGTATCGTCAACATCGTGGCATAGTGGCCCCATGCGCCGTCTGCTCGTCATCGCGATTCTCGCCTTCGCCCTGCCGGGCTGTGGCTTCCGGCCCATGTATGGCGAGAGCGCGACGGCGACCTCGCCGTCCATCAACGCCCGGCTGGAATCCATCGACATCCGCCCGATCCCGGACCGGCTGGGCCAGGTGGTGCGCAACGAGCTGATCGACGCCATCGCGCCGCAGGGCTCGAGCGGCGCGCCGGTCTACGAGCTGGCGCTGAAGGTGGGCGAGGAGCGCGAGGACGTGGGCATCCGCCAGAACGCGGCGGCGACCCGCGCCAACTACCGCATGAGCGCCAAGTTCGAGCTGCGCGAGATCGCCACCGACAAGGTGGTGCTGACCGCCACCACCTGGGCCGAGACCGCCTTCGACATCGTCCAGCAGGACTATCCCACCGTGATCGCCCAGCAGGACGCCCAGAAGCGCCTCGCCGTCGGGCTGGCCGAGGAGATCAAGACCCGCATCGCGGTGTTCTTCGCCCAGGGCAAATAGCCGATCCGTCGATTTGTGGTAGAGTGGGCGCCTTCGATCACCATGATTTACGTCCTGTGACGATCTGCGCCCCGCATCGGCATACCCCTCACCCCAACTCTCTCCCGCAAGGGGAGAGGGAGTCTGGCCTGAACGCCGCCAGGCCCTTCTCCCCTTGTGGGAGAAGGTGCCGCGAAGCGGCGGATGAGGGGCGGGCCGCCCGCTCGGGCCTCTTCGGAGGGATCGCCCGATGAAGTTCACCCCGGCCCAGCTCAAGCGGTTCACCGACAGGCCGGATGCGGTGCTGCGCGCGCTGCTGGTGTTCGGCGCCGACGAGGGGCTGGTGCGCGAGCGTGCGCTGGCGGTGGCCAAAGCTATCGCCGAAGACCCGAAGGACCCGTTCCGGGTGGCCGAGCTGGACGCCGCGGGCCTGCTCGCCGATCCGGCGCGGCTGGCCGACGAGGCGGCCGCCATCTCCATGATGGGCGGCCGGCGGCTGGTGAAGGTGTCGCGCGCCGGCGACCGGCATGCCGCGCTGTTCCGCGAGTTCCTGGCCGCGCCGCCGGGCGACGGCTTCGTGCTGGTCACCGCCGACGAGCTGGCGCGCAGCAGCAGCCTGCGCAAGGCGTTCGAGGACTCGCCCAACGCCGCCGCCATCGAATGCGGCTATGACAGCGCCGAGACCATCGACGGGCTGATCGACCAGATGCTGGCGGGTCAGGGGCTGATCGTCAGCGAGGAGGCGCGGCAGCATCTGCGCGCCAATCTGGGCGGCGACCGCATGATCAGCCGTCAGGAGCTGGACAAGCTGGTGCTCTACAAGATGGGCGACGATCCGACCGTGACCGTCGAGGACGCGCGCGCCTGCGTCGGCGACAGCTCGGCCGAGGCGTTCGACGCGGTGGGCCGTGCCGCCGCCGGCGGCGACATGAAGGCGCTGATCGCCGCGCTGGCGCGGGCCGAGGAGACGGGCGAGAGCCCCATCGGCCTGTTGCGCCTGACCGCGCGGCGGATACAGCGGCTGCATCTGGTCGCCAGCCTGGCCGAGCGGGGCGTGCAGCTCGAGGCCGCGTTCAAGTCGCTGAAGCCGCCCGCCTTCCAGAGCGAGGGCAACGAGATGCGTCTGCTGCTGCGGCGCTGGAACACCCGCAAGCTGACCACCGCGCTGACCCTGCTGCTCGAGGCCGAGATGGCCTGCAAGACCACCGGCATGCCCGCCGAGGCCATCACCGCCCGCACCATGATGCGACTGGTGGCCGCCGCCAGATCGGGGTGAGAGCGCGGCGATCCAGTGCCGATGCGAGAATAACCCTGTCCGTGTCCCTGAGCTTGTCGAAGGGCCTTGCATCAGCGTTCATGCAAGGCCCTTCGACAAGCTCAGGGACACGGAGAGGATAAAGACCGGCACGAACGACCGGATCGTCGCACCGCGCATTAAATAACCTTTAAAAACAAATAGTTATAGTGATCTATCGCCCGCCGGCGAGGCGGCCGGTGACGTCCTCGAGCTGGTCGAGGGTGCGGTACTTGATGGAGACGCTGCCGCCCGGGCCCTTGTGGTCGATGCTGACCTGGAGGCCGAGCGCCTCGGAGAGCTGCTTCTCCAGCGCGCGGGTGTCGGCGTCCTTGGCGGGGCGGACCGGGCCGCGGCCGCCGGCGCGCGACTCGCCGCGGGCCAGTTCCTCGGCCTGGCGGACGTTGAGGCCGCGGGCGACGATCTCCTGGGCGAGCCATTCCGCGTTGTCCGAGGTGACGAGCGCGCGCGCGTGGCCGGCCGACAGCTCGCCGATCTCCAGCAGCGCCTGGACCTTTTCCGGCAGGGTAAGCAGGCGGGTCATGTTCGCCACATGCGGGCGGCTCTTGCTGACCACGTCGGCCACGTCCTGCTGGCTATGGCCGAATTCCTCGATCAGCCGCCGGTAGCCGCGCGCCTCGTCGATGGGCGAAAGGTCCTGCCGCTGGACGTTCTCGACGATGGCGATCTCGAGCGATTCGTTGTCGGACAGCGCCCGCTCGACCACCGGCACCTCGTGCAGCCGGGCGCGCTGCGCCGCGCGCCAGCGCCGCTCGCCGGCGACGATCTCGAACTCGCCGGGCCGCGAGGTGGACGGGCGGACCAGGATGGGCTGGAGGATGCCCCGCGCCTTGATGGAGGCGGCGAGATCCTCGATGGCCGCGTCGTCGAAGCGCGTGCGCGGCTGGTAGCGGTTGGGATGGAGCTTCTCGATCGGCACCTCGCGCGTGGCGCGCGGCGCCGCCTCGGCCACCGGATCGTCGCCGAGCAGCGCGGAAAGGCCGCGGCCGAGGCCGCCGGGACGGCGTTTCACGTGTTTGTCGTCTGCTGCCATTTCTTCCAGGTCCTTGATATTACGCGGCAACCAGCTTCTTTTCCCGCTTCAGCAGCTCGGAGGCGAGCTTGATATAGGCCAGGCTTCCCGGGCACCGCATGTCATAGACCAGCGCCGGCTTGCCGTGGCTCGGCGCCTCGGACAGCCGCACATTGCGCGGGATGACCGTCTTGAACACCTTGTCGCCCATGAAGTCGCGCACGTCGTCCTCGACCTGGGTGGAAAGCCGGTTGCGCCGGTCGTACATGGTGAGAACGACGCCTTCGAGGCGAAGGTCCGGGTTGAACGCGCCGCGCACCCGCTCGACCGTCTTCATCAGCAGCGACAGGCCCTCGAGCGCGAAGAACTCGCACTGGAGCGGCACCAGCACGGTGTCCGATGCCACCAGCGCGTTGAGGGTGAGCAGGCCGAGCGAGGGCGGCGAATCGATCAGCACATAATCGAAGGCGTCCAGCACCTCGCCCGAGTCCCCGGTGCGCAGCGCCTGCCGCAGCCGCAGCGCCCGTTCCTCGGCGCTGACCAGCTCCAGCTCGGCGCCGGCCAGGTCCATGGTGGAGCAGACCACCTTGAGGCCCGGGATCGCGGTCTCCACCACCGCCTCGCCCAGATCGTGGTCGCGCATCAGCACGTCGTAGATGCTGACCCCGCGCGCCGAGCGGCTGATGCCGAGCCCGGTGCTGGCGTTCCCCTGCGGATCGAGATCGATCATCAGCACCGATTTGCGCACCGCCGCCAGCGCGGCGGCCAGGTTGATGGCCGTCGTGGTCTTGCCCACGCCGCCCTTCTGATTCGCGACCGCGATCACCCGGCCGCCGCCGCGCCTGCGGCGCTTTTCCTCAACGCCCAGGAAGACCACGGACAATCCCTTGAATCTGCACGATTTTCGCCTCCGGTTCCGTGGCGCTGGGGAACGTCTCCGCGACGAATCGCCAGTCCCCGCGCGCCTCGGCGATTTCCTGTTCGGCGTCGCGGCCCTTGAGGAAGAGGGCGGTGCCGTCCGGCGTCAGCAGCGGCACCGCGTAACCGAGCAGCCTGCCGAGCGGCGCGCAGGCCCGGGCCGTCACGACGTCCGCCACGACGCCGTCCACCGTCTCGAGACGCGACGGCAGCAGCTTAACAGAAACATCCGCGATGCGGGCGGCTTCTTGCAGGAAAGTGAGCTTGCGCCGGTCGCTGTCGATCAGCGTCCAGCGGCCGACGCCCATGATCGCGAGCACCAGCGCGGGAAACCCGGCGCCGCTTCCCAGATCGACGCAGCGCGGCATGTCGCCCAGGCGGCGGATGAAAGGGGCGAGCTGCGCCGAATCGAGGAAATGGCGGCGCCACAGGTCGGGAAGGGAGGCCGCCGAGACCAGGTTGATCGAGCGTTGCCATTTGACCAGCAGCGCGGCATAGGCCTCCAGCCTGTCCAATGTTTCACGTGAAACACCCGTCCGCGCCGCGAATCCGGCGGCGTCCAGCGGCCCGCTCACGCCCGCCGCTTCTGGCGCTCGCCGCCGCGGCGGACATGCCCCAGCAGCGCGGTCAGCGCCGCCGGCGTCACCCCGGGAATGCGGGCGGCGGCACCCAGGGTCGCGGGGCGGGCGCGTTCCAGCTTGTCGCGGACCTCGTTCGACAAACCGCCGATGGCCGCGTAGTCGAGGCCGGCCGGCAACGCGAGGGCTTCGTCGCGGCGGAACGCGATCACGTCGGCCTCCTGGCGGTCCATGTATCCCGCGTAACGCCCGTCGATCTCCAGCTGCTCGCGGACCGCGGGGGAGAACCGCAGCAGCTCGGGCCAGACCGCGCCCAGCCGCTCCACGGTGATGTCCGGATAGGACAGCAATTCATGGGCCGAGCGCCGGCGGCCGTCGTGATTGACGGCAAGGCCGTGCCCCGCCGCCTCGTTCGGCGTCATCGCCAGGGTCCGCGCCAGGCCGCGCGCCTGCGCGAGCGCCGTCTCCTTGGCGGCATGGGCCGCCGCCCGCACCGCGCCGACGCAGCCGATCTCCACGCCCAGCGGGGTCAGCCGCTGGTCGGCATTGTCCGCCCGCAGGCGCAGGCGGTATTCGGCGCGCGAGGTGAACATGCGGTAGGGCTCCTGCGTGCCGCGCGTCACGAGGTCGTCGATCATCACGCCGATATAGGCCTCGGCCCGGTCGAGCACGACGGGCGCCGCCTGCCCGCCGGCGCGGGCGGCGTTCAGCCCGGCCATCAGGCCCTGCGCCGCCGCCTCCTCGTAGCCGGTCGTGCCGTTGATCTGACCGGCGAAGTAAAGTCCTGAAACCTTTCGGGTTTCCAGCGTCGGATGCAGCTCGCGCGGGTCGACGAAATCATATTCGATGGCATAGCCGGGCTGGAGCATGACCGCCTTTTCCAGTCCCGGTATGGTCGCCAGCAGCGCGGCCTGCACGTCCCTCGGCAGCGAGGTGGAGATGCCGTTGGGATAGACCGTGTCGTCGTCCAGCCCCTCGGGCTCGAGGAAGATCTGGTGCCGGTCCTTGTCGCCGAAGCGGACGACCTTGTCCTCGATGGACGGGCAGTAGCGCGGCCCGCTCGACTCGATCTGGCCCGAATACATGGGCGCGCGGTGCAGGTTCGCGCGGATGATCTCGTGGGTCGCCGCATTGGTATGGGTGATATGGCAATCGACCTGCGGCACGGTGATCGCCTCGGTCAGGAACGAGAAGGGCACGGGCGGATCGTCGCCAGGCTGCCGCTCCAGACTCGCCCAGTCGATGGTGCGCCCGTCCAGCCGGGCCGGGGTGCCGGTCTTCAGCCGGCCGACCTCGAAACCGATCCCGCGCAGCGTGCGCGACAGGCCCAGCGACGGCGCCTCGCCGATGCGCCCGCCGGCGGTCTGCTGCTCGCCCATGTGGATGACGCCGCCGAGGAAGGTGCCGGTGGTCAGGATCACCTTGCCCGCCCGGATTTCCGCGCCGGCCGCCGTGACGATGCCCGCGACGCGCGGCGCCGGCCCGGCCCTATCGAGGATCAGGTCCTCGACCGCGCCGGCCATGACCGAGAGGTTCGGATAATCGAGCAGCAGTGCCTGCATGGCGTTGCGGTAGAGCTTGCGGTCGGCCTGCGCGCGCGGGCCGCGCACCGCCGGACCCTTGCCCCGGTTCAGCAGGCGGAACTGGATGCCCGCCGCATCCGCGACCCGGCCCATCACCCCGTCCAGCGCGTCGATCTCGCGCACCAGATGGCCCTTGCCCAGGCCGCCGATGGCCGGGTTGCAGGACATCTGCCCGATGGTGTCGATCCTGTGGGTCAGCAGCAGCGTGCGCGCGCCGACCCGGGCCGAGGCGGCGGCCGCCTCGCATCCCGCATGACCACCACCGATGACGATGACGTCGTACATGCCTGCTCCAGGTTCGCGCGCAATCTAGGTCGAACGCGCTTCCCGATCAAGAAAACGGCGGCGTCCTCCTCGAGATTGCTCTTTCCATGATCGGCGCCTCCCACGGATGTTTCACGTGAAACATCACTTCAACTAGAACCAGAAACCAATAACAAGATCTTCATGGCATACCCCATTCCCGCTCACGTCGAGTGCCCGGCCACAGGCCGGGTGTATCGAGACGCTCGCTACCGCTTGCCCGTGTCTCGATACGATTTGGCGCATAGCGCCAAATCACTCGACATGAGCGGGGTTGGAGCGGCTTCACAGAGGCCGCACTCCAGCGGTTATTTCCCGATGCAGAACTCGCCGAACACCACGTCGAGGATGTCCTCCACATCGACGCGGCCGACGATGCGGCCGAGGGTGCGGGCGGCGAGGCGGACGTCCTCGGCCACCAGTTCCGGTTCGCGGCCGTCCCGTGCGCCGGCGCTGGCGCGGTCGAGATGAGCGGCGGCGTCCTCCAGCGCGCGGCGATGACGGGCGCGGGTCAGGCTCGGCGCATCCCGGAGGCCCATCCGCCCGACGATCGTCTCCTCGAGCGCGGCGAGCAGGGCATCCAGCCCGGCGCCCGTCCGGACCGAAACGGGGAACAGTCCGGCCCGTGCCGCCACCGGCGTCAGGTCCGTCTTGGTCGCCACCAGCAGGTCACCGGCGGCGGCCTCCGGCATCCGGTCCCCGGCCTCGAACAGGCACAGGCGCAGATCGGCCTGTTCGGCGCGGGCGAGGGCGCGGCGCACGCCCTCCTGCTCGATGACGTCGGCCGACTCCCTCAGGCCAGCCGTATCGACCAGCGTCACCGGATACCCGCCCAGGTCGAGGCGGACCTCGATGATGTCGCGCGTGGTGCCGGCGACATCCGACACGATCGCCACGTCACGCCGCGCCAAGGCATTGAGAAGACTGGATTTTCCCACGTTCGGCGCGCCCGTGATGACGACCTGGAAGCCGCCTCGCAGCGCCTCGCCCCGGCGCCCGTCGGCCAGATGGGCGCGAATCTCGCCGGCAAGCCGCGCCAGCGACGGCGTCACCTGCGCGGCGATGCCGCCGGGCAGATCCTCGTCCGGAAAGTCGATGTCGGCCTCCAGCAGGGCGAGGGCGCGGACGAGATCGCCGCGCCAGCCCTCATAGAGGGCGCCCAGCGCGCCCTCCATCTGGCGCAGCGCCTGGACGCGCTGGGCCTCGGTCTCGGCGTCCACCAGATCGGCGATGCCTTCCGCCTCGGTCAGGTCCAGCTTGCCGTGCTCGAAGGCGCGGCGCGAAAACTCGCCCGGCTCGGCCGGACAGAGCCCGTCGATGCGCTCGAGCGCCGCCACCATCGCGGCGATCACCGCGGGCCCGCCATGCAGGTGCAGCTCCGCCACGTCCTCGCCGGTGAAGCTGGCCGGGGCGGGAAACCAGATCGCCAGGCCCCGGTCGATGACCGCGCCGGTCGCCGGGTCATGGAACGCGCGCAGCGCAGCGCGGCGCGGCGCCGGCACGGCCCTGCCGGTGAGGATGGCCAGCGCCGGCCCGGCCTCCTCGCCGGACAGGCGCATCACGGCGACGCCGGCCCGGCCCTTCGCCGACGCCAGCGCATAGATGGTGGTCATTTTTCGAGCCGGGTCTGGCCGGGCTGCAGCATCAGGCGCTCGACGCGCTCGCCCCCGATCAGGTGGCGCTCCAGGATCTCGTCCACGTCGGCCTCGGTGTCGTAGTGATACCAGACGCCTTCGGGATAGATCACCATGGTCGGCCCCAGCTCGCAGCGATCCAGGCAGCCGCTGGTGTTGATGCGCACGCCCTTGATCCTCAGTTCCTTGGCGCGCTTCTTCATGTAGTCGCGCAGCGGCTCGGACCCCTTGGCCTTGCACGAGCCGCGCGGATGGCCCTCGGGGCGCTCATTGGTGCAGCAGAAGACGTGCTCCGCGAAATAGAGAGGCGGATCTTTCGGCATGAGCTACTTGGATTCCTTGGATTTCCCGGCCGTGTCCCGGCCCGCGCCGCCGCCGGTGGCCATGCGCCAGAACAGGCCCTGCATCTCCTCCAGCCCGGGAATCCCCGTGGGGAAGAAGGCCTTCATGACCGCCTCGGGCCCCAGCGCGTCGACGGTCTTGCCGATCTGATCCTGCATCTTCACCAGCATGGCGTCCTGGAGCGGCTTCACGTCGGGCAGGCCCAGGAAGGTTCTCGCTTCCTCGGGCGTGCAGTCTATGTCTATGGTCACCTTCATCGGCATCACCTTTCACGGCGGGGCAGGCCAGAACCCGACCCTACACCAATCGCGCCCGGAAGCCCAATGACGCACAATCTGCTCGGCCAGGAAACCAGTCCCTACCTGCTCCAGCACAAGGACAATCCGGTCCATTGGCGGCCCTGGGGCGCGGCGGCGCTGGCCGAGGCGAAGGCGGCGAACAAGCCGATCCTGCTGTCCATCGGCTACGCGGCCTGCCACTGGTGCCACGTGATGGCCCATGAGAGCTTCGAGAACCCCGAGATCGCCGCGGTGATGAACGAACTGTTCGTCAACATCAAGGTCGACCGGGAGGAACGGCCCGACATCGACGCCATCTACATGTCGGCGCTGCACCTGCTGGGCGCGCAGGGCGGCTGGCCGCTCACCATGTTCCTGACGCCGGACGGCGAACCGTTCTGGGGCGGCACCTATTTCCCGCCCACCTCGCGCTGGGGCCAGCCCGGCTTTCCCGACATCATGAAGCGGATCGACGAGGTCTGGCGCACCGAGCGCGAGACCATCGACCAGAACCGCAAGGCCATCCTCCAGCGGCTGGAGCTGATGGCGGCCACCGACGACGACGGCCGCACGCTGCGCCACGATTCGCTGGAGCAACTCGCCGCCGGCCTCGTCAACAGCGTCGATTTCAGCCGCGGCGGCCTTTCCGGCACGCCCAAATTCCCCAATCCGCCGATCTTCCGCCTGTTCTGGCAGGCCTATCGCAAGACCGGCGAGCCCAGTTACAAGCGCGCCGTCGACCTGCTGCTCGATCGCATGTCCGAAGGCGGCATCTACGACCATCTGGGCGGCGGCTATGCCCGCTACTCGGTCGACGACCGCTGGCTGGTGCCGCATTTCGAGAAGATGCTCTACGACAACGCCCAGATCGTCGAGCTGCTGACCCATGCCTGGCTCGACGACCGCAATCCCCTGTTCGAGCAGCGCCTGCGCGAGACCATCGGCTGGGTCGAGCGCGAGATGATCGCCGAAAACGGCGCCTTCGCCGCCAGCCAGGACGCGGACAGCGAGGGCGAGGAGGGCAAGTTCTACGTCTGGTCGGCGCGGGAGGTGCAGGAATTCCTCGGCACCAACGCCGACCTGTTCTCGCAGATCTACGACGTGACCGGCCCCGGCAATTTCGAGGGCCACAACATCCTCAACCGGCTGCAGCTTCGCGAGAAGCCGGACGCCGAGACCGAAAGGCTGCTGGCGAGCCTTCGCCGCACCCTGTTCACGGCGCGCGACGCCCGCGTCCACCCGGGCTGGGACGACAAGGTCCTCGCCGACTGGAACGGCCTGATGATCGCGGCGCTGGCCGGCGCGGCGACGGCGTTCGGCGAGCCGCGCTGGCTGGAGACGGCCGAGACCGCCTTCGCCGCCGTGCTGCGCGACCAGTCCCGCGTGGATTCGGCGGGAAACAGCCGTTTGCTGCACGCCTTCCGCGCAGCAAGGGCGCAGCATGAAGGCATGCTGGACGATTATGCCAACATGGCCCGCGCGGCGCTGGCGCTCCATGAGGCGACCGGAAAGCCCCACTACCTGTCGCAGGCCGAAGCCTGGGCGCGCACGCTCGACGCGCGGTTCCGCGACGCGACGGCGGGCGGCTATTTCTTCACCGCCGACGATGCCGAGGCGCTGATCGTCCGCTCGCGCCAGGCCGCGGACAACGCGGTGCCGGCCGGCAACGGCGTCATGGTCGAGGTGCTGGCCGGGCTGGCGCTGCTGACCGGCGAGGCGCGCTGGCGCGAGCGCGCCGAGGAGCTGGTGTCCGGCTTCGCCGCCGCCGTCGCCGGCCAGGCGCCGTCCCACGCCACGCTGATCTGCGGCTTCGATCTGATGCTGAGCGCGGACCAGGTGGTGATCGTCGGCCGGCGGGGCGAGGCGGCGACCGACGCGCTGCTGCGCGAGGTCTTTTCCGTTTCCATGCCCACCCGCGTGCTGCAGGTCGTCGGCGATGCCGCGTCCCTGCCGGACGGCCATCCTGCCAGGGGCAAGACCCGGGTGGATGACAAGGCCACCGCCTATGTCTGTCATGGACAGACCTGTTCGTTACCCCTCACCGATCCCGCCGCCCTGCGCGGCATCCTGACCGGCGGCGCCCCATGACCCAGCTTTCCCTGCACAGCCCCGTGGGCGACCTCACCGTCAGCGAGGACGACGGCGCCATCGTCTCGGTGGACTGGGGCTGGGGCGCCCTGCAGACCGAGACGCCGCTGCTGATCGAGGCCCGGCGCCAGCTCAACCTCTATTTCGACGGCGACCTCGAGACCTTCGACCTGCCGCTGCGGCCCCACGGCAGCGCGTTCAGGCAGCAGGTCTGGGACGCCATGCTGCGGATTCCCTACGGCTCCACCGAGACTTACGGCAAGATCTCGGCGGAGGTGGGCGTGCCCGCGCGGGCCGTCGGCGGCGCCTGCGGCGCCAATCCCATCCCGATCATCATCCCGTGCCACCGCGTGCTCGCCGCCAATGGCGGCATGGGCGGCTATTCGGGCGAGGGCGGCGTCGAGACCAAGGTGTTCCTGCTGCGGCTGGAAGGTGCGCTGCTTTAGCGCCTCCCGCCGGCATCATCCCGGCGCATGAGGGCGCAACGGTCTTGAGACGGTCATGGGCACCGACTAGAGTCCTGGCCATCCACGGACAGGAGGAGTGAGCGGGATGAGCGAGATCAATATCCAGGCGACGGACGGCAGCGGCACCTTCATGGGCTATCTGGCCAAGCCGGCGAGCGGCAAGGGTCCGGGCATCGTCGTCATCCAGGAAATCTTCGGCGTCAACGCGTTCGTGCGCGAGACCGCCGACTGGCTGGCCTCGCTGGGCTATTTCGCCCTCGCGCCCGACCTGTTCTGGCGTCAGGAGCCCGGCATCCAGCTTACCGACAAGACCGAGGCGGACTGGGCGAGGGCGTTCGAGCTGTTCAACGGCTTCAACGTCGACAAGGGCATCGAGGACATCGGCGCGACCATCGACGCGCTGCGCAACATGGAAGGCTGCACCGGCAAGGTGGGCGCGGTCGGCTACTGCCTGGGCGGCCTGCTCGCCTATCTCACCGCGGCGCGCACCAGCATCGACGCCGCCGTCGGCTATTACGGCGTGTCGATCAACGACCGTCTCGCCGAGGCCTCGGGCATCAGGAAGCCGCTGATGCTGCATGTCGCCGCCGAGGACGGCTTCGTCCCCAAGGAAGCGCAG
>CAZVVC010000060.1:0-13967 GCA_964630425.1 uncultured Bifidobacterium sp. | reverse complement strand
TCGGACACATGGATGCGATACTCTTGGAAGTATTCGATCCAGCCAGTGCCTTCGGCGTCCGGGCGGAAGTCGATAAGCTGGGCCTGCGTCAGGCGGGTATGCACGACAGAATGCATGACCACCAGCTTCAGTTCCCGCTTGGCGTCGCCCATGGTTTGGGCAGCAGCCATGATCGCTTCGGTCGAGATAAGCTCGTCCGGGGTGATCGCGGAAGCCGCGTCGTTGGAAATGTCGTGGATCATGTCGCCGCCATCGTTGATGGCGTTGTCGGCAAACACGCCCTGCGCCGTGGCAAGCGCCACGTCATCGAACTGGCGGCCCCAGTAGGCACCGGCACGGCTCGAAATGCGCTGCATCGGATCGGAACCAGCCAGTTCCGAAACCAGCATGGCTGTCGTCCAGCCGCGCGTCCTGATCTGGCGAAGCGCCACGTCCTTCGACGCGGTGACGATGCCCGGAATGGCATGGCTGTCCGGGTCGTCGGACGCCGTGTCGCTCTCGGTGTCGTCCAGATCGCGCCAGAATGGCACGTTGAACGTCCGGCCGCCGCCGGCGAGCTTGTTGGCAAGATCGCCATCCGAGCGCAGGACGCCCGTCTGGTAAAACGCCATGACCTGTTTGGTGTCCTTCGCCATGTAGCTGGCGAAGACTTCCGGGACGATCACGTCCGAAATTCTTGTAGTGCTGGACATTGCTCTGCTCCTAAGCCTTGAGACCGAAGTCGGAAGGTTTCTTGCCGGCTGCGGCGATCATCGCCATAGCTGCCTGCTTATCCTCGCGGATCAGCTTCATTTGAGCAGTCACGTTGAAGGCGTCACCCTCGGCAAACGGATTGTCGAGACGGTCCGGCCGCCCACGGAGAACATCGTCCTCCTTGTAGAGCGCCGCTCCTAGCCGGGACAGCATCACCGCGATAGGCGCGGATTTGATGACAGCCCCGTCACTCCCGATCAGCCCGACGCGCTGAAACTCGCTCACCACGTCTTCGCCGCCGACCTCGCGCAGAACCTTGTCTGCGAAGGACAGGTTGGTCTTCATCGCGGTTCCGTCGAGCGGTCCCCAAAGCTTGATCAGCTTCTCGGTTTCGCCTTTCGCAATCGCGATATCCTGCTCGTTGCGCTGCGCAGTCGCCCCGGTGAAGTCATCGACGGCATTTTTCACGGCCCAGTCATGGATCGCTGCCGCCTGCGCCTTCGTCAGGCCGAGCTTGTGCGCCGTCTCCGCGAAGGATTTGGCGCGTTCCCCGTCATACGGAAGGTTTTCAGGCAGGCTTTCCGGCGGCTTGAAGTCGTACTCGTCAGCCGTCTTGGGTCTGCCCAGCTTCTCGTAGAACGCCTCCAGTTCTTCCGGTTTGGCGTCCTTGCCGGGTACTCGCAGTGCATTGCCGAGCATCTTGTGCTGCTCGTGTGCAGTCTTGATTACATCTTCGATAGACTTGTAACCACGCTGCACGGCCCATTCTCGGGTGTCCTGTTCCAGCGACAGGGCCTCGAACGGGTTTTCGACGCCGGAACCGGCGTCAGCCTCGGGCTTTTGGGTGTCCACATGCTGGCTCTCCGGGTGTCCTTCGGTCTGAAGGGCCGGGTCCACCTGCTGCGGGCCATTGTCCTCGGTAGTCATCATTCACCTTCCAACAAGTCGAGTTGAAGCTCTGTTGAAGCCGCTCGACGTAGCTCCGTTGTATATGCGAATGGCAGGTCGAGCAAGAATAAAATCCTAGCCATCACGTCACGCCGGCCCTCCCGGCGTTGCAGTTCATCGCCCGACGCGGCGTCGGCGGCGACGAAAAAGTATCCGGTATAGTTGGCAAGGTCCGCGAGAATAAGGTCCGCGTCGGTCTTCGACGCCGCGCCGCGCTGGAACGCCTGCCATGCTTCAGACAGCCTGTCCGCGCGCGTCTCCGGTGTCCGTTTATCGTCTGGAATGACGCTCCGGGTCGTCTCCATGTCACATTCCCTGCTGCACCCCGGCACCCTGCATGGCCGCTGCGGCCGCCTGCGGCACGCCCTGCGCCAGATCGGCTATCGCCGGCGCGCCCTGCGCCATCGTCGCGCCCTCGGCCAGCGCCGCCGCGCCCTGCCCGACCGACTGGGCGGCCGCGCCGCCCTGCTGCATCGACTGGAGCGCCATCATAAGCTGGCTCATCTGATCCTGCTGGCCGCGCGCCTCGTCGGCGGCCTCGCGACTGATCAGCACGGCGGCCGGCGCGCCGAGAATTTCCTGCGCCTTGTCGAGCATTTCGTCAATGTCGAACCGCGACAGGATGCGGCCGGCCTGCTGCGGATCGCCGCCGGACAGGACGCCGGCGAACTCCACCAGCCGCGTCATGCCGACCATTTCACCCATGCGGCGCAGGCGATCCAGCGGCGAGTTGAAGGCCGGCGTCACGTCCGCGTCGGCCATGCTGTCGGGCATGGCGAGCGGGCTGCCGTCATCGAACGCGTTCTTGCGGCCGAGTATGGCGATCTCGCGATCCACCATGTGGCTAAGGCCGTGGTTAAGGCTGATACCGACCGGGCCGAGCAGTTCACCCTTCTCCTGCGCACGGATCAGCGCCTCGGTGGCGGTCTCGTTGCGCTCCTGAATGATGATCTGCCACAGGTTCAAATAGAGCAGTTCGCGCACCGAATTGCGGCGCGCCTCGATCACGGCCTGCGCGAAGTCGGGGCGGATGCCGGTGTTGAGCGGCGCGAACAGCGGCCGCCCTTCGGCGTTCACCAGCCCCGGATTGATGGCGGCCGGGTTCATGTTGACCTTGACGTAGTTCTTGCCGGCGACGCCATAGGCCGGGCGCACGGCGGTCTGCACCGCGATAAGCTCGTTGCGTGCCATTTCCTGAAGGCTGCGGATTTCGCCCAGCGCAATGGCAATCGGTCCTTCCGAGAAAGGCGACGCGCCGGACGTGTTCCATGAGTAGCGGACGAAGGGAAACTCGTTGAAGCCGCCCTCCCCGATCATGTGTTCCTGATCGGGCAGCAAATAGTAGCTGGCATACGCGCCAGCCTGCACGCCGATCTTGCCGCGCCGCTCGCCCTCGTCGCGCGGGATGACGGCGTGCATGACACGGATCGTGTTGTGCTTCTGCTTCGGATCGTCAAGCATCCGCTGCACGCTCTCCGGCAGGTTGGCGCGGCCGAAGCGGCCGGCAAGCTGGGCCGGCGACCAGCGGAAGATGCGGAACATGCGGTCGGGCACGCCCTGCGCATCGACGCCGGGGAACAGTTCCGGCAGCGGCAGATAGGTGTAGCGGAACGGCAGCCGCGCATCCTGCCCCGGCATTTCCTCGATAAACAGCCAGCCGTCACCGAAAGCGCACATGGAGCGGATCGCGGCACGATGCGCGTTCCAGAAGCCGCTGGCCGGTGAGCCGCGCACCTTGAAAAGGTAGTCGCGCAGCCGCTCCAGCCCGACCTTTTCGTCATGCGACGGCGTCGCGCCCCACAGGCCGGCGCTGGTAAGGTCGTGCCACGTGTTGCTTTCAGGGGTCTTGAGCGACAGGATGCCGGCGGCAAGCCGCTCGACCGCCCACAGGCTCGTCATGTCGTACAGGTCTTTGGAGCTTCGTGAAGCGACGGGCTCGCTGACAACGCTGCGGATCGCGGCCGCCGGGGCCTTCGTCAGTAGCATGTCGTTCGTCTGCGTGTGCGGCAGGACGTAGCGCGCCACGTCGCGCCAGTAGGTCTCCCATGGAGTGCGCTGGTCCGCCAGCCCACGCCATTCATCCATCAGTTCGCGGATTTTCTGCGAACCGGCCATGCTTAGGCACCGCCGCCCAGCGCCGCCACCTGCGGCCGTCTGACGTTCTCGCCGTAGCCGGTGTCGCCAAGCACGCTGGTGAAGATGTTGCCGTACTCGCCCTGCTGCTCGGCCAGCGCCCGGCGGGCATTGCTGGCGACCTCGATGGCGTCGGCCTTGTCGGGTGCCGGACGCGGGTTCGGCACCTTCGGTGTTTTCACTTTGAAGCACATGGTCGTCAAATCCCCATGGTTGCAAGGACGATGGACGCAACCGCAAGCAGCAACGGCACCGCAAACAGGAAGGTCAGAACCAGCCCGACGCCCCGGTCCAGTTCCAGTTCAAGCTCCAGCGGATCGTCCAACAGGTATTGCGTGACCTGAAACACATAGGCCGAGCAGGCGGCCAGCGCCGCGAGCAGCACGGCGACCTCGGCACCACGCCATATGGAGTATACGAGGACGAAGATCAGCGCCAGCGCGCCGTGTGCGATGATGGAAACCACATGCGGAAGGTCATTGCGCTGCATCGGTGCACCTATATCTTTCGGCGGCGGCGGGCAGCGCCGAAGCGTGCCAGCGGTACATTAGGAATTTTTGCCCATCCCGTCCATACACGAATGGCGGGCCGTGCACAACCGCGCCGGTGCTTTCCAGCCAGCGGTGGCTATGATGGTGATCCACATGGGTGCGGGCCTCCATGGTGACGAAGCCGGCCTCGGCCTTCGCGGGCAGATATTCGGTGATCAGCCACCGCGTCGCGCGGTGCAGCACGCGCCACGTCCGCTTGGTGCCGACCGCCCATGCGTTGAGCGCGACCATGTTGAGCGGCTGGGTGCCGAACAGCAGCACCGGCAGGTCGGCGTCGTCATAAGCGACGAAGGCGTCGCCGCTCATGATCAGCATGTAGGCGATCTCGTGCCGCTTCATACCTTCCGGCAATTGGCACAGGACCTCTTGAACGTCCTCCGGCCGCATATTGGCGACCACGTAGCTTGCGTCGCGCAGGCAGGCCGGCCTCACCTTGTAGCGTTCCATACTCTCCGGCGTCACCAGTCTGCCCTCGGATCGTATTCTTCGGTTTGCCTCTGCGGGTCGCGGCCGTTGATGCGGTCGATAAAGTCGGCCTGCGGATCGGCGCGCCGGCGTATCGCCTGCTCGCGATACTGCCACGCGCCCAGCACCGCGTCGGCCTCATCGGTTGACGCCCCGGCGAGCCGCTTGCGTATGTCATCCTTGCCTTCAACGTACAGGATTTTGCCCTTCACCAGCCAGTGCGGCGTGGTGAGTTGCGACAGCAGCCTTGTGCCGGGCGGTAGGCAGATGCGGAACTCAGATTTCGGGTCCAGCGCCAGCCGGAACTCCCACCACATCTTGGCGCGCAGATTGCCGTACCGATAAGGCATGTCGGGCGCGTAGCTGCCATCTGTCTTGCTGACCGCGTGAAGCTCGACCTCAATGCCGTAGCGTTCCTCCAGCGCCGTGGCCGCGCCGCCCGCCCAGCCACCGGTGGCGTCGAGCGCGACCAGCGACAGGTCGAGCCTTTCGCGCATCAGCAGCGCCGCCACGGATGCGCCGTTCGGCGTGTCGCGGCCGGGTTTCGTCAGAAGCTCGTCGTAGTAGTCGGTCTCGCACAGGCTCGCCAGCACCGTGTGATCGACGCCGCCCTGCGCAATGTCGCCATACAGCACAAGCTGGCGCAGCTTCAAGACCTCGGCCTCGTCGCGCTGCTTCCACCGCTCTTGCGCCTCCAGCACCCACTGCGTCGGAATGATCTGCTGCGGATGGTCTTCGCCGCGCACCGTGAAGTCGCCGTTCAACAGCATCGACTTCAACGGTTCCGGCGTACCGGACAGGCGCTCCGCGTAGCCGGTGCCTTTCAGGAACGCGTTGTCGGACAGCAGCGAGCGGATGAAGGTGCGCGACCGCGCCACCGCCACCCTGCCCTTGTCGATATCCTCGGCCGTGGCGTCGGGCCTCGGCTCGCCGGTCTGCGGATCGTAGCAGCCGGGACCGGCCACCCACACCGTCACCAGCCGGTTTCCATCGGCGCGCATGAAGCACCAGCGTATCTCGCCGGGCTCCGCCGGGTCCGGGAACAGGTCGTCAATCCACGGCGCGAACCAGCGCACCAGCCAATCGCCCAAGCCGGTGTCGATCATCTGGCCGGCGTCATCGAACTCCGGTATCGGCGGATTAGTGGCGAACACCGCTCGCTTGCGCTGGCCCTTCTCCGTCGAGCGCAGCCATTGCAGCACGAAATTGACGCGGAACTCGGAAAGCTGGGCAGCTTCATCGAACGCGATCAGATCGTGCGGCCGGCCCATCCACGCGCGTTCCGAGCCCGGCGTGTCCAGATGGCCGCCCTCGATGACGCGGCCATCCACCAGCGTCATGCTGCGTTGCACATCGTTCTTGCTGCGCCTGCGTCCTTCGGTTATCTCGACCAGCCGATCCCACAGACTGCGCAGGTCGGTTGCCTGCGCCCGGAACACCAGACTGCGGCGATGCGCGGTGACCGCGAGCCCTGCTATCAGGTCACTCTTGCCGCCACCGGCCGCGCCGCCATAGAGCAGTTCGTCGGCCTCGCAATAGAACGCTTCGGATTGCGGTCCGGGCTGCGGAAGCCATGCCTCCACCAGCTTGCGCTTGGTGCCGGCCGCAAGCTGGGCGCGCTGGGCCTCGGACAGGCCGGCGATATACGCCTCGACCTCGTCCAGCGTCAGGCTCTCCAGCGCCGTCATGCGGTCACCGGCACTTGGTCGTGGTCGGTCGTGCGCTCACCGGGCAGCACGTCCAGCACCGTGGCAAAGGTGACGACGACGCCCTCGACCGGATCAAGGAACATGCCGAAATCGCTCAACCGGACGCCGTACAGGCGTTCTTGCCGCTGCCAATACTGCCGACAGCGTTCACGCCACAGCGGATCGTCCTGCGCCACCGCTGGCGGCAGGATCGCCGCCCATGCCTTTGTGCGCAGGTCGCCGCGCTTGAACGGCCGCTTGGCGGCTCGATAGAGCAGTCTCATTCTTCGTCCTCCGGTTCCGGGGCCGGGATCGCGCCCATACCCTCGCGCAGCGTCGCCAGCACGGCCATAGCCAGTTTGCGCGGGTCCTGCTCTGCCTCGTTGAACTGCATGTTTATGTTGTCCGCAAGCTTCAGGTCCTGCCGGCTCGACCATGCTTCCGGCTTGCGGTTGTGCAGCCACGTTTCAGCCGCTTTCACGTCAGGCGGCACATGCTCGATCACCGGCACCCGCACAATGGTGTCGTCGCTGCGTTTGATGATCTTTTCGCTGCGATAGGAGTAGCCGACCGCGCGGTGATATAGCGCGCGCTCGACACGGCGGTCGGCCAGCGCCTTCGGCAGGTCCAGCGCGGCGGCGAAGGCCGGGTCTTCGTCGCACCACCACTGGAGCATCCACGTCGAGACCCCAAGCTCGTTGGCAATCTCGAAGTCGGTCAAGGCGGCTTTCGCCAGTTCGCGCAGGCGGCGCAGCAGTTCCTCGCGTTCCTCGCCGTGGATGCTGCCCGTTGTGTAGCGCTTGGCGCGCGGTCGCGGCCAGCCCGGCGTGTCTGCGTCAGGCTGGTTTAGCGGGCGGGTCTCATCGGGGCCGCGTGTGCGGGCAAGCCGGCTGCGTCGTTCAAGTGTCGTCATGGCCGGCAGGATATACGGGAGCGCTGGAGCGGGCAAGGTGGCTGGTGGAAGCTGGAATGTACACCAGTGTACAGGCTGTCGATGTAATATTATAACATCTCGCAGGTTCAAAATTTACGTTGGTACCGGAACCATGCTCCAAGTTTTTTGTTTATTTTTGAAAGTGCCGTGAAATCAATAACTTAGCCCTATTGACAACGCAACGCTTTTGGTACTAACCTCGTTGTCAATGGCCCTCCGGCCCGTTCTTTGACACCGTGAATAGGAAGAAACGACAGTCGAAACCGGCGGTTTGCCGCCGGTCGCGTCGAGACTGGCCCCCTCCCGCCTGACGATGACAGGGCCACAGCAAATTGAAACCTTCGTCTAAAGGCTAAACTCATGAACGCTCTCACCCTCCCCGCCGATGGCTCAACCATCGTCTTTGATCGCGTACCGAATGGCAGCTACGCCTACGAGAACGAGGCGTATTCGGTCCGGGTGCGCGGTGCTGGCCGCAAGGCGTATGTGTACCTAACGAACGTGGCGCGCGGCTCCGGCACCTTTGATCGTGGCTGGGCTTATGCGCAGGCCGCATTCCGCGCCGTAGAGTCGTGACCGTACGCACCTGAAAGCCGAAACCGGGCCCCTGCCCGGTCGCGACGAGACTGGCCCCCTCCCGCCTGACGATGGCAGGGCCACAACAAGAGGGTTTTCCAATGTCAAACTTACTCGCAACTGCCCCGACACTTGACGCTATCGGTGAAAGCATTGCGCGCTTTTATTGTGGTGAAAGCAAAACGCTAATACCGGAACCCGACAAAGCCAACTCGTGGCTTGTCTGTGGGAGCGACGGCAACCCCTTGCTTGGTGTCCGTGTCTTCCTTCGCCGCAACCGTTACCGCTTTGAAATGATCGCCTAACCCCTCCCCTCAATCGTGAGGACCAACAGAAAGGAAAAACCATGGCAAACCTCCGTTTCCGTCGCCTCCGCGATATAGACTTCGACCGCAAAGCAACCGTGACGGTCGGCCATAACCGCACCGTAACAAAAGTAGCTGACATTCACGCGGATATTTACTCGTTCCGCCTGCATGGTCACGAAGTCGCCCGGCTGCTCGTCGAGCACGGCGGCGCGCGTGCGGTGCTGACGCTGAAGCATTGCGGCTACCTTACCCGGACGACAGGCGCGGCGATAAAGGACGCCATCCGCCTGTTCGGCTTCTGGGGCAACGTCTCCTTCGCCAAAGGCGAGTTTCGGGCCGGCGTGCAACGTGAATACGCCGGCGAGGCGCTGGAATGGTGCTCGTTCGATGCAGCCAACGGGTTCGATTTCGAGTTTGGCGGTCGTAACCAGCCGATGCGCGTTAACGCATTCTAGCCGAAACCGGGCTCGCTGCCCGGTCGTGGTGGAACTGGCCCGCCCACTGCCTGACGATGGCAGGGCCGCAACAAAAGGAAATCACCATGTCACGTTTCAATTCCGATATCGACGCCATCATGTTTCTTGAAGGCGGTACGATGCCCGACAATCTCGACAGTCACGAAGACGACAACGTCGACCTTTCCGTCGACGCGATGCAGCGGCTTATCGACAGCGGTGTCGTGTGGCAGCTTCAGGGGTCCTACGGCCGCGCTGCCGCAGCCCTGATCGACGCCGGGCTCTGCCACAGATGATCCCTTTCCGTTTCGTGATGGCGGCAGTAATTGCCGCCATCATCATCGCCGGCGTTCTCGACACCCCTCTCTAGCCGAAACCGGGCTCTCTGCCCGGTCGCGACGAGACTGGCCCCCTCCCGCCTGACGATGGCAGGGCCGCAACAGAAGGATCACCCACGATGGAGCGCATTGAAAACCTCGAAGCCTTGGCGCGCGACATGGACAAGCCGGAGGCAAGCGAATGACCGTACCCGCCTATAAAGCCCGCCGTGCTGATTGCCTTGCGAGGCAGGATGCCGCCTTACTCGATTTCGCCAAGCGCATCGGCCACCACGGGCAAGCCGATTTCATTGAGGCCGCTCGTCAGCGTTACAGCATAGCGTTGACGCCTGAATACGCCGCCGACCTGCTTTTGCGGGCCGGGTTCACGGAGGCACAGCCATGATTACCCCTTACAAGCAAGCCTTTATCCTGACAATGGAAACGGGAGCAGTCGCGCTTGCCGTGGTCATGGGCGAGGACGTGCCGCACGGCAAAGGACTATCGCAGTCCAAGGCACAAGAATGCCTAGATGGCCAAGTGTGGGACATGTGCGCATTCCCTGTCACCGATGACCTAGAAGAAGGCATTACGATATTGCGGGAGCCTCGCCCGTGATGCGCGACTTTCTCTTGAAAACCTAAACCGGGCAGAGTGCCCGGTCGTGGCGGAACTGGCCCACCCTCGCCACGCCTCAAGGCTGCCCGCTGGCGGCCTTGAGGCACTTCCCGGCTCTTACCCTGCCGAAACAGGCGAAACGCCGCCTGTCGCCCGTCTGGTGGCTCCAGCGGGCCTTGAAGATGGCAAGCCACACCTGAAACCGAAAGGAACCACCATGACTGTCTATACGGAAACCGCCCGCTTCGACACCGGCCGCGCGCTGACCGAGGATGAAATGTTCCGCCTCGCACCCTCGATCTTCGCGCAACAGGCTCACGACAGCCGCTCGGAACGCTTCCGCACCATCCCGACCATTGAAATCCTGCGTGGCCTCGCCACCGAGGGCTTCGTGCCGGTCGGCGTGCGCCAGTCTCCGACGCGCGATCCCGGCCGCGAGCCCTTCACCAAGCACCTTGTGCGCCTGCGCCATGTTGACGCCATGCGCAATCACGCGGTCGGCGGGTCGGTGATGGAAATCCTGCTGCGCAACGCCAATGACGGCACCAGCGCCTACGAACTGATGGCCGGCATGTACCGCATCGTCTGCCTTAACTCGCTGGTCGCAAAGACCGGCGATCTCGACAGCATCAAGGTTCGCCACTCCGGCGACGCCATGAACAAGGTGATCGAGGGGACCTACGAAGTTCTCTCCACCGCCGAGACCGTCATGCGGGCACCGCAAGACTGGTCGCAGATGAAACTAGACCGCGACGAAGCCCGCGCGCTGGCCGACGCCGCCCACATGCTGCGCTTCGGTGACGCCGAAGGCAATGTCGATACGCCGATCACCGCCGACCAGCTTCTGCGACCCCGCCGGCAGGAAGACGCCGGGCGCGACGATCTCTGGATGACGTTCAACGTCCTACAGGAAAACCTGATCAAGGGCGGACAGGGCGGCATCCGCGTCAACGCCGAGACCGGCCAGCGCCGCCGCGTGCGGACGCGGGGCATCAAGGGCATCGACCAAGACGTGAAGCTCAATCGCGCCTTGTGGATGCTGGGCGAGCGCATGGCCGAACTCAAAGCCTGATCCCGCCTGTCGCCGCCACCAGCCGCCCCGGTTCGCCGGGGCGGCTTTTTTGTTGCCGGCAGCACCGACAGCACCACAGCACCACCATTCCTTAAGAGCCCTACAGAATGAGAATAGGGCATTTATAAGGCCTATTTGCCTTATTTCTGCCTTTCTAAACGTCTTCTGGTATATATGTTTTCAATCTATGGTGCTTGGTGCTGTATAGAGGATATTGCTTAACGATTTCAATAGCTTGGACGACAGCACCACCGCGTCCGACAGCACCACCGCTGGTGCTGTCAATTTTGCGCCCGTCGCGCGCCCTCGCCCTACGCCTCCAACTGGTATGACGACTACAGCACCATCACGCTTTCGTGAATGCCCCGACAGCACCATTGGTGCTGCCGAAAACCCATGAAAAAAGGGCGCTCGCAGCGCCCTCTTTCCTCGTAAAAAGCGGCTCCGGTCACCGCCTCGAAAACCCGGTTCCGACACCGCCCGGACCGGACGGGCTGCCGTTCTTCCACACTTCCCGGCTTAGTGCATCGCGGTCGGCCTTCGTCCATTTTGCGGCCTCCTGCGGCGTCTGCGCGTACACTGGATAGCGCACACTGTCGACGTGAATGAACCAGTTGCGGCCGAAGCGCTCGCCCACCCTGTGAAGCTCGCGCATCGCCATTTTGCGGATGACTGGCCGCAGGTCACCATTGGGCGCGACCAGATCAAAATCCGTCAGCGCCGCCCGCGTCGCCGCCTCGATCTGCGGCAGCGTCGCCACCCTTGCCGCCATACCCTCCAGCGCGTAGCCGAACGCCCGGTCCAGATCGGACCTGCTTTCCTCGGCCATCGCCGTCTTGCCCTCGAACAGCGGCGGCGTGTACGGATCGAACTCCGACAGGTCGACCGCCATCAGCGCGGCGTGGAACGCGGCGATATTGGCTGGCCGCTCCATCCAGTCGCGCAGGTAAGCCCAGTAGCCGGGGTCCTGCGGCTCGCCATTCAGCACCACGCCGAAGCGGCGGTCGTTCTCCGGTATCGGCAGCGCGTCGGCGTGATTGGTGGCGATAAGGAAGCTGGCGCTCGACGTGGAATAGAAATTGGTCGCGCCCTTCATGTTGATCAGCACCGGCCGGCCCGGACGCGGATCGACAATCTGTTTCAGGCGCTCATAGGTATTGCGCTTGGTGTTCCACAGCGAGCCGTCATGCGCTTCCGAACTCTCCGACACCACCACCACCAGCGCGTCGGCCTGCCACGCATTGTACTGTGACTGGTAGGTCTTGCCGGTGAAGGTCTCGAACGGGATTTCGCGCACATAGTTGCGGCCCAGCAGCAGCGACAGCAGGTCGCCATAGGTGTTGCGCCCGGTGCCAAAGCGGCCATGCGCCACCATCACCATCGCGTACATTGGAATGTGCGGATACCGCAGCTTGTGCGCCGTCCAGCGGATCACTTCCTGCCGCTCGCGCTCGCCCGGCACCAGCCGCTTCAGGAAGTCGAAGCCGGGCTCGGCGTCACCGCCCTCGGCGTCCTCCGGCCGGAAGGCCACCGGCCGGTAGGCGTTGACGTAGCGCCTCCCGTCTTCCTCGAACACCGGCCGCTCGCGGTCGGGGCGCATCTGCACGCCCTCGACCACGATCAGCTGCTCGTGTTGCGTCCACGCGTCGCATGGATTGATGAACGCGCCGCGCCCGCCACGCGGGCCGACCTCGCGGTAACCGAACTTCGCCATCCGAACCCGGAAGCCGGCCATCGGCTCGCCGTCCTCGACCGACTGCGGCCAAAGCGGCACAACGCGGTTCAACGGCGGGCACCACGCGAAAGAGCCAAGCGCCTTTGTCAGCGCGGTCTGGAAATCATCCGACGCCGTCAGGCGGTTCCTGCGCCGGTCGCGGACCTCGCGCAGCAGTTCCGCCAGCCTGTCAAGGTCCGGCTGCGGCATCGGCGCGGGCTCGGCACTGATCTCAACGTGCGTCACACCGGCGGCGGTCTCCCAGATCGCCACGTGGCCGGACCGCGTCAGCGTCACAAGGCAGCGCTCGCGGCGCTTGGCCTGCGGCCCCTCCAGCCACGATGCCGAACAGCGCAGCCCTTCCTCGCCCGCCGCCGCGCGCAGTTCGGCCAGCGTGCGCGTCACGCCGTCATTGCAGTCGAAGCGCATGTCTTCGGTCAGGTCGTACACCCGCGTCGCCGCGTCCTCGCCCGACTTCGACAGCTTGACCGGCTCCCAGCCGGCGGCCGCGAACAGCTTTTCAGCGCCATCGGCCAGCGCGAAGCATTGCTGCTTGGACAACAGCGGCAACGCCTCGACCGCCGTGTTGAGCGGCGAGCGGTCGCGCCATTCATACTCCCGCACAACCTCGCCGCGTTCATCGACCGTGTGCGGCCCGAACATGCCGAACTGGCGCGGCGAAGCACCGCCGAACATTTCGATGAACTGCGTGTCGTCATCCGGGCCGTCGCCCGGCCGCGTCCAGCGCCTTGTGTGCAGGCGGTTGAAGGGCTCGTCCACGCGGAAGAACCACGCCACCTTGGCGCGGCCAGAAGACCGCTCCAGCCACGGCGTCGCCTCGTCGTCAAGCTCCGGCACAATGTCCATCAAAAGGTCCGCGACCTGCTCGACCATGTCGGCGTCAGTCACGTCCACGTCGATTGCCAGCAGCCCGTTTTCTATCCGGCAGCCGGTGGCGCGGTCGCGCGTCATGCGCTCCCATGAGGCGATCTCGTCCGGTGTCAGGGCGACGTTCGGCCAGTCTTTCATGAAGGTGCGCTTGTCGCGGTTGCGGATCGGTGACCATCCGTTCTCCAGCATCCGAAGCCGCACCGCCGTTACGTTTTTCATCGGATCGTCCTTCCGTCAGTTCACATAGTCGCCGGGGCCGTGCGGCGTCTCGGCCGAGACAAGGCACGGCGTTCGCATGAGCCCGAACGCCCGACCGCCGACACCGCCGATCAGCAGCGGCCGCCACAGCACCAGCATCGTATTGATATCGGCGTTGCGAAGCTCCCACAGCTTTTCCTTGCACAGCCCGCCGACTGCCTCGGCGTCGTCCTCGTCCAAGGTCTCGTGCAGATTGCGGGCGGCCACCACCGGCCAGACATAGAAGCTGTCGCCAACGCCGATCATGGGCAGCGCGATCCAGCAGCGGTTCGGGCACGTTCTCGTCACGAAATTCATTCCTTCTCCCTCCACGGCCATCGTTCCATCCCGGCCAAGGCGCAAACCA